>CAZFBR010000001.1:0-97976 GCA_964517215.1 uncultured bacterium
GCGCTGGCGGTATTTATCGCCGGCGGCCATCTGCTGCTTGAGGACCTGCTCGGACTGGGCAAGACCATGCTGGCCCGCGCGCTGGCGCGGTTCTTTGCGCTCGACTGCAAGCGCATCCAGTTCACGCCCGACCTGCTGCCGGGCGACATCACCGGCGGCCTGGTCTGGCATCAGAAGGCGGAGGAGTTCGTCTTCAATCCCGGGCCGCTCTTTGTCCATATTCTGCTGGGCGACGAACTGAATCGCGCCACGCCGCGAACGCAGGCGGCGATGCTCGAGGCGATGGGCGAGGGAAGGGTCACCTGCGACGGGCAGCAGCATACCCTGCCCGATCCGTTCTTCGTCATGGCCACGCAGAATCCGATCGAATCGCTCGGCACTTTCCCGCTCCCCGCGGCGGAACTCGACCGGTTCATGGCGCGGCTGGCGGTGGGCTATCCCGATGCGGCCAGCGAGCGCGCCATCCTGCAGTCGCAGCAGCAGGGTCATCCCATCGACACGCTGCAGGCAGTGGCGGGGGAATTGGAAGCGCGCGCGTTGCGGGAACAGTGCCGGCAGGTGCGGCTCACCGATGAGCTGCATGATTATATTGTGCGGCTTGCGGCGGCGACCCGGGCGCATGAGAGCGTGCGGCTGGGCGCCAGTCCGCGCGCGTCGCTGGATATGATGAAACTGGCCCGCGCCTTCGCAGTGCTGGCCGGTCGCGAGTATGCGACGCCCGATGATGTGCAGCGCGCGGCGCAGCTGGCCATGCCGCACCGGCTGATCCTGCGCGCGGCGGGCGACGACACCATCCGGTTCGTGGCTCAGATCATCCTGACGGTCCCGGCGCCGCGGTAGGCGGAACGGGCCACATGCATTGCCCGCAGCCGGCTGCGGTATTCCGGCCCGTCTGCTGCCGGCGGCGGTAACTGCCATGGCGCGGCGCTGGGCTGTTGTCTTTTTGACCTTTGCCGTGCTCCTCTATGTTGCCGCGCCCATGATTACCAGCAATTTTGCCTATATCCTCGCGGCGCTGTATGCGCTGGCAGCGGTGCTGCTCTGGCCCGGCGCGCGGCCGCGGGTGGCGGCGGAGTTGCTGCTGCCGCGCCGGGCGGTGGCCGGCCGGCCGGCGCCGGTGAGTGTGCGGCTGCGCGGCCGGATGTGGCTGCCGCGTCTGGCGGTGGTGGTTGAGCCGTTGCTGCCGGAAACGCTGCTGCCGGCGCTGCAGCCGCGCGCCTGGCAGCTGCGCCTGCTGCCCCCGCGCGGCGAACGGAGCATGACCGCGGAACTGCGCCCGCCCCGCCGCGGGGTGTTCCCCGTCGCCGGGGTGCGCCTGCTGCAGTACGGGTTCGCCGGCATGGCGGCGCGCACGGCGACGGCGGGCGGGGAGCAGGAACTGATCGTGCATCCGCGCGCCATCGACGAACTCCCGGTGCGCGACCTGCTGGCAGGCCGGCTGACGGCGCTGGGCCAGCGCTACATTCCGGCCCGGTCGGGTGAGGAATTCCACGCGCTGCGCGAGTACCGGCCGGGCGATCCGTTGCGGCGCATCCACTGGCGGACAACAGCGCGTACCGGCGAACTGATGGTGGTGGTGGCGGAAACCCCCGCGCTCGAGGCGCCCGAGGTCTGGCTCGATACCGGCATGGCTGCGTCGCCGGCCTTCGAGTATGACGTGCGCGTGGCCGCGACCCTTATCGACTACCTGACCGCGACGACGGGCTGCTCCCTGCGCGCCGGCGCGGCGCGGCGCGAGCCGGGCGCCGGGGCGGGGGCGCGGCAGGCGATGCTCGATATCCTGGCGCGGGTGGCGGCGGGTGAGCCGGCGGCGGAGCCGGCGGCGAACGCCATCATCATCACTGTCCCGGGCCGGCCGGCGGCGCTGGCGCCGCCGGCGCAGGCGACGGTGATTGTCAATGACCTGTGGTCGCCGGACGGCGGTTGTGCCGCGGCCGTGGTGTGCCTGTCGTCGCTGAAGCTGGTGCGCGATGACGGCGGCCCGCCGGTTGCGGGGCGGGACGTCCGGGCATGATTATCGACCGCATGCTGCGCCCGCGCGATCCGTCGGCGGAGGTGTGGCGGCTTGGCAAACGCGAGCGCGGCCTGCCGTTCGGCCTGCTGGCACGCTGTGCGGTGACGGTGTTTGCGGTGCTGCCGATGGGGGCGACCTGGCCGCAGCCGCTGCTGGTCGGCTTCTTTGCGCTGCTGCTGGCCGGGTTTCTGGTCGACCGCTATCTGCCGCTCCCGCGCTGGGTCTATTTCGTCATCCGCTTCCTCGCGTGGCTGCCGGTGGCGTATGTGTTTGTCGCCCTCTACTGGCTCGACACCTCGATCTTCGCGGTGATCGGCAATACGCTGGCGGCGTGGATCCTGCTCTACAGTTTCGAGGCGACGCGCCGCGATTATACGTTTTCCATGCTGATGATGGGCGGGCTGCTGCTGCTGCTTGCGTCGCTGCTGCGCCGCGATAGCGTGCTGCTGGCCGGGTTCGTCGTCTATGCCCTCGGATTCATTCCGGCGCTGGCCGACGCGGCCTGGCACGCCGCGAGCAATCGTCATCGCGCGGTGGCGGCCGACCGCGGCTGGTCCGGGACGCTGGCGCTCAGCGCGGCGGGGCTGCTGAGCGCGCTGCTCGCGCTGCTGCTGGGCGGGGCGCTGTTTGTTTTCATGCCGCGGCTGGAAAGCGACTTCCTGCGCGGGGTCGGCATCAATAATATCTACCAGCGGTCGATGCCGGTCTTCCGCATCGGCGGCGGTGCGCGGCCGCTCGACTGGCGGCCGGTGATGCGGGTGCGCACTGACGCGCCGGGCAATTACCGCGGCCAGGTGTTCGTGTTCTACGGCGGCCGTATGTGGTCGACGATCAGCGACAAGGCCTTCATGCCGATGCGCCGGAATGCGCAGGGCGACGCGCTGATGCCCGGGGTCTGGCAGCAGCACTGGCGCGGCGGCACGCACACGGTGCGGCAGGAATTTGAGGTGCTGCCGGGGTTCTCCACCAATCTGCGCTATCACCGCCTGGCGCCGCTGTCGGTCGCCAGCGATGACCGTGATCTGCGCGCCCGGCCGGACGGCATGATCAACGGCGCCCAGCGGTCGGGATTCAGCTATCGCGCGGTGTCGCAGGTGGCGCATTCGCCGCTGGCGCGCGCGCGCGGGGGGGAGGAGCCGCTGCATCCGAAGCAGCGCGGCATGTACCTGCAGCTGCCCGCCTATCACAGCAAGCGCGTGGCGGCGCTGGCGCGGGAGATTGCCGGGCAGGGCGACGATTATGTGCGGGCCAACCGGCTCAGCAACTGGCTGAAGGAAAACTGCGAGTACGACCTGGCCGCGGCCACCCCGCTGCTGGGCGCGGATATGCTCGACTATTTCCTGTTCACCTCGCGCGCCGGCTGGTGCGAGCATTTTGCCACGGCGCTGGCGGTGATGTGCCGGCATGCGGGGATCCCGTCGCGGTTGGTGACCGGTTTCGCCGAAGGCGAGTACGATCCGCTCGACGGCAGCTATCTCGTGCGCGCGCTGCACGCGCATGCCTGGACGGAAGTGTATCTGGCGGGGCGCGGATGGTACACGTTCGATGCGACGCCGGCCGGGGCGTTCCCCGCCGGGACGGAACCGGGCATGGCCGGCAGCGACTGGCGCTCGGCCTGGCCGGACCGGATGCTGAAATTCATTGATTCCGACCAGGCGCAGCTCGAAGGGATGGCTTTGCAGCTGGTGCCGGTCCCTGATGTGCTCGGTGAGTGGACGCTGGCGGCGGCGGTGGTGCCGCTGCTCATGCTCCTGGCCGGCGCGGTGCTGCTGGTGACGCTGTTGGTGCTCTGGCGGCGGCGGGCGCGGCGGCAGGCGGTGGCGGTGGCAGAAATCGTGCGGCTATACGACCGGATCCGCGCGGCGCTGGCGGCGGCGGGGGCGCAGGATGCGCCGGGCTGGACGCCGCGTCGGTTTGCGGCGCAGGACTATGTGCCGGCCGATCCGGCGTGGGCGCAGGTCTTTGCCGCGCTGGCGGAGCTGACGGAGGCGTATTATCGCTGCCGGTTTGCCAACGCACCGGACGGCGGACTTCTGGCGCGATTGCGCGCGCTGGTGCGGACGCTGCCGCGCCGCTGAATATGGTATAAGCAGTGATTATGAAGAAACTGCACGCAATCCTGCTGCTGCTGTGGGTGCTGGCGGTGCCGGTGGCGGCGGAGACCATGCCGTGTGCTGGCGGGCCGGACACACCGGCGGCCGGCGCGCTCACGGTTGAATTTCTCGATGTCGGACAGGCGGACGCCATCCTGATCACCATGCCGCACGGCGGGCGGTATCTGGTTGATGCGGGCGCGCGGCGGGAGCAGGTGCGCGAACTGCTGCAGGCGCGCGGGATCACGCGGCTCGACGGTCTGCTGCTGACCCATCCCCATACCGATCATTGCGGCGGCATGCCCGCCGTTCTCCGCGCCATGGTTGTTGACACCTTTTACGAAAGCGGGAAAGTGCATACCGCGTCGTCGTACCGCGAGACCCTGCGCGCCGCGGTCGAACGCGGTGCCGGGTATGCGACCGTCCGGCGCGGCGATACGCTGGCGTGGGATCCGGAGGTGCTGGTCGAGGTGCTGCATCCCGATACGCCCGCCGCCCGGGATATCAACACCAATTCGGTGGTGCTGCGCCTGACCTACGGCGGCCGGCAGGTGCTGCTGGCCGGTGACGCGACGAAGCGGAGCGAGCAGAGCATGCTCACGGCGCTGCCGGCCGGGGCATTGCGCGCCGATGTGCTGAAAATCGCGCATCACGGCTCGCGCGGGTCGAATACCGCCCCGTTCCTCGCCGCCGTGGCGCCGCAGGCGTATGTCATCATGTGCAGCGCGAACAACAGCTACGGGCATCCGCATGCGCAGGCCATGGAACGGATCGCTGCCCAGGGTGGCGCGGTGCTGCGCACCGACCGTGACGGCAGCGTGACGTTGCTGCTGTGGCCGGAGCGCGGGACGCTGACGGGCGCATTGTCCGGCAGAACGCTGACCTTGACGCCGCCGTCCGCTGCGGCACATTCCGACCGAACTGCCGGGTTGGCGGGTGACTGAAATGCGGGCGACGAAAGTGCCGGTGCGGGAAGCGGTGGGGATGCTGCTGCCGCATGACATGACGAAGATTGTTCCGGGCAAATTCAAGGGTGCGCGTTTCCGCAAGGGGCATCGGGTCGCGGCTGCGGATATTCCCGAACTGCTGCGCATGGGCAAGGAAAGCATCTGGGCGCTGCGGCTCGGGAAGAACGAAGTGCATGAGGATGAGGCCGCGCGCGCCTTTGCCGGCTTTGCGGGGCCGGGCGTGGCGTGGCGCGGGCCGCGCGAGGGGAAGCTCACGTTTGTGGCGAAGCATGACGGGCTGCTGCTGGTCGACCGGCCGGCAGTGACGAAGGTGAATCGCGTGCCTGATGTGGTGCTGGCGACGCGCCATGGATTCACGCCGGTGCGCGCGGGCGAGGAACTCGCCGGGGTGCGCATTGTCCCGCTGGCGACGACCAAGGCGCGGGTCCGCCGCGCGCTGGCGGCGGGGTGCCGTCTGCGGGTGCAGCCCTACCGCACCCTGCGGGTTGGCCTGGTCATTACCGGCAGCGAGGTGAAGCGCGGCCTGGTGCGCGACCGGTTCCGGCCGGTGATCGAGCAGAAGCTGCGGGCGCATGGCTCGCGGGTGAGCGCGGTGGTGATGCCGGGCGACGACCGGGCGGCGATTGCGCGTGCGGTGCGCAAATTGACCGGACGCTGCGGGCTGGTGGTGGTGACCGGCGGGATGTCGGTCGATCCGGATGATGTCACCCGCCATGGCATTCGCGATGCCGGGGTGAAGGTTGCCGCCTATGGCGTGCCGGTGCTCCCGGGCAATATGCTGCTGGTCGGGCAGCGCGGGCGCGTGCCGGTGGTTGGGGTGCCGGCGTGCGGCATTTTTCACATGACCACGTCGTTTGATTTGGTGCTGCCGCGCCTGCTCGCCGGCCTGACCGTGACGAAACGCGAGCTGGCCGGGCTCGGGTACGGCGGGTTCTGTTTGCATTGCCGGAAATGCCGTTACCCCGCCTGTCCGCTGGGGAAATAGCTGCCCGCTCTTCAGCAATACTGGTAATGGCGGATGCGGGGCTGTCTGCAACTGTTGTGGTGTGCGGGCTGGGCCAGCGCGCGAAAAGCCGCGCGGGGTTGTCGATATCAAGAATATCATATCCCCTTTATAAAATTAATGATATATAAAGTCACTTGAAGTTTTTGCGGGTTGTGGTATAATTAGTTCAGTAGTGCCCAAGGATGGGGGAGGAGGTGAGCAGGGATGCTCGGCATGTCTTCGCTGTCCCCACAGTCGTCAGTCAACCCCTATCAATATCAGAGTTCCACCGCCGCCGTTTCGGCCGAGGGCAGTTCTATCCTTGCGACCAACCGTGAGGCGGTAACCGCGACGGCGGGCAATCAGGCCGCGACCGCCGGCACCTCCGCACAACCGGAAATGGCAGGGGTTGAGGAATGCGAGACCTGCAAGAGCCGCAAATATCAGGACGGCTCGAACGACCCCGGGGTGTCATTCAAGACGCCCACCCATGTCTCGCGCGCGCAATCGGGTGCGGCGGTGCGTGCTCACGAAGGCGAGCACGTCAATCGCGAGCAGGCGAAGGCGGAGCGTGAGGACCGCGAGGTGGTGTCACAATCGGTGCAGATTCATACCAGCGTCTGCCCGGAATGCGGCAAATCCTATGTGTCCGGCGGAACGACCCGCACGACCACGCGCAGCGAACGGGAAAACCCGCAGCCGGCTGCTGCTGCCTCCGGCCCCGGCCAGGTGGTAGATCGTTACGCCTGATGCGGAACTGCGGCAGGCGGATTGCCAGCGCTCTCACCCGGTGATATAATTACTTCGTTCGTCATGGGTGAGGAGTAAGCTGCGCGTGGATCAGGCTGTCTACTTTTATCAGCGGGTGGCGGATGCCATCGCCGGCGATTGTGCGCGTGGCGCGTCAGCTGCCGCGGTAGCCGGGAGTTTCACCCGCCACTTGATCACTCAACTGCAGTCAGCAGCCCGCAACCTGACCAGTCAGCATGAAAGCGAACCGACCCGGGAAATCATTGTCCTCCGCAGCGGAACGACCGCCAGGGTGATGCTGCTTGCCTATGCCGGTGGCGCCCTGGGCTCGCCGGCAGATCGGGAACATGCCCGCCAGGAACTGACCGCACTCCTCATGACCACGGTTCAGGGCGATTGCCTTGGCCTGGCCAGCGACGGCTATCATTGCCTGCTGCTGGACAAGCGCGGTGCGTCGGTGCTTGAGGATGACCAGGTGCTGCTTACCGGTCGCCACGCGGAACTGGTTGCGGCACGCGTGCTGCCGGGCTCGGCGGTGCGCCGCCTGGGCCGGCATGGTGCGCCGCGCCGTTCGTCGCGATTGGCGGTGACGACGGCGGTGCTGTTCCTGCTGCTCTCGGGGCTGCTGGGGCAATACCTGATGCGCAAATACTGGCCGCCGGTCATTCCGACGGCCGTTGCCGCGCCGGCGGTTACGGCGCCGCTGCCGGTGCCGGTCTTCTATGCGGCGGGTCGTGACAGTGTCGCGTTTTCGTCCGGCGCGGCGGAGCTGGTGCTGGCGCCGGGCGGTCAGGCCATGGTCAATCCGGGTTCGACGGATGTTTACCTGACCCAGGGCGTGCTTGACGCGCGGGTGCGGCCGCTCGCCCCGGGCGAGCAGTTCAGGGTGATCACCGGCAGTGCCACCGTCGGGGTGCGCGGGACGCGGTTCCGGGTGAGTTTCCGGCGCGGGTTCGACGGGCGCGGACTGACGGCGCTCGAAGTGTTCGAGGGTGTGGTGGAATTTTGCAATCGCAATGCCGACGGCAATCCGCCGCCGCCGGACGATGCGCTGCGGCGCCGGTCAGTGCCGGCGGGCGGCCGCATGGCGGTATTTGGCGGGCGGCCGCCGCAGGACGCGCCGGTGAATGTGACCGCCATGCTGCCTGACTATCTGGCGTACCTGTATCGTGAGGAGGCGCGTGACCGGCAGCTACAGGCGCGCCGCGCCCAGGAGCAAACGGGGCGCGGCACTGCGCCCGGTGCGGCGGGTGCGGGTGTTACCGGCAGCGGCACCTGGCAGAGCGCGGAGGGCGCACATGGCTCGGTAACGCTGACCATCGACATTCCGCGCCAGCGCTGCACCGGCAATTTCTCCGGGACTGCCGCCGGTGGGCTTGCGGTATCCGGCACCTTTGCCGGCACCTATACCGGCGATGCCGCCAGCGGTTCCATGCAGGGCACGACGAGGTTCTCCGTCACCGGCGGTCCGCAGGCGGCGGCATTGCAGGGTCAGGTCAGCGGGACGCTGCGCAATCGCGCCGTGCAGGGTCAGTTTACCGGCGGCCCGCTCAATGCGTCATTCAGCGTTGCGGTGCGCCTGCCGTAGTTGGCTGCACGGTTATCAACCAATATCCGCCCGGGGAAAGTGGTGCATGGCAGTGATTATTATGGCGCGGCAGAGCCGGATAATCACCTGCGATGCGACACGCCAGCGGCCAAACGCAGCCATGGAGAGTCAGGAGGCGTTGATTGAATCGTTCAGCATGCAGACAATCGTGGTGCCGATGCAGATGGGTGCCATATAGAACAGGGTGAAAGTAACGCCGAGCAACCCGATGAGAATTGCCTCCTGTCTGTTGGAAGAAAATAGAGCAAAGAGCAGCACCAACAGAGAACAGAGAATTCCGATCACAATCAAGTTGAATACGACAAACGGGATTATATAGGGATAGCGTCGTGAAATACGTTTTGACAAATACGTCGGCACCGTGACGGCCATTGCCATTGCAGACAGGGACAATATGCTGCCCTTCATCATTGAGGAATTCAGCATCCACAAAGCATACATTCCCATCGCTGCGATGATCAATCCACGAATAACCTTCAAGCGCTGCTCCTTGTGTAATGATGCGCACCTACCGGGCGCCGCGTGTGGCGACTGGCTTGGGGCGAAGGTGGATGCTGCGATTCAGTTGGCATGTTTATGGTCATGTCAGCCATGGTAACCGGCAGTCACTAATAATGCTGCGGATGAACAACTGCCCGCAAACAGCGCCAGTAATGAATTTCCCAACGCTACGAATATTGATCGCTTCTTTGTCGATGTGAAAGCATAGGTGGCGAAAAGTGGAATCCAGAAACCGAGTATCGCTAAAACAATTGTCATTCCTTCGTTTATTGTCGGGTCTGGTACGAATCCAGCAGTCTGTCCGGCAAATTCAAGTACAGATAGCGGACGTGCTTCAATTAATCTGAGTAAAAGTCCGTCAAGAATGACGGCAATAATTAGAATTAACGCAAATACTCCGAATCTTGCAGATATGTTAGGCGTTCTCGGGAAAACAACGGTAAGGACAATAGGCACCAATATGAACACCAGCATTAGTCTGAAAATGTTATCAATGATAAGGCCCCAGGCTGAATGAAAATCGACAGTTAAGATCGTGGACATTTGAATGAACAGCAAAAAATATATCCACGGAAATATTGGGATGGTTTTCATAGTTGAAAGTTGTCTTGGTGCATTTTCAGAGTTCATAATATTTCTTCATGAACACATCATCCCATAGAACGATTAGCGCCCTGCGTTGAGCCGCGGCTGCGGCTAAGCGCAGCAGCATGAAGTTCTGCATTTTCTTCATTTGTCTTGTATTTTCTTAATGGTGTTTGCCGTGCGATAATTGTTGATCACCCAGATGATGAATGCAAATAACAGTATTCCCACGATCGGCAGCACAAAAGGATAAATGAATATTGGCAGGAAGAACGCGATTGATATAATCACTACCGGTATCATGATTAGTCCGAAGTTACTGGAAACATATTTGTTCTTCAGCAGTTTGTTTAATCCGAATATTTCGCGCATTGGATGTTGTTCGATAGCCGGCTCGCGCACCGCTGCGACCTGATTGACATCTTTTCCGCAAACCGGGCAACGCAGAGTCTTTTCAATTATACTTGCCCCACATTCGTTGCATTTGAAATACTTATCGCCATCTACCTTTTTAGCGAACCAAGCACAAAAGGCAGCAGCGTATATTACCCCTTGCACAAGAAATGCCATGACCCCTATCCCGGCGGAGAACATAACAGGGACAATCCATTCTCCACCACCGAAATAATTGTGAACCATATACGACGAGACATGGCGGGATGATAATATTTCTGAAAGCGCACAGAATATGATACTGACAACCAAAAGGACCCAATATTGACCGTTATATTTCATCATTCCATTCACCTACCGAACGATTAGCGCTCACGCGCCCTGGCGCGTGAGCGACAAGTTAGCCACCATTGCATGCCCTTCTGTATAGTCTCGTTGTGCAACATACTCATAGGTTCAACAATTTGTTTATTTCGCTATCCGTAAGTAGGCAGGCGGCAGCCTCGCCCTCCGATGTTGAAGTGCTGCCTTTGGAATCGCCTAGTATTGCATGCACGCGCTCTGCAATCACTTGTGGTCTGTGTCCATCCTGGACGGATTCCATTCCCTGACGCACTATATTTATGTACTGCGCCCGACGTTGAAGTGCAGCACGTGCATGATTGTCTGCAATGATTTTCGATTCGGCAGGGTCGACTCCATCAATTATGCATTTCAGGAGAGCTCGCAATAGTGGGTCTTTTATATCCCCCACATATTGCTCAAGCGACAGTAATCCTTCGCGTCGCGCTATGTTTGCAATGGATACAATTGCTCCAATTACATCCTCGCAATTATCTGGATAGGTCAGTTTTCCCAATTGGCGCCGCAGCAATTCTCCGTCACTTTCTTTCGGCTTGTCGTCTTGTTCACTCATCTTTAATGCCCCCTTTGAGCATGCAATACTCTATCATAATCATGTCTCCCCTTTGTTCCCAAGGCTAACGATTAACGCTCTGCGTTGAACCGCGCCAGCGGCAAAGCGCAGCGGCGCGAAGTTCGACTGCTTCTTCTCTAATTGGCAACTGACTGTTTTGAAATATTGTTTTGCTCGTCTTCCTGAATAGTGTCCAAGTGAGCAACCGTGTGGTCGCATATGTTTTCCAGGTGTCGTTGATGAGGATCTGCATTTTCCATTGATATGGTTTGCCGGCCACGGCATATTCAGCTATTCTCATATTGGGTGTCAGCAAATCATAGGTCAATCCCAAGGCACGGTCAACAGTTGCGCATGGTGTTTGCTCAGCATCAATGTGTTGATGCGCCCCCAAACCGTATACAATAATTTCCTTATCATTCGCATGCAATATGACATCAAACCCTCCGTCAGCAGTTTTCGATATTCTGAATTCGATCTCACCGTCATTGGGTTTCGTCCAACAAACATGGAGCGCATTATACGTCTTCTGGAATAACTCTCCCCCCTGCTGAAGTTCTTCAATCAGCGTCATAATTCATCCTGTCGTACAGTCAAACGATTAGCACTCCGCGGGCGCCGATTCAGTGGCACCCGCAGCGGCGCGAAGCTGACTTGGTTCCAATGTTCTGTATTTCATAACATATACGGAAATTGGATAATCGAAAAGAAACACCATCGCAACAGCGGCTATGATACCCAAGATAATCGCTGGCGTTAACCCGACTGATGATTTCAATAGCCAGAATAATTCCACTGATACAAAACTAATCAAGGCGCCACCAATAAATGCCGCAAGAGCAAGCGGCCATTTTGACCCGACAACCCGCAATCTACTATTGCATTTTGCACATCGAATCCGTGTCGGTAAAGGCGCGCGCCAGATGACCCATAATTCGATAGCTGAATTGCATATTGGGCACAGCAATGCATTACTCATCATATTTCTCCAAGCCAACACGATGAGCACCCTGCGAGCGCTGCCGTATGCACCCGCAGCGGCGCGAAGTCAAGCTGCACTATTTGAATCCAATCTTACGGGCGGGCTTATCTGGCACCGCCATCAATTGCCGAATGGCATCAATCAGGGCGGCTATATCAGCGTTGTGCCCGGTTACTTTGCGTTCAAGCTCAGCAAGCTTTTCCGATAGGGTCTTATGGTTAGCGAGCACCATTCTCATTTTAACAAAGGCTCGCATGATGGCAATATTGACGTGAATGGCGCGACGACTGCGCAAGACACTGGAAAGCATTGCCACTCCCTGTTCAGTGAACGCGTATGGGTTGGCTCCAATGTTCCTTTTCGATGCGGTCACAGATTGTGACCGCATGGCGATGGCTTCCTTGGCAGTCAGTTGGAACATGAAATCAGCCGGGAATCTTTCGCGGTTTCTTTTTACAGCCTGGTTTAATCCCTTCGTACTGACGTCATACATCAACGCAAGATCGGCATCAAGCAACACCCGCTGTCCGCGCAGGGACAATATCAGGTTTTCGACGGGAACGATAATGGATTCCATTTTCTTAATAGTATCCCTCCCTATCGTTCTTAATTGCATTGCCGCAAACTACTATATCATATCATTAATATCTTCGTATGGCTAACGATTAACGCTCTGCGTTGAACCGCGCCAGCGGCGAAGCGCAGCGGCGCGAAGCTAGCCCATGCACTTAATCTCATAGTTTTTCTTCCTCCGCGCCCATTGCTTCCTTTGAATACATCCCCATTATCTATCCGCAAGACATAACACGACAAAACATTGTCCCAGTATGATAAGATTTCCACTGCCCACTTATCTTGCTGATAACTATCAGTTGGATATCTGAAGAATCCCGTCCGTACGGTGTGCAAATATGAGCCAGAACTGTTGATTGGTTGATTGTTCGCAGCAATATCACAATTACCCCTTTTTCCCGACTCAGACCTTCGTATTCATCAGGCATTTTCTGGTACTGCGTTGCAATATCAAAATCAGATAGTTTGTAATCTTCAAAAGTTGTAGGTATCTCTCCAAAAGCTGTAGGTATTGTTTCATCGTGCAACTGATTAAAACCAACTTTCATTTCCGCCAATTGAATGAGTGCCAATAATGCAGCGGTATCGGCATTCTTGGGAAGTGGGGTGAGCGAGATGATAACCGTATCTGTTATCGTGAAAGTGTCATGTTGGTGCAAAGGAGCCATCCAATGATTTGGTTGCCCGAACTGCGTATCCGTTGATTTTGTAGATTTTGTAGATGTGGTGAATGTAGCAGACAAATTAGTAGAATGCCAGGGCGAGCCCCCAGACGAAAATATCCCAATAACACATAATGTAGCAACCACCGGTAGCAGCACAACTATTGCCAGAAACACAGCGGGTGACATAGGAGGTGCAACAGTTTCCGTCTGTGGCAATTCCGCGACTACCGATTCGCACACGGTACTTTTATTCATCTCATCTCCCTGAGTTCTGCATTATCATAATCACCAGCTTAACCCCATTTTCAAAATATTATCTTTTTCATGTGGCTAACGATTAGCGCCCTGCGTTGAGCCGCGCCAGCGGCGAAGCACAGGAGCGTGAAGTTCGCAAACTGTCTATATGGAGTATTCATGATAAAAAGCCGTGCCATCTGTTTCTGAATACCACAACTCCCAATAGTACTCGTCCATTGTTTCTTTTACCCAGAGGGTTCTGCCTTTCGTTGAATTTGGTGTCCACCAAGTGAAGTCGGCACGCGGGGGAAGACCCGTGTCGTGATTCGTAACTTCAACCAGCCCTATGGTGTTGATAATTCGTTCAATTGTCGCCGTATCACATTTGAAAGATAGTTGATACTGGCAGTCCGCACCTAATTCGTCTGCATAGTAGTAGACATTAGAAACACTCGTATCAGGTGCGAAAGTGAAGTGGTGCTCAAACCCTTTGCGATTGCCAATCGCGTCTGGTGTGCTGATGTCGTAAGAATTCTCGGCTTGCTCAGTCATAAAGCGGTCTACGGCCCGGAACGACTTAGTCACAAATTGGAAAGCCGATACAGTGCTACCAATTGCGAAGGCAAAAGCAAGAACAACAGATATACAGGCATTGCGCCTTCGCTTTTTTATGGCGAAGGCGATCGCCGCTAGCACACTAATAACAGCACCGATGGCACCGGCGCACGCAATACTCAACAAGATTCCTGCTTTTATCATCAATTCATCTCTTTATGCGAACGATTAGCGCTCTGCGTTGAGCCGCGCCAGCGGCGAAGCGCAGGGGCGCGAAGTTGGCCACCGCTGTCAATCTGTCGTGTTCAGCGGCCATGGCACTTTTCAAACAACAATTGGCGATCGTTCTGTTTTAGTCGGCAAATAGTGTTTCGCACCGCGCGCACATTGCTTTCTATCGCTTTTTGCATTGCGTGAGTTGTTATTGCCGAATGTGATATATCTTGAGCAGGCCCAAGCCCGCTCTCAACATATAGGCTTTCTAGCGAAGCTCTATATTCTCTTTCGTTAGCATTTGAAATGAATATTGTTTGGAATCCATCTCGCGGAGCCAGACCTATGTGAATCGAATAATCTGCCCCACGATAAACATAGCCGAGCGGGTCACTATTTTCGGGCCCGGTCATATCATAATCAGTTTTCATAAATTCAAACGAATCCGGCACAAGACGATTGAACATGGCTACGATATCTTTGCTGAACCACGTCATAATTGTCTTGTCGCTATTTATCATCATTTATTTCCAGGCCAACATTCTTATTATACACATGTGTATAATAACGAGTATAGCATTACATAGATTAAATGTCAATTGGTGGGTGAAAATACCCTTTTTCTACAACACACAGGTAGAATATATGTTGTGATTGTGAGCTAAAGGCGCAACATGGGATCGAAAGCGCGCACCGCTAGTATAAGACACCCGTACAGGGTTGTTACACACATGTGTGTAATAATCGTGTATGGGAATGGAGATGCAACGAACGAACTGCGGCGGGTAATATTGTCGCAAAGGCAATTATCTAAACGATCCAAAGTGACCATAATCGCAGGTGGTTAAGCTGGGGCAAAGCTGGGGAAAAGCAACGGCATAGTGACCCTACGGGTGGTATGGTGTGGCAACGGGAGGGCACCAAGCCGTGGGAGGAGAACGGTCTCTTTGCTGATGACATCTCCCGTGGAGGCGAAAACGCGGGAGCGGGTGGGGCGGGTATCAGCATTGGAATGGCGGCGGGATCTCCTTGCAATGCATGGCGTTGGACATGCGCGGAACGCGCAATGACGGGCTTTATCCAGTGGGGTGGTTGTCTTTTGCCGCGAAGCAGAGTATAATTCTCCATCCGTATCAGGAGGATGGCATGGAGAACAACAACCGGCTGGGCGGACGGATCCGCCAGTTGCGCGAAGACCGGCAGTTGACCCGCGAGCAGCTGGCGGAACGCAGCCAGCTGACCGTTGCGATGCTCGGCAGTATCGAGGACGGCGCGCTGGTGCCGTCGCTCACGCCGCTGATCAAGCTGGCGCGCTCGCTCGGCGTCCGCCTCGGCACCTTCCTCGACGACCAGCCGGAACTCGGCCCGGTCATCACCCGCGCGGCGGGCGCCAAGCAGGTGATGCGCGTGTCGGACAAGTGCGGCGCGCAGCCGAGCGACCTGAACTTCTTCGCGCTGGCGGCCAACAAGCAGGACCGCCACATGGAGCCGTTCCTGCTGGAGATCTTCCCGTCGTCGGCCGAGGACTGCCACCTGTCGAGCCACGAGGGTGAGGAGTTCATCTACCTGCTCTCCGGCAGCATCGAGGTCATCTACGGCACCGCGCGCCACACGCTCGCGCCCGGGGACAGCATCTATCTCGACTCCATCGTGGCGCATCATGTGCACAGCGTCGGGCCGGAGACCGCCAAGGCGCTGGCGGTAATCTTCGCGCCCTGCTGACGGTGACCCCATGAGCGAGTTCATGCACGAGACCCTCGGCGGGCTGCTGGCGCGCCTCGCAGCCGCGGCGCCGGAGCGCGAGTTCATGGTCTATCCGGACCGCAACCTGCGCTTCACCTACCGCGAATTCGACGACCGCGTCTCCCTGCTGGCGAAGGGGCTGCTGGCCATCGGGCTGAAGAAGGGTGACCATCTCGGCATCTGGGCGACCAATGTGCCCGACTGGCTGACCTTCATGTTCGCCACCGCGCGCATCGGGGTGGTGCTGGTGACGGTCAACACCAATTACCGCTCGCATGAGCTGGCCTATGTGCTCAAGCAGTCGGCAATGACGACCCTGGCGCTGATCGACGGGTGCAAGGATGTCGATTACGTCGCCACGGTGAAGGAGCTGATCCCCGAGCTGGGGACGCAGCAGCGCGGCTACCTGAACGCGCCGGAATATCCGCAGCTCAAGAACGTCATTTTTATCGGCCCGCAGAAGCACCGCGGCATGTTCACGGTGGCGGAGCTGCTGCTGCTCGGCGCGCATTGCCCCGACGCGGAACTGGCGGCGGCGGCGGCGGCCTGCGACCCGCACGACGTGATCAACATGCAGTACACCTCGGGGACGACGGGCTTCCCCAAGGGGGTCATGCTGACCCACTACAACATCATGAACAACGGGCTGGCCATCGGCGACCGCCAGAAATTCACCGGCGCCGACCGCATCTGCCTCCCCGTGCCGCTGTTCCACTGCTTCGGCTGTGTGCTCGGGGTCATGGCGATGATCACCCACCATGCGACCCTGGTCATGCTGGAGAGCTTCGACCCGCTGCTGGTGCTGGCGGCGATCCAGCGCGAGCGGGCGACCGCGGTCTACGGCGTGCCGACCATGTTCATCATGGAGCTCAACCACCCGATGTTTCGCATGTTCGACCTCTCGTCGCTGCGCACCAAGATCATGGCCGGCTCTCCCTGCCCGATCGAGGTGATGAAGCAGGTGATCAGCGACATGCACTGCACCGACATCACCATCTGCTACGGCCTGACCGAGGCCTCGCCGGTGATTACCCAGACGAGCACCGACGACCCGATCGAGAAGCGGGTGGGCACCGTCGGCACGCCGCTCCCCGGCATCGAGGTCAAGCTGATCGACCCGGAAACCGGCGCGCCGGTGACGCCCGGCACGCCCGGCGAGCTCTGCTGCCGCGGCTACAACGTGATGAAGGGCTACTTCAACCTCCCCGAGGCGACGGCGCAGGCGATCGAGCCGGACGGCTGGCTGCATTCGGGCGACCTCGCCACGCTCGACCCCGACGGCTACTATGTGATCACCGGGCGGTGGAAGGACATGATCATCCGCGGCGGCGAGAACGTCTATCCGCGCGAGATCGAGGAGTTCCTCTACCAGATGCCCGGGGTCAAGGACGTGCAGGTGGTGGGCGTGCCCGACGCCAAGTACGGCGAGCAGGTGGCGGCCTTCATTATCCCGCACGCGGGCAAAAGCGTGTCGCCCGAGGAAGTGAAGGACTTCTGCCGCGGCAAGATCTCACGCTACAAGATCCCCGCGTACACCTTCAGCGTCGACAGCTATCCGCTGACCGCGAGCGGCAAGATCCAGAAATTCAAGCTGCGCGAGCAGGCGACGGCGCTGGTCGCCGCGCTCAACGAGTCCGGGTCATGACCGCGCCGGCGCCGGGCGTGACGGTCCACGCCGACTGCTGCAAGGCCTGCGGCCTCTGCATTGCGTTCTGCCCCAAAAAGGTGCTGCGCACGGGCACGGTCATCAACCGGCTGGGGTACCCGGCCACCGTCGCCGGCGAAGGATGTGTCGGCTGCGGCACCTGTTTCTACGTCTGTCCCGAGCCCGGCGCGATCAGCGTGGAGACGGGCCGATGAAGAAACTGGTCAAGGGGAACGAGGCGGTGGTCATCGGCTCGCTGGTCGCCGGCTGCACCGCCTACTACGGCTATCCCATCACCCCGGCGAGCGAAATCGCGCATTCGGCGGCGGAATGGTACCCCCCGCTCGGGCGCACCTTCCTGCAGGCGGAGAGCGAGATCGGCGCGATCAACATGGTCTTCGGGGCCGCGTCGTCGGGGAAGCGGGTGATGACCGCGAGCTCCGGTCCCGGCATTTCGCTGAAGATGGAGGGGGTTTCCTACCTCGCCGGCGCGGAACTGCCGGCGGTGATCGTCGATGTGATGCGCGTCGGGCCGGGGCTGGGCAATATCGGCCCGGAGCAGGGTGATTATTTCCAGGTGGTCAAGGGGGGCGGGCACGGCAATTACCGGGTCATCGTCCTCGCGCCCGCCTCGGTGCGCGAGATGTACGACGACACCATCCGCGCCTTCGACCTTGCCGACCGCTACCGCACGCCGGTCTTCGTGCTTGCCGACGCGGTGGTCGGGCAGATGATGGAGCCGATCGAGATCAGCGAGGTCCCGGTCGCCGCCCCCGCCAAGCCGTGGCAGGTGGACGCCACCGCGGCGACCGACGACAACCTGATCACCTCGATCTACCTCGATTTCAACGACATGGAGCGGCATGTCCGCCGCCTCGAGGAAAAATACGCGCGGATCGCCGCGGCCGAGGCGCAGGCGGAATGCTACCGCACCGACGGCGCCGAGCTCATCCTTACCGGCTACGGCATCGTCAGCCGCATCCTCAAAAATGTCGTCGACGACCTGCGCGCGCGCGGCGTCGCCGCCGGGCTCATCCGCCCGCGCACCCTGTGGCCGTTCCCGGCCGACTGCTACCGGCGGATCGTGGCGCCCGGCGCGAAGGTCATGGTCGTCGAACTGAGCACCGGCCAGTTTGTCGAGGACGTGCGCCTGACCCTGCCGCAGCATGCGCCCGCCCTGTACGGTCGTGTCGGCGGCAATGTGCCCACCCAGGAAGAGATCATCGCCGCAATCGGCGAGCGGCTGGGGGTGGCGGTATGACCCTCCTGCAGAAGCCCGCCAGCTATTTCGACCGGTTTGCCCGCAAGCCGGGCGAGCAGAAGCACACCACGCATTACTGTCCGGGCTGCGGCCACGGCATCCTGCACAAGCTGCTGGCCGAGGCGATCAGCGACCTGCAGCTGCAGGACACCACCCTGCTGGTCGGGCCGGTGGGCTGCGGCGTCTTCCTCTACTATTACTATCACTGCGCGGCGGTCTCCTCGCCGCACGGGCGCGCGTCGGCGGTGGCGACGGGGGTCAGCCGCGCCAATCCCGGCGGGGTGACGGTCGCCTACCAGGGTGACGGCGACCTCGCGGCGCTGGGGACGAGCAACGCCATCCACGCCGCCAATCGCGGCGAAAACATGCTGGTGCTGTTCATCAACAACAACGTCTACGGCATGACCGGCGGGCAGATGGCGCCCACCACCCTGATCGAGCAGAAGACGACCACCACGCCGTACGGGCGGAGCGCGGGCAATGAGGGGATGCCGCTGCGCATGGCGGAGATCATGGCGACGCTGGAAATGCCGGTGCTGGTCGCCCGCGTCGCGGTCAACAGCCCGAAGAACATCCGCCAGGCGCGCCAGGTGCTGCGCACCGGCCTGCAGGTCCAGCAGCGCCGGCAGGGCTATGTTTTCATCGAAGTCCTCTCGCCCTGCCCGACCAACTGGCGCAAGCAGCCGATTGACGCCTGCGCCTGGATCGACGATGTGGTGACAAAGTATTATCCGCTCGGGGTGTTTCGCGACCGTACCGCCGATGCCCCGGCGTGCGAATCCGCGCTGCGCCGGACGGGGTTCGCCGATATCGCCGCCCTGCTCAAGCTGCAGGACGGCGCGGCCGCGGGCTATGCGCCCGCCCCCGCCGATTTCCGCGATCTGCGGTTGAAAAGCGCCGGGTTTGGCGGGCAGGGCGTGCTGTCGCTGGGGACGCTGGTTGCCGCGGTGGCGATGCACAAGGGTCTCGAGGCGACCTGGCTGCCGTCCTACGGTCCGGAGATGCGCGGCGGCACCGCCAACAGTTCGGTCGTCGTCAGCCGCCAGCCGATCGGCTCCCCGGTGGTGGACCATCCGACGCTGCTCGTCGCGATGAACCAGCCGTCGCTGGAACGGTTCGGCCCGCAGGTGCCGGCCGACGGCCTGGTCATCTGGAATTCGTCGCTGATCCCGGCCCTGCCCGCCGGCATCACCGCGCCGGCGGTGGCGTTGCCGGCGACGGAGCTGGCGCAGGCCTGCGGCAGCGTCAAGGTCGCCAATACCGTGGTGCTCGGGTTCATTGCCCGGCACACCGGCCTCTTTTCCATTGATGAACTGCTGCTGGTGCTGCAGGACTATTTCAGCGATGCGAAGATCATAGCCCTCAATCGCACCGCCCTGAAGCGCGGCTGGGACGCCGCCGGAGAGACCCGCGTATGAACGACAGCAACCGCAATCGCCGTTCGCATTTCCGTTTTCCCGCCGAAGTCGGAACCGTGGCGGAGCTGCATTTCACCCGCGCCGGCCAGCCCGGCGTGGTGCAGGCGCTGGTGCTGGATGAATCGTATTCCGGCTGCTCGCTGGTCTGCACCGGCACGACCGTGCTGAGCAAGGACCAGGCGGTGGAGGTGAAGGCGGGCAAATTGCCGGTGATGGTGGCGTCCGTCTGCTGGATCAGGGAAATCGAGCCGGGCCTGAGCAAGATCGGCCTGGCATTCAAGGAACTGGCGCCCGGCGAGAAGTAACGGTCCGGTTGCGTCAAAGGAGTCGGCCATGTCCCGTTGGTTGCTGCTGGCTGTGCTGTTGGTTGCCGCCGTCCCGGCGGTCGCGGACGATGGTGCCCGCTACCAGTACCTTACCGTTGACGGCATTGAGGGGATGCTGGACCTGAACCCCGACCTGTCGCATTGCGGCTTCGACTATTCCCTGCTGCCGAACGGCACGGTTACCGTGGCGGTCGTCTCCACTCTGCCCGATGAGGCCACCCTGCTGCTGTCGCGCAACGGCGCGGCACCGCAGCCGCTGGCTGCCCGGCGTTTTACCGAGTCGCTGCGCGAAGGGACCCTGACGCTGGCGCTGCTGTCGCGGCATCCGCTGGCGGGTGATTCCGCGGTGCTTACCATTACGCGGCATGGCGATGCCTTCGCGGTGCTGCCGCCGGCGCCGGAGACCCTGCCGCGGCGCAGCACCATCAACTGGCGCTGGGATGACGCCGCCCTGCTGGCGGCGCTGCCGCTGCCGGTCGTGGCGCGCGATACCGGCGGCAGTGGCGCCTTCGCCGCCCGCCTGGTGCAGGCGGTCAATCAGCGGCTGGACTCGTGCACCGTGCGCGACGCCGCCGTTCCGCTGCCGGCCCTGCTGCTGGCGGCAGGCGACCGGCAGCCCGGGGAACGGCAGCGGGTGCTGGCGCTGGTCGCCGCCGCCTGGCGCAACCAGCTGCCCGCTCGGCTGGTGCTGGTGCGCAACGCCCAGGGCGTGGAGCGCCATCTCGTCGAGTTCTACATGCCCGAGCTTGCGCCAGGCAAATGGGTGCTGCACGACCCGGTTTCCGGCACGCCGTTCTTCGGCCAGAACGGGCCGCTCTCCGCCACCGAGCTGATGCAGATGGTCGCCACTGCCGGCAGCGGCGAACTGGCGATCCGCTGCGCGAACCAGCCCGTCGCCGCCGCTGAGTATGCGTATCTCGGCCTGGCGCTGGACAATGACTTTGCCACGAATCCGCGCTGGCGCCAAGCTGACGCGCGCATCACCTACGCCACCCTGCGCGTGGCAACCGACGAATATGCCGGGATCAAGCGCTGGAGCCAGCGGCTGGGGATCGGCCTGTTCATCGTTGCGCTGCTCGGCATTATCGGCATCAAGCTGTTCGGTCCCGAGGAGCCGGAGGACAATGGCGACAGCACTCCGCCGTCCGCCAGCTGATTCCGGCGCGATCCGCGGACTGCTGTTCGCCGCATGGGCGGTGGTGGTGCTTGCGGCGTATGTCAGCTGGCATCCGCTTCCCATGCGTGACGGGGTGCCGGTCGGCACCGGACTGCTGACGGCGCTGCTCATGCTGGCGGCCGCGTGGCCGGTGTGGCGGCACGCCGACCCGCGGCGCGGCCCGCAGGCGGAGCATCTCGTCCTGCTGCCGGCCGGGCTGAGCGCCGCGCTGGCCATGCTGCCCGTGCCGGTGCAGGTCCCCTTCGTGACCCCGCTGGCGAACACGCTGGTCTGGGCGCTGGCGGCGGACCGCCTGCGCGCCGTCTACGGCCGCACCGGCCTGCTGGCGAGCATGCTCTTCTGGTTTCCGGGCACCTTCATCATGCTGCTGCCGGCCGGATGGTGGGCGGCGCTGCTTGGCGGGTTCCTTGCCGCCGGCCTGCTGCTCTGCCGCTGCCGCACCGCGCATCCGCCGCACCGGTTCGTGCACGGCGCGGTCATCGTGCTGCTGGTGCTCGGCATCGGCCTGGGCCTCGTTGGCGTGCAGCGCCAGTTCGCGCCCGTCAGCTATCTGACCGGCATTATGACCGCCGACACCTGGCAGCGGCATACGGGCAACGGGCAATGAAGATCCTCGTCCTGTCCGACACGCACTGCGAGCCGGGCGAGGCGCTGCCCGCGGCGGTGCTGGCGGCGGCGAAAGACGCCGACCTGATCATTCATGCCGGCGACCTGGTGCATCCCGGCGTGGTGGACGCCTTGCGCGCCGCCGGCACGGCCGAGGTCGAAGCTGTTGCCGGCAACATGGACAGTGCGGCAGGCAAACACCAGTTTCCGGCGAAGAAGCTGCTTACCATCGGCAGGTTCCGCATCGGCGTCACGCACGGCGCCGGCGCACCGACCGGCATGGAACACCGGGTGCTCGGCATGTTTTCCGGCGCGGATGTGGTCATCCACGGGCACACGCACCAGCCGGTGATCGAAACCGTCGACGAAACGCTGCTGCTGAATCCCGGCAGCCCGACCGACAACCGCTACGCGCCCTACCACTCGTTCGCGTGGCTCTATCTCGACGACGCCGCCGCGCCCCGCGCGGAACTCGTGCGTCTGGAGGCCTGAACCATGCCGGCCAACCGCCATCCCCTGCTGCGGGTGATCCTGATCCTGTTCATCATGCTGAGCTTCGACGTGATCGCTGCGCTGGCGGCGAGCTGTGCGCGGACGCGGCTGGATTATCCGCCCACCATGATCGCGCTGATCGCCATGGTCACGATTGTCGTGGCGGACCTGGTGTTTCTCTATTTGCTGCTGGTCAAGATGAAGCGCACCCGGAGCGGCGAAAACTACTACGGCTCATTCGAAGAACTGGTGCAGAAATATTACGACGGAAGCAACTGGGACGCCGCCTTCAAGAAGGCATACGACGAATGGCACGATCCGTTCCGCCGGAGGTGAACGATGCTGCGTGAAATAACCATCCGCGAACTGGCGGCGAAAAAGGTCCGCGGCGAAAAGATCGTCATGATCACCGCCTATGACTGCCTGACGGCGCGCCAGGCCGATGCGGCGGGCGTCGACTGCATTCTCGTCGGTGATTCGCTGGCCAACACCGCGCTGGGGCATGACGATACCCTGCCGGTGACCATGGCGGAGATGCTGCACCATACCGCCGCGGTCAGTCGCGGCACGCGCCATGCCCTGGTGATCGCCGATATGCCGTTTCTCTCCTATCAGGGGAGCCAGGACGAGGCGGTGACCAATGCGGGCCGGTTCCTCAAGGAGGCCGGCGCCAATGCCGTGAAACTCGAGGGGGGCGCCGCGTGGGCGGCCCTGAGCACGCGGCTGGTGGCCAGCGGCATTCCCGTGGTCGGGCATATCGGCCTGACCCCGCAGGCGGTCAACCAGCAGTCGGGGTATCGCGTGCAGGGCAAGGTTCCCGCCGACATCCTGCAGCTGCGCCTCGATGCGCATGCGCTGGAGGAGGCGGGCTGCTGCCTGCTGGTGCTCGAGTGCGTGCCGGCCGAGGTGGCGGTCCGCCTGTCGCAGGAATTGACGGTACCGACCATCAGCATTGGCGCCGGGGCGGGCTGCGACGGGCAGGTGTTGGTCGTCGCCGACCTGCTTGGCCTGCACGACCGGCACACCCCGAAATTCGTCAAACGCTACGCCGACCTGGGCGCGGCGGCCACGGCGGCCATCCGCCAGTACGCCGATGAGGTGCGGGCCGGCGCCTATCCCGGTCCGGACCATCAGTTTTCGTTGCCGGCCGAGGTGCGCGCGCAACTGGATGATGTATGGAAATCGTAACCTCCATCCCTGAGCTGCGCGCCGCGCGCGCGCGGCATGGTGCGCGCAGCTTCGGGTTCGTCCCGACCATGGGCTGCCTGCATCGCGGCCATCTGGCGCTTGCCGACCGCGCCAAAGCGGAAAACGAGCTGGCGGGCATGTCCATTTTCGTCAATCCCACCCAGTTCGGCCCGCACGAGGACTTCAACCGCTACCCGCGCCAGTTCGACGCTGATTGCGCGCTCTGCCGGGAACACGAGGTCGACCTGGTCTTCGCCCCGTCCGTGGAGGAAATGTATCCCGCCGGCGCCGCCACCTTCGTTGATGTCGGCCCGCTCGGCGAGCGGCTGGAGGGATCGTTCCGGCCCGGCCATTTCCGCGGCGTCGCCACCATCGTCACCAAACTCTTCAATCTGGCGCAACCCCAGCGCGCGTATTTCGGCCGCAAGGACGCGCAGCAGCTGGCCGTGATCACCACGCTGGCGCGCGATCTCGACCTGCCGGTTGTAATCGTGCCGTGTGACACGGAACGTGAGGCGGACGGCCTGGCGCGCTCGTCCCGCAATACCTATCTTACCGCCGCGGAACGGGCGGTGGCTCCGCAGCTGTTTTTGACTTTGCAGCATGTTTGTGGTATGCTGAAAAGTGGTGGCGACAGGGAAACAGCCGAGGCTGAGGGTCGGCGTCGGCTGCAGGCGGCGGGATTCGGCCCGATTGACTACCTGGCTGTGGTCGATCCGCACACGTTTCTCCCTGCCGACAGCGGCAACCGCCTGATTGTCGTGGCGGCGAAGCTGGGAACCACCCGGTTGATAGACAACATGTTGGTTTCCGCCTGACGGTACGGTCAGGCGGTGCCGTTATATGCTGGAATGGTGGAATGGCAGACACGCTAGGTTGAGGGCCTAGTGCCCGCAAGGGTGTGCGAGTTCAAGTCTCGCTTCCAGCACCACATTTTTCCGGAGTTGCCTGGTGGGCGGCGTTCATGCTGTCGCTGCCCGGCTTTTTTTTTGCCGGACAGCACCGGGCCGAGGGCGGAGGCGGAAGTGAAATTGTCCGCAGGATACCTGATTTCCGGGCTGGCGCTGGCGGCGTCGCTGCTGCCGGGATGCGTGATTGGCGATCTGTATATTGACGATCATGTGGCGGAGGGGATGACGTACGGCGCCATCGGCGGCGCGGCAGTCGGTGCCGCCGTGGCGGATGCCAACGGCACCAGCCGCTGGCAGGGGGCAGCATACGGCGCCGGGGCCGGCGCGGTTGCCGGCGGTGTCGTTGGCAGTCAGGTGCCGGCCGACCAGCCGCCGCACACCGGTGCGGCCCGGTCGGTGGTGCCGATCGAGCGCAGCGGCGGATCTGTGTCGCAGGTGCAGCCGACTATTCGCTGACTGTTGTTCTGACGGGCGCGCAAGCCGGCGCACGATGCCGGAGCGCGGGTCCGCAGTCAGGTTCATCCCGGAGAATGCCCAGAAGCGCGGCCATTCCCTGCCGGCGCTGGGATATTTGCGCTCCAGCGCGTTCGGCAATTCCATGCCGGGCAAGTTGCGCAGCCGGTCGCGTTCAAACCGGCGCCGCACGTTCTGCAGATGGCGCTCCCAGTCGGGCCGCAGCGATTCCGGCAGTACGGTCTGCCGGTCCTTGTTCCCCTTGCCGGCGCGCATTGTGAGCACGCCGCGGTCGAAATCAACATCCGTGATGCGCAGCAACAGGCACTCCCGCAGTTGCAGTCCGCACCCGTAAATCATCCGTGCCATCAGCGCGGACATGCGGGGCATGCGCGTGGTTATCCTGCCGATTTCCGCATGCGTCAGCACCACCGGCAGTCGCCGCCGCTCCGGTGCGCGCACTGGAACCGTTTAGGTCGGTTGGATTGCGGCCGAGGCAGTGGCACAGGAAGAACAGCAGGGCATTGAAGGCCTGGTTCTGGGTTTTCGCAGACACCTGGCGTTCTCCTGCGATAAAAGACAGGTAATTGCGCACATCGGCGGAAGTCACTCCCTGCGGCGGCCGCTCATTGTGCCAGTGCCGGAACTGCCGCAGGTAGGCGAGGCAGGTTCTCCGTCTGCGGCGACAACTGCCTGATGCGGATGATACGCCGCATTTCCGCGACGACGGCATCCCAGCGCAGCACATCCGCCATCGACGGTACGGGGACCGATTCGGCGGCAGTGCGGTCTGCTGCCGGCGCGGAGGGCTGGCTGGCACGGTAATAGAGAAACAGGCGCACGGTTTCCCCCTGCCTGTTTTACCTGCCATGGTGCCTTGATGCGTCCAAGTTCATCAAGGAATTGCTGCAGTTCCTGCGGGGCGTTGCCGCTGGCGGCAGGGACGTGGCGATACCGCAGGAACAAGTCGATCCAGTATTGATAGAATCTCAACTTCTTGTCAGGAACATGGTGGACTGTGAGGTAATTACCTACTGCGGCTTGTTCATCTGGTATCAGTGCTTGTCCCATAGTTATTCCCCTTTTTTGTGGATCAACCCTATACGGGTCTAATATACGGGCGCTGCATGATTTTCACCTCCGTTCAATATTATCCTCCCACTGCCATAACATCCTTTCCAGCAAATAATAACAGTATCTATAACATTTCATTAACCTATTGACATTCAACCCACCCAGTGGTACAATCTAAAAATACGCTGTTATTCTACGGTTCTGTACAATATGAATGTTAGGCAGTGGATAGAGATAGTGATGACTGCGGATGAAAAGATGGAATGGCCAATTTGGAAATGCACAGCATTGACCGTCATGTTGTGTGGTGCTCCGGTCTTTGCGTCACCTTTGGGGTTCTCAATAATATCGGTTTTGATTTGGATGCTGCTGATTATTATCTATGCCGGAATATTAAAAGTATTTGGTTCTAGTTTTGTGATAGAAGGCGCGATCATCGTACTTGTTATAGCGACTCTTGTTTTTGCGGGCGCGAAATATTTTACAAATAACCTTCAAGAACAACCCGCGCAACAAGAGATGACAAGCAATGCCTAACTTCGCGCCGCACCACGTTGGCGAAAGACGCGCCGACGCGGTGAGCGCTATTCGTTGGCATCCAAGAAATCACTTGACATATAACGTTATACGGTATATAATGGAATTATGATAGAGGATTTCCGGTGCAAAGAAACCGAAAGGATCTTTCGGCGCGAGTATTCGCGGAAGTTGCCTGCTGGTATTCAGCGGGTTGCTTTGCGAAAATTACGAATGCTGAATCGGAGTTCGACCATCGAAGACCTCCGCGTTCCTCCGGGGAACCGGTTAGAAGCCCTTTCCGGCAATCGGAAAGGCGAACACAGCATTCGAATAAATGATCAATGGCGTATTTGCTTTGTTTGGCGGAATGGTGACGCCCACGCCGTAGAGATCGTGGATTATCACAGGGGGTGAACTATGAAAAAGATTCCGGTTGTACATCCAGGCGAGATACTAAACGAGGAGTTTCTCAAGCCTCTGAACATCAGCCAAAACCAACTCGGCAAAGGACTCGGTGTATCCGCCCGAAGAATCAATGAAATCATCCACGGCAAACGCGCCATCACAGCGGATACCGCACTAAGGCTATCTAGGTATTTTGGCAATTCCGCTAGTTTTTGGCTGGGTCTGCAAATGGACTACGAGCTCGATATGGCCGATGATGCCCTCGCCTCACGTATCAACAGGGAAGTCCAGCGCCTGAAGGTCGCATGACGACACAGCGGTGCCAACTTCGCGTTGCGGCGCTTCGCCGCTGGCGCGGATCAACGCAGAGCGCTCATCGTTGGCCGTATGAAGACGACAATTAGATTATGAGATAAAATGAAGAATTGATGAATTCGGAAATACGGGCATTCTTACATCGTACGCGCGAGGCAAGTGGCTTCCGGACAAAAACGGAAAGGCGGAAATCGCCAGGTTGCGGCAGCATGCTCACTCGACCCTGCAAAAGAGTAAAAGGATAAACACAGTACCGCATCCCTTACGCACGGATCACAGAAAGCTCATCTGTTGACGCAATGTAAAAACTGTGATAAAATCAATGATTGTACGGGTCGTGGTGTCGCTGCCCGGGCCGCTGGTCGGCCGGCGGGCGGCGGCGGTTTATCCCGCGACAGCGTAACGAGGCGGCGTAGCCAAGTGGCTAAGGCGACGGTTTGCAAAACCGTTATTCACCGGTTCAACTCCGGTCGCCGCCTCCATTTTTTGCAAGGAGTTTCCCAACTCATGACTGACGAAGGCCGTCGCGTCTATTCCAATAGCGAACGCGAAAAGATGGACCGCGGACAGAGTTTGATCCCGGATCTGGTGGAAAGCTTGTGGGTGGAGAAGCGCCGCCTGTATGCCCTGCGCGAGCTGCTGGTCAAGAACAACGTTGCCACCGCGCTGGAGCTGATCAATGACCTGCTGAAAATCAAGCAGGCGCGCGCGGACCGCAAACGGCCGCCGTTGTGGATGCAGTTTACCACCAGCGACGGCGTGCTGGTGGCGCGCGGCCAGACCACCGGCTACAATGAAAACGGGCTGGGGGCGCGAGTCGACTTTTTCTGGCAGGACAAGACCGCCTCCACCAAGGCCTCGGACCTGGCGGAACGGCCGGGCACGGTGGTGCTGTACTGCCCGCCCGGCGAATACTATCCGTACCCGCTGCCGGCAAAGCTGCTGCGGGTCGAGGCCTGCAATTCGCTGGAGCGCAAACAGGCGTTCGTTGCCATCGAGTTCACCCCGCCCATCATGAGCGACCTGCTTGAGGCGCTCACCGATTGGGCGGAGCAATGCGAGCGCTATCAGGCGCAGCAGCACGAAGGCAAGTAACCATGTCCACCCGCGGGCTCTTAGCTCAATGGTTAGAGCATCGGACTCATAATCCGGCGGTTCTGGGTTCAAGTCCCGGAGGGCCCACCACTTTCGCCAGTGCCGTCCGCCTGCTGTCGTTCGCCCTGGTGGCGGTGCTGCTCGCTGCCGTCGCCGTCGCGGTCAGCACCATGGTGCCGGAGAACGGCGTCCGCACCACCGCCTCGAAGTACGCTGTTTCCAAAGACGATACCCCCTACGCCTGATCCCCCGCCGGGTTTGCGCTCCCTGCCGGCATAATGGTATTATCCCCACCGGAGGGCGTGTATTGTGGCGATGCTCGAAATGGCCGGGGTGTATACCACGCTGGAGCACAAGGAAGTGCTGCGCGGTGTCAGCTTTTCCGTCGCTGACGGCGAAACCCTGGTCATCATCGGCCGGAGCGGCACCGGCAAGAGCGTCATCCTCAAGCATCTCATCGGCCTGATGCATCCGGACCGCGGCGCCATTTTTGTCGGCGGGACCGATATTGCCGCCTTGCGCGGCCCGGCGCTGCGCACCGCCTGCCGCCCGGTGGCGATGCTGTTCCAGAACGGCGCGCTGTTCGATTCGCTGCGGGTGTGGGAAAACGTCGGCTTTCACCTGCTCGAGAATCTTGACCGCCCGGTGGCGGAGGTGCAGCGGGTGGTGCGCGAAAAGCTGGCGCTGGTCGACCTGCACGGCGTCGAGCAGCTCATGCCGGCGGAACTGTCGGGCGGCATGCGCAAGCGGGTGGCGCTGGCGCGGACGCTGGCACTGGAACCGCGGGTGCTGCTGTGGGATGAACCGACGTCGGGGCTTGATCCGGTGACGTCGGACATCATCAACCGGCTGATCGTGCGCACGCGCGAGCAGCTCGGCCTGACGTCGGTGGTCGTCACCCACGACATGACCAGCGCCTACCAGGTCGGGCAGCGGATCGCCATGCTGCATGCAGGACGCATTCACACCATCGGCACCCCGGACCGCATCCGCGCCACCACGGATCCGGTGGTGCGGCGGTTTATCACCGGCGATGCCAGCGATCTGGTCGCCGCCGGGAACGGGGAATAGGTCATGGACGAACAGCACCAGTTGAAAGTCGGCATCACGGTGATCGTCGGGTTCATCCTGCTGGCCGCGATCATCTTCATGGTCAGTGATTTCCACCTGCTGACGCCGGGCTCGACCTTTTTCGTCACCTTCAACTTCGCCAACGGCCTCGCCGAGGGCGCCCCGGTCATGGTCGCCGGCGTCGAGGTGGGAACGGTCGAGGCGATTGATTTTGTCACCGACAACCAGGGCAACACCCGGGTGCAGCTGACGGTGTGGGTCAACCGCCGCGCGCGGGTGTTCCGCAACTCCAAGGCCTTCATCAACACCCTCGGCCTGATGGGGGAGAAATACCTCGAAATCACCACCGGCGAAGGCGGGGAGCAGCCCATCCGCGAAGGGGATGTGCTGGCCGGCACGGACCCGATCCGCCAGGACGAGATCCTGTCGCGCGGGGCGGAACTGGTGCGCGAATTCCAGTCGTCGGTGGCGGCGGTGAACTCCATTCTCGGCGAGGCGGGCACCCGCGACGACATCCGCAACACCCTGCACAACATGAACAACATCTCGCGGCGGATCGACAGCATCATCGAGAAGAACGAGGGGAGCATCAACACCTCGCTGGCCAACTTCGGCCAGGCGTCGACGCGCCTCAACAGCACGGTGCAGACCTTCGACCGCATGATCACCGGCAACGAAAAGGGGCTGACCGAGTCGATCCAGAATTTTTCCACCGGGATCGGCGAACTGCGCCTGATGGTCAGCGAAAACCGCCCCGGCCTGACCCGCGCGGTGCAGGACTTCCAGACCTTCTCGGGCGACCTGGCGGCCCTCACCCACGGCAACCGCGCCACCCTCGGCACAACCATCACCAACGTCGGCGAGGCGAGCGGCAACCTCAAGGGGGTGCTGGAGAAGATGGATGCGGTGCTGACCCGGATCAACAGCACCCAGGGCACGCTGGGCATGCTGCTCAACGATGCGACGGTGGGGAACAACCTGCGCAAGTCGTCGCAGGACCTGCGCGAGATGATCGCCTACGTCAAGTACCGGCCCTGGCTGCTCTACCGCAGCAGCGACGAGCCGCTCCGATACGGCACGGAAGAGCCATGACCGCCAAAAAGGCGCGGGTTGCATTCTTCTGCAGCGACTGCGGCGCCACGGCGCCCGGCTGGCTGGGCCGCTGTCCCGGCTGCGGCAAGTTCAACACCATGGTCGAGGCGCCGGCCGCGGCCGCGCCGCATCGCGCCCGCGCCGCGGAACGGCCGGCCGCGCGGGCGCTGACCCTCAGCCAGATCCCCGCCGACCAGCTGGACCGCTGGGACACCGGCTTCGGCGAGCTCAATCGCGTGCTGGGCGGCGGGCTGGTCCCCGGCTCGCTGGTGCTCATCGGCGGCAGTCCGGGGATCGGCAAGAGCACGCTGCTGCTGCAGGCGGCGGCGGCGCTGGCCGGGCGCGGCAAACAGGTCCTCTACGCCACCGGCGAGGAATCGGCCGGCCAGCTGGCGCTGCGCGCGCGGCGGCTCGGCATTGCGGATCCGCGCCTGCGCGTCATCGCCGAAAGCGACCTGGCGCAGATTTTTTCCGCCGCGGACGGCTGCGAGCTGCTGGTGCTCGATTCCATCCAGGCGGTGTTCCATCCCGACGTGCCCGCGCTGCCCGGCACGGTCAGCCAGATCCGCGAATGCACCGCGCAGCTGGTGGACTGGGCCAAGCCGCGCAACACGGCGGTGTTCATCGTCGGACACGTCACCAAGGAGGGCGCGCTGGCGGGCCCGCGGCTGCTCGAGCACATGGTGGACACGGTGCTCTATTTCGACAGCGACCAGCAGCTGTTCCACCGCATCATCCGCGCGGTCAAGAACCGCTTCGGCGCCACCAATGAACTCGGCATCTTCCGCATGGTCGAGGGCGGGCTGGAGGAGGTCAGCAACCCGTCCGACCTGTTCATCAACCAGCGCCCGGAACCGATTGCCGGGACCGCGGTGGCGGCGGTGATGTCCGGTTCCCGCCCGCTGCTGTGTGAAGTGCAGGCCCTGGGCGTGCCCACGGTCTTCGGCAATCCGCGGCGGGTGGCGTCGGGCATCGACTACAACCGCCTGCTGATGATCCTTGCCGTGCTCGAACGCCGGGCCGGCATCCCCGTCAGCACCCGTGATATCTACGTGTCAGTCACCGGCGGGCTGCGGGTCAGCGACGATCCGGGCGCGGACCTGGCGGTGGCGCTGGCCGTGGTTTCGCACCTGCGCGACCGGCCGCTGCCGGTCGGGCTGGCCGCCATCGGTGAACTGGCGCTGTCGGGCGAGATCCTGCCCGTGCTCGGCGGCGAGACCCGGCTGCGGGAAAGCGCCAAACTCGGGTATACCCGCGCGGTCGGACCCGCGCGGCACATGGGCGACAAGCATCCGCTCCCGTATGCAGGAGCGTATAATCTGCACGCGGCCCTGGCGGCCGCGGAACTGTTGACGAAAGGAGGTACCGACGCATGAGTACCATGAACACCGCCCTGGTCGGCTATCTGGTAGCGGCAGCGACGCTGCTGCTGGCCATCGGCGGCATGCTCTGCTGGCGGCGCCTGCCGGTGCGCGATATAATCATCCGCTGCACCGGCGGCGTCATCGGGCTTATCATCAGCAATCTTCTGCTGTTTTCCGTTATCCGCTTTCTGCCCGTCCCGGCTGCGGTCTGGTTTCTGCTGCATCTGCTGTTCCTCACGTGCGGGGCCATGGTGGCGGCGGCCAAGCGGGAGGAGATCTGCCATCTGCTGCCCGTCCTCTCCGAGCACCCGGACAGCGATCACATCGCCCCCAAGGTGCTCGACACCAGCGTGATCATCGACGGGCGCATCATCGACGTCTGCAAGAGCCGGTTTATCGAGGGCGATTTGCTGGTGCCGCGCTTCATCCTGCGCGAACTGCAGAACATTGCCGATTCCGCCGACAATCTGCGCCGCGCGCGCGGCCGGCGCGGTCTCGACATCCTCAAACAGCTGCAGCAGCATCCCGACCTGACGGTGCGGGTGACGGAGCAGGATTATCCCGAGGTGCACGAGGTGGACGGCAAGCTCATCCGGCTCGCGCAGCAGCTGTCGGCCTGCATCCTCACCAACGACTACAATCTCAACAAGGTCGCCGGCCTGCAGCAGGTCACCGTGCTCAACCTCAATGACCTGGCCAATGCGCTCAAGCCGGTGGTGCTGCCCGGCGAGGAAATGCGCATCCAGGTCATCAAGGACGGCAAGGAGGCAGGCCAGGGGGTGGGGTATCTCGACGACGGCACGATGGTGGTCGTGGACAACGGCAAGCCGCAGATCGGCCGCACCGTCAAGGTTACCGTCACCAGCATCATCCAGACCTCGGCCGGCCGGATGATTTTCACCCGCTTCGGCGACGCCCCGGGTGAACGATGACCCTGGCGGCGATCCTCGTTGCCGCCGGGCAGAGTTCCCGGTTCGGCGGCGGCGTCAGCAAGGTGCTGCGCCGCTGCGGTGACCTGCCCCTGATCGCCCATGCGGCGCAGGCCCTGCTGGCGGCCGACGGCCTGACGGAAGTGGCGGTGGCCGCGCGGCCGGAGGACTGCGCCGCGATCGAAACCGCACTGGCGTTCCTGCGCGACCGCGGCCTGCGGCTGGCCGTGGTGGCGGGCGGCGCCGAACGCCAGGACAGCGTGGCAAACGCGCTGGCGGTCCTGACCCCGGCGGTGACCCACGTCATCGAGCATGACGCCGCCCGGCCGTTCCCGCCCGCCGCCCTGGTGGCGCGCGTGGTCGCCGCCCTTGCGGCGCACGATGCCGTCATCCCGGTCATTCCCGTGGTGGACACCATCAAGGAGGTGGCCGGCGACACCGTGGTCCGCACTCCGGTGCGCAGCGCGCTGCGCGCGGTGCAGACCCCGCAGGGTTTTCGCCGGACGCTGCTGGCGGCGGCGCTGGCGGCGGCGCAGCGCGACCGCGTCACCGGCACCGACGATGCCATGCTGGTTGAACGCCTGCAGCTGCCGGTATACTGTGTGGCCGGTGATCCGGCCAATCGCAAAGTCACCACCCAGGAGGACAGCCAATGGCTTCCGCATCCGCTCACGTAGGCATCGGTTTCGATGTTCATCGCTTCTGCACCGGCCGCCCGCTGCTGCTGGGCGGGGTCAAGGTCAACTACCCGCAGGGCCTCGCCGGCCACTCCGACGCTGATGTGCTGCTGCATGCGATCAGCGACGCCATTCTCGGCGCGGCCGGCCTCGGCGACATCGGCCAGCATTTTCCCGATACGGACCAGAAATGGAAGGACGCCGATTCCGGCCTGCTGCTCAAGGTCGTGGTGGCCAAGGCGCATGCCGCCGGCTGGCAGGTGGGCAATATCGACGCCACCGTCATCTGCGAGGAGCCGAAAATCGCCCCGCTGCGCGAGGCCGTGTGCGCCCGGGTGGCGGAACTGGCCGGCATTGTTCCCGCCGCGGTCAATATCAAGGGCAAAACCACCGAGCACCTCGGGTTTCTCGGACGCTGCGAGGGCATCGCTGCGCAGGCTGTGGTGCTGCTCGAACGGCTGCCGTGAGCGCACGCACCGCCCCGGTGGTCCTGTTCGGGTTCATGGGCACCGGCAAAAGCGCGGTCGGCGAGATTCTCGCCCGCCGGCTGCAGCGGACGTATCTCGACAGTGATGCGGAGATCGAACGCGAAGCCGGCGCCGGCATTCCCGTCATTTTCGCCCGTCAGGGCGAGGCGGGGTTTCGCCGGCTGGAAACGCAGGTCATCACCCGCCTGGCGGAAACCGAGAATGCCGTTATTGCCTGCGGCGGCGGTGCGGTGCTGCGCCCGGAAAACCTGGCGGCGCTGCGGCGGCACGGCAGCATTCATTTTGTGCTGACCGCGCAGGTCGACACCATCCTGGCGCGCACGGCCGGCAGCGACCGGCCGCTGCTGCAATGCCCGCCGGCGGAGCGGCGGCAGCGCGTCGAGGAACTGCTGGCCCGGCGCGCGGCGGCCTATGACGCGGCCGGACTCGCGGTACCCACTGACGGCATGACCGCGGATGAAGTGGCTGACGCCATTGTCCGTCTGCTCAATGGCGGCATGAGCGCCCAGGCGCTGCATGCCACATCGTAGGAGGAATTCCATGCAACCGGCCATCCTAATCATCAACGGACCGAACCTGAACCTGCTGGGCACCCGCGAACCGGGCATCTATGGCACGCTGACCCTTGCGGCGATCGAGGAAACCCTGCGCACCCGCGCGACTGAGCTCGGGGTGGCGCTCGACTTTTTCCAGTCGAACCACGAAGGGGATCTGGTGGATCGCATCGGCCAGGCGCCCGGAAAGTATGCCGTGATCATCATCAACCCCGGCGCCTACACCCACACCTCGATCGCCATTCAGGACGCCATTCGCGCGGCCGGGGTGCCCGCCATCGAAGTGCATCTGTCAAATATCGCCGCCCGCGAGGAATACCGGCATACCTCGCTGGTTGCGCCCGCCTGCCTCGGGCAGATCGCCGGCTTCGGTGCGGACAGCTACCTGCTCGCACTGGATCAGGCTGCGCGCCGGCTGCGCGCGTGACCACCGCCGCCCGCCGGCGCCGCCTGCGCACCCGGCTGCGCGGCGAGCGGATCGACGTCTGCCTGATCACCGCGCCCGTCTCCCTGCGCTATTTTTCCGGCTTCATCGGCAGCACCGGCCTCCTGCTCGTCACGGCCCGCCAGGCCACGCTGTTCCTCGACGACCGCTATCTGGAAAAGGGCCGGGCCGAGGCGCGCGGCCTGACCGTGCTGCCGCTGGCGGGCTGGCAGGACGCGCTGCACCAGCTCGCGGCAAATGCCGGCCGGATGCTCACGGTGGCCTTCGATGAAGCCGACACCACGGTGCTGCAGGCGCGGCGCTGGCAGGAATTGTTTCCCGAACTGCTGTGGCGGTCGCGCGGCTTCGCCCTCGCCCCGCTGCGCGCGGTGAAGGAGCGCGATGAACTGGCGGCGCAGCGCGAAGCGGGCCGGCGCCTCGCCCGCGCCTGGTCGGCGGTGCGCCCGCAGCTGGCGGTCGGCATGAGTGAACGGCAGATCGCCGGCCTGCTCGATGCGGCGGTGCTGCAGCATACCGGCGCGCCGGTGCCGTTTGAAACCATCGTCGGCAGCGGCCCGCATGCCGCGCGCCCGCACCATTCGCCGTCCGACCGGGTGCTGCAGCGGGGCGAGGCGCTGCTGATCGATATGGGCGCCGCCTGGCACGGCTACAGCGTTGATATGACCCGCATGCTGGCGCTGTCCCCGCTCCCGGCGACGGTGCGCCGGGCATGGCGGGTTGTGGCCGCCGCGCAACGCGCCGCCCTGCGCGCCTGCCGGGCCGGGGTGCCGCCCCGTGCGCTCGACCTGGCGGCGCGGCGGGTGCTGCGCCGGGCCGGGATGGAAGCGCAATTCACCCACAACCTCGGCCACGGCGTCGGCCTCAAGGTGCATGAAGAACCGACCGTCGGCGCCAGAAATCATGCGCCGCTGCAGGCGGGCATGGTGATTACCGTCGAACCCGGGGTCTATTTTCCCGGCGAGTTCGGCATCCGCATAGAAGATACGGTTGTGGTCACTGCGCACGGCGCGGAAATCATCACGCCGGTGCCCCGGGAGCAGCCATGAGCAATGATCCGGTGGTGGTGTGCGGCCGGCAGCCGGTGCGTGAATTGCTGCGCGCCGCCCGGCGTCCGGTCAAACGCCTGCTGTGCAGCGCCCGCGAGGGCAAAACCCTGGCCGACATAGTCGCGCTGGCCGGCGAGCGGGGCGTCCGCGTGGAGCAGGCGGACGACGCCGCAGTGGCAAAACTCGCGGGCGGCGCCCACCATCAGGGGGTGGCTGCGGTTACCGTGCCGCTGCCGCTGCTGGCGCTGGATGAACTCTGGCCGCGCCTGGGGGAGCAGCAGCCCGCGCTGCTGATCGCCGACGAGGTGCAGGATCCGCAGAATGTCGGCTCGCTCATTCGCAGTGCGGAAACGCTGGGCTTTCATGCCCTGCTCATTCCCGAACGGCGCAGCGCCGGCCTGACCCCGGCGGCGGAACGCGCCGCCTCGGGCGCCGCGGAACACCTGCCGGTTGTGGCGGTGGGCAATACCGCCGCGGCGATGCTGACCCTGCGCGAGCACGGCATCTGGCTGGTCGGCACGGTGGTGGACGGCGGCCAGTCGCTGTGGCAGACCGACCTGACCGGACCGACCGCCGTTCTCGTCGGCAACGAGGCCGACGGTCTGCGCCGGCTGGTGCGCGACCGTTGCGACCTGCTGGTGACCATCCCGCGCGGCGGGCTGACCGACTCGCTCAACGTTGCCACCGCCGCCACGGCCGTCATGGCCGAAGTGATGCGCCAGCGTGCGGTCGGCCCGCCGCCGCGGCCCGGCAGGAAACCGTAACCCCCGGTCTGCGGCGCACCGGGATGCTGCTGCTGTTGCCGGGGGCGCTGCGGCCCCGGCGTTTTCCCGGGGCGGACGCTGTGGCGGAAGCACCGGGTCTGTGGTAAGATTGCCGGTCAGCTGCCGGTCCGGGGTTTGGCCGGCGCCGTTGAAAGGAAACAGTGATGAGCAAATTGGCAAGCCAGGATCCCGCGGTGGCGCAGGCCATCAGCCGGGAAAGTGAACGTCAGCACAACAAGCTGGAACTGATCGCTTCGGAGAATTTCACCAGCGAAGCGGTGCGCGAAGCGGTCGGCAGCCTGCTGACCAACAAATATGCCGAGGGCTATCCCGGCAAACGCTATTACGGCGGTTGTGAGGTCGTGGACAGCATCGAGGACCTCGCCCGCGACCGGGCCAAACAGCTGTTCGGCGCGAAGTTCGCCAACGTCCAGCCGCATGCCGGCTCGCAGGCGAATATGGCGGTTTTCTTCGCGCTGATCAAGCCGGGTGACGCCATTCTGACCATGGACCTGTCGCATGGCGGCCATCTGACCCACGGCAGCAAGGTCAATTTCTCCGGCCAGCTCTATGCGGTGCACCATTACGGGGTCACGCGCGAGACGGAAACCATTGATTATGCCGCGCTCGAGCGGCAGGCGCATGCCGTGCGGCCGAAACTCATCCTCGCCGGCGCGTCGGCCTATCCGCGCACGATCGATTTCGCGCGGTTCCGCGCCATCGCCGACAGTGTCGGTGCGCATTTTGTCGTCGACATGGCGCATATTGCCGGACTGGTTGCCGCGGGCGTGCATCCGTCGCCGCTGCCCCATGCCACCGCCGTCACCTCGACCACGCACAAAACCCTGCGCGGTCCGCGCTCCGGCCTGGTGCTGTGCAATGACGAGGCCGTGGCCAAAGCCGTCGACAAGGCCGTTTTCCCCGGCCTGCAGGGCGGGCCGCTCATGCATGTCATCGCCGGGAAGGCGGTCGCTTTCCAGGAAGCGCTGCAGCCGGCGTTTCACACCTACCAGCAGCAGGTGCTGGCCAACGCCCGGGCCCTTGCGGAAACCCTGACTGCCGCGGGCCTGCGCCTGGTGTCCGGCGGCACCGACACCCACCTGCTGCTCATCGATCTGCGGCCGCGTTCGGTCAGCGGTGCGGACATCCAGCTGGCACTCGACGAGGCCGGCATCACCTGCAACAAGAACACCATCCCGTTCGAAACCCGGCCGCCGGCCCAGGCCAGCGGCATCCGGCTCGGCACCCCGGCGCTGACCACCCGCGGCATGCAGGAGGCGGAGATGCGGCAGATCGGCGCCTGGATCGCCGCGGTCATCGAGCAGCATGACGACCACGCCCGCCTGGAAAGCATCCGCCGGTCGGTCGGAGAGCTGTGCAGCCGGTTTCCGCTGTTCGCGGAACGGTGGCAGTAGGCATGCGCATCGACAGTCCGGCGGCGGAAGAGGCGGCGCTCCTGGCCGCGGCGCAGGCCATGGCCGCGGCGGCACGCACCGCCCCCAAGGGCCGCGGCCGCGATCTGTTGCAGACCTGCATCCTTACCGGCGCGGAGAAGGACGCGCTGGCGGACGTCATGGCGGAGATCGGGGGCGCGGAGCAGACCCCGTTTGCCCGCGATGCCGCCGGGGTGCGCCGGGCGCAGGCCATCCTGCTGATCGCCACGGAACACGCGGTCATGGGACTGCGCCGCTGCGGCTTCTGCGGTTTCGGCGACTGCGCCGGCTGTGCCGCCGCCCGGGGCATGTGCGTTTTCGTCCCCGGCGACCTGGGGATCGCCATCGGCTCCGCCGTGAGTGTGGCTGCCGACCGGCGGATCGACAACCGGGTCATGTATACCGCCGGCTATGCCGCGCTCAAGATGCAACTTTTCGGCAAAAATGCTATACTGGCGTTCGGAATTCCGTTGTCGGTCAGCGGCAAGAGTCCGTTCTTTGACCGGTAACCGCACGACGAAGGAGGGCAGGCATGGACATCACACGTGAGGAAAAGGACGGCGTGGTCATCCTGCGCTTGAATGAGGATGTGCTGGTCGAGAACTTTCAGGAGCTCAAGACCGTTCTGGAAGAGCTCATCACGCGGGAGAACGACCGCATCGTCATCGACATGCATCGCATCCAGTATTTCTGCAGCCAGGGCCTGGGCACCATCACCTCGTCGCTGAAGATCATCCGCGAACGGGGCGGTGATATCAAGATCCTGAACCCGGCCGGCCGCATCCTCAAGCTGTTCGAGCTGACCCGGCTCAACAAGATCCTTGACATTCTGCAGGAAGAAAAAGACCTGAAGGAGCGCTTCCAGCTCCCCACGCCATGACCACGACCCCCGCGGGCGACGCCCCGGGGCAGATGCCGGGCAACCTCACCACCCGCTGCCTGGTCTTTCAGCATGCCGCCCTGCCGCCCGCCCTGCTGCCGCTGTTGCGCGCCGGCGGTGTGCGGGAAATCGAAATCATCACCGCCCAGCAGATCGCCACCATCACCCAGCCGCAGATGGCCGATTTCATCGCGGTTGTCGACGAGAATGACGAGCAGCTGTCCGTGCAGGCCGAACGCCTGCGCCAGAACACGCAGTGGAAGCTGCTCCCGTGGCTGGTCTTCGGCGCGGAAACCGAGTATACCCGCCGGGTGGCGGTGCTGCGCCGCGGCTTCTGGGAATACCTGCAGTTCGACGATGAGGAGCGCACCCGCAAGAAGATCGGGCTGACCATCGACTTCTACCGCAACTGCCGGATCAGCCGCCACATGGAGGGGTGGGTTTCCTTCCAGTTCAAGAGCGAATACAGTTTCGTGCGCGAAGTGAATTTTTTCATTTCCCGGCTGCAGTACATGACCACGCTGACCCAGGCGGAAATCGAGGACATCCAGTACGCCTTTCTCGAAATCGGCAACAATGCCGTCGAGCACGGGAACACCGGCAACCCGGAAAAGCTGGTCGACATCAGCTACCTCATTTTCGAGGACAAGCTCATCATCCGGGTCGCCGACGAGGGGCAGGGCTTTGACGTCAGCAAGATCCGCAACCCGCTCGACGACGACCGCATCGAGCATGCGCGCGGGCGCGGCATATTTCTGGTCAAGCAGATGATGGACGAGGTTGACTTCAACGACAAGGGCAATGTCTGTCTCATGACCAAACGCTTCGCCCCGCTGCCCGCCACCGCCTGACTTCCGGCCTGCACAAGGAGAACACATCATGACTGTTGAACTGCTATCCGGCAACGAAGCCCTTGCCCGCGGCGCCTACGAGGCGGGCGTCACCGCGGCCTTCGGCTACCCCGGCACTCCGTCGACGGAGATCCTGGAATATGTCGCCGCGCATTTCCGCGACGCCATCTATGGCGAATGGTCGCCCAACGAGAAGGTCGCCTTCGAGGCGGCCGCGGGCGCCGCCTACACCGGCGCGCGCACCCTCTGCACCATGAAACATGTCGGGCTCAATGTCGCGGCCGATCCGCTGATGACCATGGCCTATACCGGGACGGTGGGCGGCTTCGTCGCCATCGTCGCCGACGATCCGGGCATGCACAGCTCGCAGAACGAACAGGACACGCGCCGCTACGCGGCGTTTGCGCGCATTCCCTGCTTCGAGCCGGCCGACAGCCAGGATGCCGCCGACGTCATGCGCGCCGCCTATGCCGTCAGCGAGCAGCACCGCACTCCGGTTATCGTCCGCACCACGACGCGCGTCAGCCATTCCCGTTCGCGGGTCGTCCTGCGCGACCGCGAACCGGCGCCGCTGCCGGTCGGGTTTGTCAAGGATCCGGCGCGGTTCGTGCCCATTCCGCTGTGGGCGCGCCCGATGCGCGTGCGGGTCGAGGAGCGCTATGCCGCCCTGCGCACGGCGGCGGAACAGTCGCCGCTCAACCGCATCGAATGGCGCGACCGGAAACTGGGGATCATTGCCCCGGGCATCGCCTACCAGTACGTGCGCGAGGTCTTTCCGGAGTATTCCACGCTCAAACTCGGCTTTACCCATCCCTATCCCGACGCGCTGCTGCGTGAGTTCGCCGCCGGCTGCGCCGAAGTGCTGGTGGTGGAGGAACTGGATCCGCTGGTCGAGGAACACTGCCGGGTGCTCGGCCTGGCGGTGCGCGGCCGCGACCTGGTGTCGGGCATCGGCGAGCTGTCGCCGCTCCGCCTGCGCGAAGTGCGCGCCCGCTGGGAAGGAGCGGCATTCGCCGCCCCGCAACCCATCGCCGCGGCGGCGGATCTGCCGGGCCGGCCGCCGGTGCTGTGCCCCGGCTGCCCGCATCGCGGGGTGTTTGCCGCGCTGGCCCAGCATGACGTCGTGGTTACCGGCGATATCGGCTGCTATTCGCTCGGCGTGCTGCCGCCGCTGGCGCGCATGGACACCATCCTGTGCATGGGCGGCGGCGTGTCGCTGGCGCACGGCATGGACAAGGCGGGCGAACCGAAGCCGGTGGTCGGCATTGTCGGTGACTCAACCTTCTTTCATTCCGGCATCACCGGCCTGCTGAATATCGCCTACAACCGCGGCAAGGCGACGATCATTGTCGTCGACAACCGGACCACGGGCATGACCGGCCACCAGGATAATCCCGGCACCGGCCGGACGCTGCTGGGTGAACCGAGTCCGGCGGTGCGGATCGAGGACGTGGCCCGGGCCTGCGGCATTCGCCGGGTGGTCACCCTCAACCCGTACGACCTGACCGCCACCAGCCGCATCCTCGCGGAGGAATTGGCGGCAGACGAGCCGTCGCTGCTGGTCTCGGTCGCCCCCTGCGTGCTCAAGGTGCGCCAGCGGGTCGGTCCCGTGCGCACCGTTGCCGCCGCTGCCTGCAAAAAGTGCCGGGCCTGCCTGAAGATCGGCTGCCCCGCCATTGAAAGCGCCGACGCCGGCCAGCCGCCGCGCATCAATCCGGAATTGTGCAACGGCTGCGGGCTCTGCGCGAAGGTCTGCAGATTTTCCGCCATCATTGAAACGGAGGTGCGCTCATGACCGCCACCACCAGTGTTGTGCTCGCCGGCGTCGGCGGGCAGGGCATCCTGCTGGCCGGCACCATCATCGCCCGGGCCGCGCTCAGCGCCGGGTTCGATGCGAAAACCAACGAAGTGCACGGCATGGCCCAGCGGGGCGGGTCGGTGATCGCCCAGGTCCGCTTCGGGCATGCCGTGAACAGTCCGCTCGTCGAGGAAGGCACCGCCAGCGTGCTGGGCTCGCTGGAGCTGATCGAGGCGCTGCGCTTTGCGCATTACCTCGCGCCGGACGGGCTGGCGGTTGTTTCCACCCAGCGCATCATTCCCGTCACGGTCTCCTCGGGCAAGGCCGCCTATCCCGCCGATGCCGAGGCGCGGGTGCGGGCCGCCTTTCCCCGGCTGGTTCTGGTGGATGCCATCGCCGAAGCGCATGCCCTGGAGGATGTGCGCACGGCCAATGTCATTCTGCTGGGCGCCATGGCCGGCGGGCTGGCGATCCCCGCCGACGCCTGGCGCGAGGCGATTACCGCCAGCGTCAAGCCGCAATTTGTCGAGCGCAATCTGCGCGCCTTCGCCCGCGGCCAGGCCCTGTGCCGGTGAGCATGTTCAACCCCGCCGCGGAAACGCTTCCGGCGGAGGCCCTGCAGGCGCGGCAGCTGGAACTGCTGCGCGCGCTGGTGGCGCGCGCCCGGGCCGGCAATCCGCTGCACCGGGCGCGGCTGGCGGATATTGCGGTGAGCGATTTGCGCACGACCGACGATATCGTCCGGCTGCCGTTCATGGACAAGGAACTGTTCCGCACGTCCTATCCGGTGCAGCTGGCCCTGACCCCCGCCGCGTCGTTTGTCGAAATGCACATGTCCTCGGGGTCCACCGGCACGCCGGTGGTCATGCCCTACACGCGTGCCGACCTGGCGCAGTGGGCGGAATGCATGGCGCGCTGTTTCATTATGGCCGGGGCCCGGCCGGGTGATCCCGTGCAGATTACCCCGTCATTCGGGCTGTTCAACGGCGGGTTCGGTTTTTATCACGGCGCGCGTGCGGCCGGGCTGTTCATCATTCCCACCGGCGCGGGCAACACCCAGCGCCAGCTCCGGCTGGCCCGTGACTTCCACACCCGCGTGCTGACGGGGGTGGTCTCGTACGGCCTGCGCTGCCTCGAGGTGCTCGAAGAGACGGGCGGACGACTGCCCGACCTGCAGATCGGCATGTTTGGCGCCGAAACCTTCTCCGAGGCGCTGAAGGAAAAGTTCCGCACCGCCTTCGGCCTCGAGGTCTTTGACATCTACGGCATGACGGAAACCGGCGGCGTCGGCACCCTGGGCATGGACTGTCCCGCGCACGACGGCATCCACCTGTGGGAGGATCACTATCTCGCGGAAATCATCGATCCGGCGACCGGCAACCGGGTTCCTGACGGCACCGCGGGCGAACTGGTGGTCACGTCGCTGACCCGTGAGGCGCTCCCGGTGATCCGGTTCCGCACCGGCGACTGCACCCGCATCGTCAGCCGCGCGCGCTGCGCCTGCGGGCGCACCCACCTGCGCCTCGCCCCGGTCACCGGCCGGGTCGACGACATGCTCATCATCAAGGGGGTCAATTTCTTTCCCCGCCAGGTCGAACAGGCGCTGATGGCCATTCCCGGGGTGGGGAACAACTGGCAGATCATTATCGAGGAGAACTGCGGGGTCAGGGATGTGCGCGTCAATGTCGAAGCCGCCCCGGCAGTCACCGGCTATCTGGTGGAAAAAGCGCTGAAGGAAGCGCTCGGCTTCTCGCCCAAGGGGGATGTGTTCCCGCTGGGCGCCCTGCCCCGCCAGGAAGGCAAGGCCCAGCGCGTGTTCCACCGCCAGCCCGACGGCTCGCTGCGCTGACGGGTTGCCGTGCTCGCATATCTCGGTTTTTTCGCCATCTATGTCCTGGGGTACGGCGGCCTGCAGTATTGCTGCTGGCGCAAACTGCGGCATCTCGTCCGGGGCCGGCGGCAGCGCGTGCTGTTCATGGCGTGGTTCATCCTGCAGCTTGCCCTGCCCATCCTCACCCGTGTCGCCGAACGCAGCGACTGGCTGCTGACCGCACGGCTGCTGGCCTGGCCCGGCTACCTGTGGATGGGATACAGCTTTCTGCTGTTGGTGTTCGCGATGCTGATCGACCTGCCGGCAGGACTGCTCGTTCTCCTGCGCCGCCGCCGCCCGGACGCGGTTCCGCCGCCGGGAACCCCGCGCATCTTCAAACTGACCGGTCCTGTCGCCGCCGTGCTGGCGCTGCTGGTCACCCTGTACGGCGCGTATGCCGCGCGCCAGATGGTGATCGAACAGCATACCCTCACCACCGGCAAACTGCCGGCCGCCCTGCCCCGCCTGCGCATCGTCCAGATCTCCGACCTGCATATCGGGATCATGACCGACCCCGCCCGGCTGACCGACATTGTCGCGCAGGTGCGCGCGCTGCAGCCGGATCTGCTCGTCGCCACCGGCGACGTGGTCGACGGGACGATGGCGCCGCATCAGGCCGGCGCGGCCGCCTTTGCCGCACTGCAGCCGCGTTACGGGAAATTTGCCGTGACCGGCAACCATGAGTTTTATGCCGGCCTGGCCCAGGCCCTCACCTGGCTGAACGACGCCGGGTTCCAGGTGCTGCGCGGGGAATCATCCAATTACCACCGGGTTATCAACCTTGCCGGCGTCGACGATTACGCGACGAACGGCGAATTGCCGCGCGCGGTCGATGAACGCGAACTGCTGGCCACGCTGCCGCGCGACCAGTTCACCCTGCTGCTCCGCCATCGTCCGGACGTTCCGGCCAATACCGTTGGCCTGTTTGATTTGCAGTTGTCCGGCCATACCCATCGCGGCCAGATCTTTCCCTTCACCGGCGTGGTCTGGCTGGCAACCGGCCATACCTCCGGCTGGTATGAAGCAGGGAACAATTCGCGCTTGTATGTCAGCCGCGGCCTCGGCACCTGGGGCCCGCCGCTGCGCGTGTTCTCCCCGCCGGAGATTACGGTGTTTGATCTCGTGCGCGGATAGCGCGCTTATCCGGTCAGCATGATCACCGCGGCCTGACGGCCGGTGACCCCGTCGCGACGGTAGGAGAAATAGGCGCGGTTGCAGATGGTACAGTCCGGGGAGAGTTCAATCCGGTCTGCCGGCACGCCTGCCGCCAGCAGTTGCGCCCGGTTGATCCCGGCCAGGTCCAGCGTCGGCTGGCCGTCGGGCGCCCGCCCGATGAACTGCGCCGCGTCCGCCGGCCGGGCCGCACGCAGTTCCGCCACCGCCGCCGCATTCACCGCATAGCAGCAGCGGCCGGCGGCCGGACCGATCGCGGCCTGCAGGGTGCGCGGCGCGCAGCCATACCGCTGCACCAGATGCCGCACCGCCGCCCCGGCGGCATCCGCCAGCGTGCCGCGCCGGCCGGCGTGCATTGCGGCAACCGCCCGCCGCTGCGGGTCGAAGAGCAGGAGCGGCAGACAGTCGGCAGTGCGCACCATCAGCGCCACCCCCGGGGTGGCCGTCGCCAGCCCGTCGCACAATCCCGCCCGCCCGCCGGGCACCGGTCCGGTCACATCGATCAGCTCGATGCCGTGCACCTGTGTGGCAAAGCAGACCTGTTCCGGCGCCACTGACAGGAATGCGGCCAGCCGGCGCAGGTTTTCCGCCGTTGCCGCGTCAGCATCACCGACATGAAATCCGAGGTTGAGCGAGGCATAGGTTGCCGCCGACACGCCGCCCGCGCGGCGCGTAAACAGCGCCCGGCATCCGTTGCCCGACCAGTCGGGTTGCAGCCCCAGTTCGGCATGGTTCATGGCCCGCACCATACCCGTTTTTCGCCGCCCGCGCAAGATGGCGCGCGCCGGCGGCGCGGTTGACTTTTCCGGCAGGGACGCGATATACTCGGCGCATGGTTGGGTGCGCGCCCGCAGCGACGCCGCCCGCACGGAGGAATGCGGCAATGATCGAGCATATCCGCAAAAAGATTATCGATGAGCTGAGTCAGCTCAAATACGAACTCGAAGTGACCCTGCCCAAGGCAATCGAAATTGCGCGCGGGCACGGCGACCTGTCGGAGAATGCCGATTACTCCGCCGCGCTCGAACGGCGTGATTTCTGCCAGGCCCGCGTGGGGCAGCTGTTGCAGCGTTCGGCGATGCTGCAGGATGTCAAGGAAGAGGATATTCCCGTCGGCGTGGTCGGGCTCGGCTCGCTGGTCACGGTGTATGACAACGAAGACGAGGAGGAGGAGCAGATCGAGCTGGTGGTGGGCGGGAGTGAGATCAAGCCCGGCCAGGTGACGATCAGCTCACCCTACGGCAAAGCGCTGACCGGACACAAAGTCGGGGATGAAGTCGCCATTACCCTGCCCTTCGGCACCCGCATGGTGAAGATCACCGGGCTGAAAACCATCCACGAAATCGTCAAGGGCTGAACGCGGCCGCTGGCGGCGCCGGGAGCGGCCGCGGTCTCCGGCAGCCGCCGTATCCCCGTGAAGGAATTCCTGCCGGCGCCCGCGGCCAACCGGCAGCTGCGTTTCCGCGGGAAGCTGATGGCAGCGGCCGGTGTCAGGTGCCGAACCCGCGCCGGGTCATCCGCCCCCAGCCCTTGCGGCGCAACAGCGCGGAAACAATTCCCTGCAACCGCCAGAAATTGATCAGCTGGCGATAGCCGAAATTCTCGACCAGCGCCAGCGCAAACAGCAGGACGACATCCCGCAGCCGCTGATAGCGGCGCAGGGTCAGTTCCTCGAGTCCCACCGCCGCCAGCGACAGCACCGCCCCCAGCACAAATGCGACCATGAAAAACGCCAGCGCATAGTGCGGGGTGACAATACCGCCGGCCACCGAAGCGGCAAACACCACATAGCCGAGAAACTCGATTACCGGACCCAGCATCTCCAGAAAATAGAAATAGGGGAAGGCGATCAGGCCGATGCCGCCGTAGCGCGGATTGAACAGCATGCGCCGGTGCCGGGCCAGGGTTTCGGTCAGACCGCGCTGCCAGCGGTCGCGCTGGCGGCGCAGCACGGCAAATTTTTCCGGACATTCCGTCCACGCCACCGGATCGGGGACAAAGCCGATGCGGTACGGCACCTGCTGTTCGCGGCAATACCGGTGCAGGCGCACCACCAGTTCGACATCCTCCCCGACCGTGTCGCGGGTATAGCCGCCGGCGCACACCACCACATCGCGGCGGAACACGCCAAAGGCGCCGGAGATAATGAAGGTGGCGTTGACCGCATCCCAACCCATGCGCCCGGCGAGGAAGGCGCGCAGGTATTCCATCACCTGGAAACGTGCCAGCCATGAACGCGGCAAGCCCACCTGCCGGACCAGGCCGTCGCGCACTGTGCAGCCGTTGACGATGCGGATGATTCCGCCCGTGGCGACCACCCGGGTGTCTTCGACAAAGGGCCGGACAATGCGCAGCAGGGATTCGCGTTCAAGCAGGGTGTCCGCATCCAGGGCACAGAAGAGCGGCGTCCGGCAGAAACTGACCCCGACGTTAAGCGCATCGGCCTTGCCGCCGTTCTCCTTGTCGATCACCCACAGCTGCGGATAGCGCGCGCTGCGATAAATCCCCCGCACTGCCTGCGCCGGCAGCGCCGCCGTCGGCAGACGTGCCGCCGGCTGCAGGGCATACGCCTCCTGCAGGCGCGCCAGCGTGCCGTCCTGCGAGCCGTCATTGATGACCATGATCTCGTAGTCGGGATAGATCAGGGTCAGCAGCGCCCGCACGCTGTCCACGCAGGTTTGTTCCTCGTTATAGGCCGGGGCCAGCAGCGTCACCGGCGGGGCAATATCGCCGGTCAGCACCTGCGCCGCGTCCAGCGCCTTCAGCCGCCGGGCATACCGGGTCAGGCCGCGAAACGCGAAGATGCTGGTCAAGAGATAGACACTGTTGACCGCGATGAAATAGGCGAGCACCAGCCAGTTGAAGGCATGCAGGATCGACCAGGCCAGGGCGCTGCTCATTGCTGCTGCTCCAGTTGGCGGAACAGCGCGGCGCGCGGATGCCCGGCCGCCGCCAGCCGGGCCAGTTCGCCCGCGCCGTGCAGCCGCTGCAGCGCCCGCGCCGCCGCCATCGCCACCCATACCGAGGCATCGTCCAGCAGCGGGCGCAGGAACGGGGCATCGGCCGGCAGCCCGAACGCCGCCAGGGCGGCCGCCGCCTGACCGCGCAGAATCGCGTCAGGATCCCGCAGCAGCAAACGGACCGTCGGCAGCTGTTCCGCGGTCCCGACCGCCGCCAGCAGGCGCAGCGCGGCGGCGCGCAATTCGCGGTCGCTCGTTGTCGTCGCTGCCAGTGCGGCGGCGGGTGCGGCGGCGGCGGCATGATGCAGCTGCCGCAGCGCTTCCGCCGCCACGAGGCGCGTCTGCACCGGCGCCTGCGCGTCGGTGAAGCAGGCCAGCAGCTGGTCGCTGGCGGGCGGCCGTGCCAGGAGTGCCGCCAGATACCGCGGCTGCCACAAGGCAAAGCGCGGCATCACGGCCAGCAGTTCCGGCAGGAACCGGGTTCCGGCGGTTGTCGCCAATGCCCGCGCCGCAGTCATCGCCACCAGCGGAGAGCGATCCTGCAGTGCCGCGAGAAACAGGGTCTCATACCGGCCGGCGGCCAACTGGCCCAGGGTCTGCACGGCCCGGGCACGCTGCTCCGCATCGCCGTTAGCGGCCTGACCCTCGATATGCCGGAGATACGGCAGTGCGAGCTGGCTCAGCCGCTCGGCTTCGACGCCGCGCAGGCGCTGCCGCAGGCGCAGCAGGTAATCGAGAAAACGGGCGGCATCGGCCGGGGCAACCGCCGGCGGTGCCGCCGGCTCGCCGGCCAGCGCCGCGAATACCGGCGCCTGCCACTCCTGTTCCAGCCGAAGCCAATGCGCTGCCCGCCGCCGGTTGCGCCGTCGCAACAGGATCGCGCTGCAGGAAAACGCCAGCGCCAGCAGCAGCAGGAGCGCGATGCTGATAGCCAGGATCCGGAGCAGGTGATCCTGCGCCGTCAGGGAAAAAAAGGCGGTGAGCATCAGCTATTTCCGGCGCAACAGCCGCCGGGCGCGCGCCACGAGCTCCGTCGGGGAGAAGGGTTTGGTCAGATAGTCGTTGGCGCCCAGTTCCAGCCCGCGGCTCAGATCGTGCTCCGCACTCAGTCCGGTGAGGATGATGACCGGCACACCGGTGCAGTCCGGCCGGGCGCGCAGTTCCCGCAGCACCTGCAGACCGTCCTTGACCGGCATCTGCACGTCGAGAAGGATGAGGTCGTACCGCTCGTGCGCAACGGCCTGCAGCGCGGCCTGGCCGTCCGCAACCTGATCGACCGTCATTCCCTCGCGCTGCAGGCGATGGCTGATCAGGGCGACGAAGAGCGGATCGTCGTCGGCCAGCAGGACCCGCTGACGCTGGCCGATACTGCAGGATTCCGGGGTTACCGTGCAATTGCGTCCATGGCTTTTTGCCGCCTCAAGGCAGCGCGCGGCCGCATCTGCCGCCAGCGGCAGCTCGGCAACCGTGACCGGCACCACGCCGGCGGAAAAGGTCGGCGGCGGCGGCGGGTCTGTCGCCAGACGCTGCCGCACCCCCGCGATTGCCGCTGCCACCGCCGCCAGCGGTCCGGCGGCATACAGCAGGAGCACGGCGCTGTCCGTCCAGCGACTGATTGCGACGGGCGCGGGGGTCGCTGCGCGCAGCAGCCCGAGCAGCCGGCGCAGCAAGGCATCGCCCGCGGCCATCCCGCGTGCGGCGTTGAGTGCGGCCAGATTATCGACGTCCAGCATCGCCAGGCATGGCGGATTATCCGCGGCGGCGGTCCGGACTGCGCCGGCAAACGCCGACACCAATGCGGCGCGATTGCCGGCTGTTGCCAGCAGGTCCGGTGGTGCGGCGGTATGCTGATCCAGTTGCGCACTGACCGCAGCCAGGACCTGCGCCGGGGCAAAGGGTTTGGCGAGACAGGCTGCCGCCCCCAGCGCCAGGCATTCGGCCTGCACCGCATCGCCGATCCTGCCGGAGAGCACAATCACCGGAACGGTGGCGGTTGCGGGCTGTTCCCGGAACTGCACCAGCAGATTGCGGCCGTCAATGTCACCCAGCATCAGATCAAGCAGAATCAGGTTGGGCGGTTGCGCCGCAATCAGCTGCTCCGCCTGGACCGCAGTGGCAGCGCTGAGGACCGTCCGGCCCGGTCCGCGCAACAGGTCGCCCAGCAGCTGGCGCATGGCCTCATCATCGTCGATAATCAGTACGGTCGCGCCGGCCGCGCCGGCCATGGCATCGAGTGCCGCCAGCAGTTCGCGGGCGGCCGCCGCCATCTCCTCCGGCGGCGCGGTCCGCACCCGCTGCTGCGCTGCTGCCACGGCGTCGGAAACCGGCTCCGGGATGGTCGCTGCCAGCCGGCGGACCGTGGCGGCCAGCTCCGTCGCCGATTCCTGATGGGTCAGCGCCAGCCGCAGCGCCGCGCGCGTGGCATTCATCGGCGAATCCTGGTTGGGGCAGTCATTTTTTCAGTACCGCGAGCATGGCCCGGAACGGGGCGGAGAATTCCGTGCGCAAATCGGTGAAAATTGAACGATAGGTGCGGTCACCGCGCAACAGTTCTTCGAAATAGCCGACGACCTTCCGGTTCTTGACCCCCAGCTTGTAGGAAATGTACGGATGCCGGAAAAAAATGTCCGCCAGCTTGCCGGCATAGGCAAGATCATCGCGAATCTCCGCGTCCACCTGCTCCTGGTAGCGCGCGAGCGGGGTTCCGGCAAGAATTGTCTGCGCCGCCAGCTCACCCGACCGGGCGGCAAAATAGATGCCTTCGCCGGAGAGCGGGTCGACGAGGCAGGCGGCGTCGCCGGTGAGCAGCGTGCGCCGGCCGATCAGCGGATCGCGGGCGCCGCAGTAGGGGAGCGGCCAGCCGCGCACCTCTGCTGCCAGCCGCTGCCGGGTGTTGGTCATGCCGTCGAGAAACCGCTCCAATACCGCCCGCGCGTCCGGCATTCTGCGCCGGGCCGAGCCGATGCCGCAGGAAAAATGCTCCCGTTTCGGGAAGATCCAGCCGTAGCCCTCGGGCACATCACCCACATCCATTGCCGCGACCGCACCCTGGTTCGCCCGTGCCTCAGGCGATATCCGCACTTCCGCATTGAGTGCCACCCCGAGATAGCGGTTCGGGGTCAGCTGCAGCGCGCGCGCGATCCGGCTGTGCGCACCGTCTGCCGCCACCAGCCAGTCAGCCGTATGCACCGCGCCCGCCGCGGTGGTGACGGTGACGCCGGTCGGGGTCTCCGCCACGGTGGTGACGGTTTCCCCCTCGTGCAACTCCGCACCCGCCGCCTGTGCCTGGCGCGCCAGCCACCGGTCGAACGGGGCGCGCATGACCATCATGATCCCCGGGCCGTGCGCCTGTTCCGTTACGGCGTCGCTGAACCGGTAACTGAAGGTCGTTGCGGTTACGGTGCATTCCACCAGTTCGGGCGGCAGTGCGCCGGTCAGTCGCACCAGATGCGGCGGGATGCCGCCGGCACAGATTTTGACGCGCGGCAGGTGCTCTTTTTCCAGCAGCAGCACACGCGCTCCGCCCCGGGCCAGGTCACGCGCGGCAATGCTTCCTGCCGGCCCGCTTCCGACAACGATGACAGTTGTTTTCACGTTCACGACCCCAGTGGTAGTGACTGCAGTACGGCCGCGGCATCCCGGGCGGCGCGGGTTTCCGGAAACTGGCGGATGCAGATCGTGAGCGCGGCATTGGCCGCCGGATAGCGGCCCAGCCGCTTGAGGCATTGGCCCTGCAGGTACCACAGCTGCGCTTCGCTGTCACAGCCGCGATAGCGTTCGCCCAGCTGTTCCGCCGCCGCCAGCGCCGCGGTATCATCACCCTGATTCATCAGCGTTGCCACCAGCAGCGGCGCGGCCTGCATCGCCCATTGGCTCTCCGGGTGGTCCGCCAGCAGGGTGCGTGCCGCCGCCGCCGCGTGCACCCAGTCGCCGGTTTTGTCGAAGCCGACATTCGTCCAATGAAATATTACGGCGTTGTATTGCCGGTGGGCAGCGGCGTCCTGCTGTTCAAACCGATAGAGGGCATACCACAGCAGGCCGGCCAGCACTGCTGTCAGGCCCAGGATAATGGCGTAATTCCGCCGCCGCATCGGTTAGCTCCCGCCCTGCACGCGGGCCAGCAGCGCCGCCGCCGCCGCCTGCGGATCCGCCGCCGCCATGACTGCGGAGACCACCGCGATCCGTTGCGCACCTGCGGCGAGTACTGCGGCCAGGGTATCCGGCTGGATGCCGCCGATGACGAACCAGGGTACGGGCAGTGCCAGCGCGGCCACCTGCCGGACCAGTGCCAACCCGCCGGGTCTGCCGGTGTCGGTTTTGGTCGGCGTGGCGAAGACCGGACCGACCCCGAGATAATCCGCACCAGCGGCAACCGCCTGCTGCGCTTCCGTCGGGGTGGTCGCGGAACAGCCGATAATCGCCGACGGGCCAAGCAGCCGGCGCGCGTCCTGCACGGTCAGGTCATTTTGGCCCACATGCACGCCGTCCGCACCCGCTGCGAGTGCCAGGTCAACACGGTCATTCACGACCAGCGGCACCGCTGCCGCGCGGCACAGCGGCAGCAGCGCAGCCAGCATCGCCAGCTGTTCCCGGGCACTGCCGGTTTTGTCGCGATACTGGATCAGGCCGGCGCCGCCGGCCAGGGCGAGGCGCACCGTTTCCGCCAGCCCGCACCCGGCCGCCAGCTGCCGGTCGGTGATGACGTTCAGCCGCACATCACCGGTCAGCATCATACCCGTTCAATGCGCAGCAGCCGCGCGGGATGGCGCACCAGCTCGAGCTGGTCGATTTCCGCCAGGGCCGCGCGCACGCTCCCCTCACGCGCCGCATGGGTCATGATGACGATATGCACGTAATCGCGGGTTTCCTGATGCTCCTTCTGCATGCATGAGAGGATGCTGATCCCGTGCCGGCTCAGCGTGGTGCAGAGGGTGCCGAGCACGCCCGGCTGGTCCACCGTCGAAAAGCGCAGATAGTACTGGCAGGTGACCTCGGGCATGGGTGTTACCGGGTACGGCCGGCTGCGGTAGAACGTGCGCGCCGGGGTCAGCTGCCGTCCGATCAGCAGAATATCCGCCATCACGGCGCTTGCCGTCGGCAGCTCGCCTGCGCCCTTGCCGTAAAACATCTGGTTGCCCACCGCGTCGCCGGTGAGGAAGATGGCGTTGTATTCGCGCCGCACGCTCGCCAGCGGCGATTCCGCCGGCACCAGCGTCGGATGCACGCGCAGTTCGAGGCGCGGCTGGTCGCCCGGCACGCATTTGGCCACCGCCAGCAGCTTCAGGGCGTACCCCAGCTCCGCCGCATGGCGGATGTCGGTCGGGCTGATTTCCTCAATCCCCTCGCAGTAGACCGCGTCGAACGCCACCTGCTGGCCGTACATCAGCATGGCCAGCACGGTCAGCTTGTGCGCCGCATCGTGGCCGTTGAGGTCGAGCGTCGGGTTCGCCTCGGCGAACCCCAGCCGCTGCGCGTCCGCCAGCGCCCGGGCGAGTGTGTCGTTGCCTTCGGTCATGCGCGTCAGGATGAAATTGGTGGTGCCGTTGATGATTCCGTACAGCGACGGGACATGGTTGGCGGTCAGGCAGCCGTCCAGCACATTGAGGATGGGGATGCCGCCGGCGACACTGGCGTCGCAGCGCAGCGAGACCCCCATCTCCTGCGCGGTGGCGAACAGTTCTGCGCCGTGCAGCGCCAGCAGGGCCTTGTTTGCCGTGACCACGTGCTTGCCGGCACGCAGGGCGGTCAGCATGATCGTGCGCGCCGGCTCGATCCCGCCGATCAGTTCCACCACCACCTCGAGTCCGGGCGTGCCCAGCAGCTCCGCCACTGACGTGGTGAACTGTTCTGCACGCAAACCGAGTTCCGCACCGCGCTGGGCCCGCACATCGCACGCGCGCACCAGTTCCGGCGTGAAGCCCAGCCGCGTGGCCAGCGGCTCACGCAGCGTGGTCAGCAGTTTGACTACCCCTGCTCCGACTGTTCCCAATCCGATAACGCCAACCCCGATACCCTTCATGATTGTTCCGCCCCTGTCGTCCTGTACTGCCGGTCGCTCCGGCGCCGATAGTATAGCATATTTTGTCCGCGATTCCGGATGGTTGGCATTACCGTTCCATGACCAGAAAATCGCTGATCAGCCCCCGATTGGCCAGGGCGGTGGCGTATTGTTCCGCATCGCTGCGCGTGGCATAACTGCCCAGGCAGACACGGTAGCGGTCGCCGGCAGGGCCGGGTACGGTTTCCACCTGCGTCGTCAAGCCCTTGCCCTGCAGGGTGCGCGCGTCCTGCTCCGCCTGCGCCCGTTCGCTGCGGGTGGTGATCTGGATGCTCCACCGGCCGGCCGGAGGGGCGGACGCTGCCGGCGCCGCCATCCGTGCCGGGGCTGCAGTTGGTGCTGCTTCCGGAACTGTTGTCCCGGGTCCGGCAGCAGGCAGCGCTGATGGCGTGGCGTCGCCGGTTTCGCCCGCGGGGGGCGGAATGGTCACCGTGCGCGCCGCCAGCGGCATGGCCAGCGCCGCATACGGGTCGCCGGCCGGCCGGTCCGCACCGGTTCGTGCGCCCAGCCAATACCCGCCGGCAAAGACAGCGCCGAGCACGGCCACAAGCACCGCCAGTGCCGCCAGCAGGGTCAGCCGGTTGAATCGCACGCTGTATTCGTCAGTTCGCAGCATGGCCATGGCAGTGCGCGTCAGGCGCGGGCGGTCTGCGTCATCACGATAAAGTCCTGCGCCGTGTGCATGTCCCGTTCGAGATCGCGCAAAATGCCCTCGAGGTCATCCTGATCGAGTTGCAGCCGTTCCCACACCGCTTCCTGCAGGTCGGGAATGACGGTATCGCCGCCGTTGCCGATGCCGCGGGTGCGGGCCAGCAGATCGGCAAGATAGATGATTGCCGGCAGCACTTCGGTGTTCTCCGCTTTCGTCGCGTCGTGATGCCAGGCGATGGCATGCAGCAGCGCCGGCGGCAGCTTCCAGCGTTCCGCCAGCCAGCCGCCGATGGCCGCATGATCGACGCCCAGCACGGCCTTTTCCGCCGCGCGCAGCGAGCTGCCCTTGTCGTCGCGCCAGGCCAGCACCCGGGCAAAATCGTCGGGCAGAAACTGGTCCAGCACCACCTTGCCGAGATCATGCACAATCCCGGCGATGAAGGCCTCCTCGATCAGCGGGTAGCGCATTTTTTTGGCGATGATCTGCGCCGCCACCCCCGTGCCGATCGAGTGTTTCCAGAATTCCTGCCGGTCAAACCGCTGTGTGCCGCGCCCGCCAAAGATCTCAAATACCGTGGCCGACAGGGCCAGCGACTTGATCGTGCGGAAGCCGAGGATCACCACCGCCTGGGTGACGGTCGAGATCTGCCGGGAGAATCCGTAGAACGGCGAATTGACCAGCTTGAGCACCTTGGCCGCCAGCGCCTGGTCCGTGGAAATGACGCGATTGACATCGACCGCCGAGGTCTCCGGGCTTTCCACCAGGGAGAGGATCTGCGTCACCACCACCGGCAGGGTCGGCAGCTTGTCGATGCGGTCAACCATCGCATGCAGTTTTGCGGTGTCCTGTGCCATGGCCGCAGTATACCTTATTTGTCCGGGCGCACGAAAGTCAAACCGGGTGCGGCTTACAGTTCGGGCGACTGCACATACCGCCGCATTTTGCCGACATTTTCCTCGTCACCCAGGATGATCAGCGCGTCCTCGGCCTGCAGCACGGTGGGCGACAGGGGGTTGGCGATGAACTGGCCGTCCTGGCGCTTGATGGCGACCACGATGGTATGGGTATGCTGGGTGATGCGCGAATCGCGCAGGGTCTTCCCCGCCAGATGGGAATCGGCCGGGATGCGGATCTCCTCGAGACGCAACGACACATCGTCCGTGTGGGTGACCACATCGACAAACGAGCAGACTGCCGGTCGCAGGATGTAGGAGGCCAGCCGGATGCCCGCGATGACCTTGGGCATGATCACCTTGTCCGCGCCCGATTTGTAGATCTTGGCCTCCGCCTCGGGATCGTAACAGGTGGCGACGATGTAAATGTCCGGGCGCAGGTCCTTGGCGGTGAGGATCAGGTAGACGTTGTCCGCGTCATGCGACAGGGTGCAGATCACGCCCTTGGCCCGTTCGATGCCGGCGCGGAGCAGCGACTCCTTTTTCGTTGCATCCGCCACTTCAATCAGGATCCGGTCGCCGTACTTCAGGCGGATGCGTTCCGCCGCCGCCGGACTGCGGTCGATGACCACCATCGGCACCTTGGCCTGCCACAGCTCGTCGATGACATGCTCGCCCAGCTGTCCGCCGCCGCAGACAATGTAATGATCGTGGTATTTGCCCATTTTTTTAATCAGCCTCCGTTTGCGCACCATGGTATTGAGGTGCCCTTCCGCAATGAACGTGATGATGGTGCCGACGCAATAGGTTGCCGTGGCAATGCCGAACACCACCAGGAAGATGGTGAAGATTTTGCCTTCATTTGTCAGCGGGTTGACTTCGCGAAAGCCGATGGTGGCGATGGTGATGACCGTCATGTACACCGCGTCGAGGAGGGTGTAGTGCTCGATGGTGACATACCCCGCCACCCCGCTCACCACCACCGCGGCAAGCAGCAGCAGTGCGATGAAAATCCGGGTCGGATTGATCGGCGGCGCCGGCAGCGCAATGCGGTCGGGACTCATTGCCGGCAATCCGTGGGGGATCGGCGGCGCCGGTTAGAAGCCAAGCTTGAACCGCTTCCTGACCCGGGTGATGAATTCGGGGATCAGGGTGCGCCGCGTGTTGGAATGCATGAAGGCGCTTTTGAGGCCGTTCAGTTCCGCGGCGGCGAGGTCGGCCAGGGAGAAATCGTGGTGCTGCCAGGCCAGATAGCATTCCTTGGTCTTGGTCGTGTTGGAGATCAGCCGGTTGTCGGTGCAGAGAATGACCCGCAAATTGCGCTTGCGGAATTCGCGCACCGGGTGGTTCTTGTAGTTGGCGAATTCCGGGGTGGTCTGCGCGTTGCTCGTCAGACAGACCTCGATGGGCACCCGCCGCATCCCGGCGCAGTATTCAACCAGCATATCGCTATCGAGCAGGTGGGTGCCGTGCCCGATGCGGTCGACATGGCAGTCGACCAGCGCCTGCTTGATGCTCTCCCAGCCGAACCCCTCCCCCGCATGGCAGGTGTTGTACAGGCCGGCCTTGGTGATCAGCTGGAACGATTCGGCGAAATTCTTCGCCGGATACCCTTTTTCCGGGCCGGCGATGTCGAACCCGACCACGCGCGTCAGTCCGTCCACCTGCCGCGCATTGACTGCCGCCACCGCGGTGTTGCGCGCCACCTCCTGGGCCAGCTGCTTGTTGGTGAAGCAGGAGAAGAAGCGCGCGATCTTTTTGTGGTAGGGCGACATGTGCTGGTTGTAGATGCGCAGCGAGCAGAGGATCATATTGGCGACGATCCCCGTCTCCTGCTGCGCCCGTTCCAGGCCGCGCGCCACCGCGTGGATCACCTCGTGCGGGCGCAGGCCGCGATGGGTATAATTCATCGGGGAGAAGCGCAGCTCGCAATACCAGACATTCTCCGCCGCCATGTCGCAGGCGATCTCATAGGCGCCGCGCTCCAGCGCCGGCACGGTCTGCAGCACTGATTCGGTAAGCGGAAAATACTTGAGATAGGCCTCAAGGTTGGGGTAGCGGTCGCGGCTGACCAGGGTGCGGAACCTGTCCGGGTCCGTTGTCGGCAGCGCGATCCCCTGCTCCTGCGCCAGGTCAATGATCGTGCTGACCCGCAGCGACCCGCCGAGATGGACATGCAGATCAACCTTCGGCAATTCAAAGATGTCGGTGATGATTTTGCGATGGCGCCTGATCTGTTCCGGCTTCAGCCGGGTCACTTCCGCGATTGCCGCGATGCTCTTGTGCTGCAGGGTCGGTACCGTCGTCAGCATGTGATCTCATCCTCGTTTTCCGCAAGAATACACCGTTCGCCGCACCGACGTCAAGTAATTGCCCGCCGGCCGGTCTGTTTGCCGGCATTCGTCATGATGACAACCGCCGCGGTTATCGGTATACTGGTGTTGATACCGCAGTATCAGCTGTTGCGGCAGTGACGGTATCCGGGATGCGACATGACCGTGTTCAATCCGCCGGCCGACCTGCCGGTATCTGAATCATTGCCGGAGCTGCGCACGCGGCTTGCTGCCGCGTCGCAGGTGCTGCTGCATGCCCCGCCGGGCGCGGGCAAGACCACGGTTGTGCCGCCCGCGCTGCTGGCGGAGCCGTGGCTGCGTGGCCGGCGCATCCTGGTGCTCGAGCCGCGGCGGATCGCGGCGCGCGCTGCCGCAGCCCGGGTTGCCGAGCTGCTGGGTGATCGTGTCGGCGGGGTGGTTGGCTATCGCACCCGCCTGGAAACGCGCGTCTCCGCTGCCACCCGCATCGAGTTCCTGACTGAAGGGCTGCTCGCCCGCCGTCTGCAGCATGACCCGACCCTCGACGGGATTGGTGCCGTTATCTTTGATGAATTTCACGAGCGCCACCTTACCGGTGACCTCGCGCTGGCACTGGCGCTTGATGCGCAGCGGCAGGTGCGGCCCGACCTGAAGCTCATCGTCATGTCCGCCACCCTCGCCGTGGCGGCGCTGCAGCGCCTGCTGCCGCAGGCCGCGACCGTCGCCTGCACCGGGCGCATGTTCCCGGTTGCTATCCGCCACCTGCCGGAGACGCCGGACGACTATTGCGCCGCCGCTGTGGCGACGATCCGGCGTGCCCTGTCCGAAACTGCCGGCGATATTCTGGTGTTTCTCCCCGGCATCGCCGCCATCCGCCGCGTGCAGCAGGCGCTTACTGACCTGCCGGCGCAGGTGGTGACGCTCTTTGGCGACCTTGCCGCCGACGAGCAGGATGCCGTGCTCCGGCCCGGTGCGCATGCCGCCCGGCGGGTTATTTTGGCGACACCACTGGCGGAAACCAGCGTGACGGTGCCGGGGGTCAGCGTCGTTATCGACAGCGGCTGGCAGCGCCAGCCGCGGTATGAACCTGCGCGGGAAATGACCCGGCTCGCCACCGTACGCGTGAGCAAGGCCAATGCCGAGCAGCGTGCCGGACGCGCCGGGCGGCTGGGCCCGGGCGTTTGCTATCGTCTGTGGAGCGCCGGCACCCAGCATGCCCTGCTTGAGCATCCCGAACCAGAAATGCTGCAGGCCGACCTGGCACCGCTTGCGCTCGAGTTGGCTGCCTGGGGCGTGGCCGATCCTGCGACCTTGACCTGGCTTGACCCGCCCCCCGCCGGCGCTTTCGCCCGCGCCCGGGCCACCCTTGCAGCACTCGGCGCAGTGGAAGTGACGCATGCGCTGGAAGACGCAACGGATGCCGTCAACGTCAGTGCCGGTGCGGGTCATGACGCAGAAGAATCGCTGAATGCCGAATGTGGCACTGACAATTCACTGCACAGTAAGCAAGATTCAATCATCGTTCCCCGCGCCTGCGATGCGGGAGAGAAAGTGCGCGAGGCCGGTGAGAGTCAATATGGCCGGATCACACGGTCTGGCCGGCAGCTGGCTGCACTTCCTCTGCATCCGCGATTGGCGGCAATGCTGCTCTTTGGCGCTGCCCGCGGGCAGGGCGCGCTGGCGGCGGATATTGCCGCCCTGCTTGCGGAACGCGATATCCTTGCCCGAGCTGACAATTGCGATCTGGCGGCCCGACTGGCCGTCCTGCACGCCTGCCGGCGCGGTCGCAGGCCGCATGATTGTGACCGTAATGCTGTTGCCGCAGTGGTGCGGGTGGCGGCGCAACTGCACCTGCTGCTGCGGGACACGCCGCTGCCGAACGGGATACCGCTGGCCTCCGATGACGACACTGCCGGTATCCTGCTGGCGCACGCCTATCCCGAACGGCTGGGCAAGCGCCGCGAACCGGGGAATGATCTCTTTCTGCTCGCCGGCGGGCGCGGGGCCCGCTTGCGCGCCGGCGTTGCCCTCCGCGGCTGCGAATTCATCGTGGCCGCCGACATTGATAGCGGGCAGCGCGACAGTATCATCCATCTCGCTGCCGGTCTTTCCGCGGCGGCGGTGCGCATCGCATTCGCTGACCGCATTTGCTGGCGGGAACGGGTTTTCTGGTCGGACCGCGACGGCGATCTCGTCGCCACCCGCGCGGAAATGCTTGATGCGCTGGTGCTGTGTGAAGGACCGTGGGAAAAGCCGGATCCTGCCGCTGCGACTGCGGCGCTGCTCACCGGCATTCGCGCGCGCGGGCTGGCAGCGTTACCCTGGCGCGAGGATGACCGGCAGTGGCAGCAGCGGGTCCTGTGTCTGCGCACCTGGCTGCCCGACGGGAACTGGCCTGACGTCAGTGATGAATGGCTGCTCGCCAATCTCGAACAGTGGCTCGCGCCGTCGCTTGCAGGTATCACCCGGTTTGCCCGGCTGGCAGCGCTTGATCTGGCGGCGGCGCTCAACCACCTGCTTGACTACCGGCAGCGTCAGCAGCTGGCGGCACTGGCGCCGACGCATATCACCGTGCCCACCGGCTCGTCCATCCGCCTGCGGTATGCACTGGGTCAGGCGCCGGTGCTGGCGGTGCGGTTGCAGGAGATGTTCGGCTGCGTCGCTACGCCGTGCGTGGCCGGTGGCAGGGTGAAGGTGCTGCTCCAGCTGCTCTCGCCCGCCCATCGCCCGGTGCAGGTTACCGACGATCTTGCCGGGTTCTGGTCCGGCTCGTATGCCGAGGTGCGCCGCGAGCTGCGCGGCCGCTACCCGAAACATGTCTGGCCCGACGATCCGCGTCACGCTGCGCCCACCCGTCGCGCCAAGCCGCGCCCGCAATAGTCCGCGCACCAGTGCACGGGTTCCCTGCCGAAATGCAATGTGGCAGAGAAGGGTCGGGTGCTGCGCAAATCCATAGTTGTATTACAAAATGATTAAAACCAAAAATTGATACACGCATTGACTTTAATATCGTATTAACATACAGTAATGGTACGTGAAACTGGGAAATGACGCTGCAGGTTTGATGGTGATGATAATGATGCTGATGCAATTGACACACAGCGCACGCGAATGACGCGCAGGATACAGGTGCCGGTATGGTGGGCGCTGTTCGGGTTGGTGTTGGTTGCCGCTGGTGTTTGGTGGTTCAAACAGCCCAAAGCTTTGGTTGCCGGCTATGACCCTCCGCATAACCTGGTCGCATCGCTTTGTGGCGCTGACAGTACGACGTTGAATGCGCGAGTGCGTGCGGATTTTCTGTTGCGCGTACAAGAAAACCGTCGGGGTGAGATTCAGCGTGCATATCCGCAATTGGTTGAACATCCTGGTTTGGAGGGCTTCCTCCTGTCGCTGCCGGCATATGGCAAAAGGAATGCAGACGGATATGGTTGCCGTTTCGTCTTACCCGATGGCGGAAATGACACACTTGTCGTATTTCCCGAGTATTATCCGCCCCTTGAATTCCGCACGGCATCTGGTGAACAGGTTCCTACGCGGTTGGGGACCGATAATCAGGAATCGTTCCATGTTCTGTACCAACAAACCCGGCAGCGTTATTGGATGTTCGTGCAAATGGGGTGGGGGTACCCGGGGGTAATGTATGGCCCATTTGCTGAACCGGCAAGCTATCCGCCGGCTGTCGCAGAACAGCTGAACAAAGTGCGCCGTCAAATCATCGCCGATGCCGGAGGCATTGCCGATTAGACAAGAACTGACCCCAGGGCGAATTGCCCTGTGCAGGGGTGGACTTCAACTGTGGTGCGCGCCGGGTGTTCGGCGGCAGCATATATATGCAGGTGCCATTTGTTGTGCGTTGCTTGTGTGTTTCTTATGCCTTCTTGAATCATCCTGGCCGACAATATGTGCAGGTTTCAGCAAGGTGATATGCAGCATCAAACACGTCTGCACCAGGCATCGCACCGACTTGGACGCCGGCACATAAGTGCCTGACGGGTGCTCATCATTGCGGGATATCCTCATGTCGTTCAGGCACATTGCACTGCCGGGTGCCGGCAATTGACGGCCCGCGGGGAAAGGGCTATGATAACGGCATGGCATCCGCCGGAGCGGGCCGGGAGACGGGGACGCGATGTTTGTCCGCCTGATCTCGGCCGCGCTGTTCGGGATTGAGGCGTACCGCCTCGAAGTCGAGGTGGACGTCGCCAACGGCATCCCCTGTTTCACCATCGTCGGCATGCCCGACACCGCCATCCGCGAAAGCCGCGAGCGGGTGCGCGCGGCGCTCAAGAACAACGGCTTCGAATTCCCCGCCAAGCGCATCACCGTCAACCTCGCCCCTGCCGACCGGAAAAAAGAAGGCGCGGCGTTCGACCTGCCCATGGCGCTCGGCATCATCGCCGCCTCGGGCCAGCTCCGGCGCACGGCCTTCACTGAGGTGCTCATTGTCGGCGAGCTCGCGCTCGACGGCACGCTGCGGCCGGTGCCCGGCATCTTGCCCATCGCCATGGACGCGGAACGGCATGGCGCGCAGTTCCTGCTCGTCCCTGCCGCCAATGCGGCTGAAGCGGCGGCGGTAATTCCGGCGGAACGCATCGTCCCGCTCGCCACCCTGGCGCAGGCGGTGGCGTGGCTGCAGGGCGAGCTGCCGCCCGAGGCGTTGCGGCTGCCGCCGCCGCCGGTCTGGCAGCCGCGCGACAGCGTTGACCTGCGCGAAGTGAAGGGTCAGGCGTCGGCCAAGCGCGCGCTGGAGATCGCCGCGGCGGGCGCGCATAACCTGCTCTTTATCGGTCCGCCCGGATCGGGCAAGACCATGCTGGCGCGACGGCTCCCCACCATCCTCCCTGAGCTGACCCGCGACGAGGCGGTGGCGGTGACCCGCGTCCACAGCGTTGCCGGCCTGCTGCCGGCGGGGCAGGGGCTGCTGCGCGAACGGCCGTTCCGCGCGCCGCATCACACGGTGAGCGATGCCGGGCTGATCGGCGGCGGGCAGATCCCGCGCCCGGGCGAGGTTTCGCTCGCCCATTTCGGGGTGCTCTTTCTCGACGAACTGCCCGAATTCCAGCGCCATGTCCTCGAAGCGATGCGCCAGCCGCTCGAGGGGGGTGAGGTGACCATTGCCCGGTCGGCCATGACGCTGCAGTTCCCCGCGCGGTTCATGCTGGTGGCGGCGATGAATCCCTGCCCCTGCGGCTTCCGCGGCGATCCGCGTCATGCCTGCACCTGCCGGCCCGACGAAATCGACCGCTACCTGGCGAAAATCTCCGGACCGCTGCTCGACCGCATCGACCTGCACCTCGAAGTGCCTGCCGTGTCGTACGATGAACTGCAGCAGCGCAGCGGCGACGGCGAGCATTCCGCTGCGGTCCGCACCCGTGTCGCCCGGGCGCGTACTATTCAGGCGCAGCGCGGTCCGCACTGGAATGCCTATCTTTCAGAAAAGGAAGTGCGGGCGGCGGTGGTGCTCGACCAGTCAGCTGAGGATTTGCTGCGCATGGCAGTTGACCGGCAGGGTTTCAGCGCCCGCGCCTATCATCGCGTCCTGAAGGTGGCACGCACCATTGCGGATCTTGCCGGGAGTGATCGTGTCGCCACGGACCACGTCGCCGAGGCGCTGTCGTACCGCGCGCTCGAACGGATTCCCGAATGATTCGCCCGCGTCGCCGCGATGGTCTGGTATCCGTCGGGCCGAATGCCGGCATACCGCGGGACGTGTGCAGGATGTGGGCATCCGCTGCCGGTCATGGTGTGTGGTATAATTGCGGTAGAGGCAACCAGGGAGGCGGCCAATGAATGATATCCAGCGTGATGAATTTCAGCGGTTTGCGGTACGCTTGTGCGTGGCCCGGCGATTGCTCGGCGGGTTTCTGCTGATCGGCGTGGGGTTGTACCTGTTGTCGGCCGGCGCCTTTTTCGGTCTGCACGGCTGGGTGATGCATCTTACGCATCACTGGTACGGGCTTATTCCGCCCCAGGTCGAGCTGCTGTCGCTGCTCTATTTCACCGCCCTGAAATGCCTGTTTGCCGGGGTGGTGCTGCCGCTCTGGCTGAGCGCGCTGCTGACCGGCCGCTGGGTCGACCGCCAGCTCGGCGCGGCATAAAAAACGCCGGACCGCGTTGCGGTCCGGCGCGAATGTGCGGCGGGGTGGCGGGCTACAGGGCGTAGACCTGCTCAGCGGTCAGCACGGGAATGCTGGCCGCCGCCAATGCCTTGACGCCCGCGGCAATATTCTCCGTGCGCATGACCACCACCGCATGCTTGGCGGACTTTTCCACGAACGCGTAGATGTATTCGACATTGATCCCGGCAGTGCTCATCGCGCGCAGCACCGCCGCCAGCCCGCCCGGCCGGTCGCTCACCAGCACGGCGATAACCTCGGTTTCCTTGACGGTGAACCGCGCCTTTTCCAGCACCTGCTTGGCCCGGTCCGGTTCCGGCACAATCAGCCGCAGGATGCCGAAATCAGCGGTATCGGCGATTGATAACGCGCGGATATTGATCCCCGCCGCGCCCAGCGTCTCCACCGCCTCGAGCAGCCGTCCCTGCTTGTTCTCCAGAAAGATCGAGATCTGCTTGACTTTCATGATCATTCCTTTCCCCTACAGGTTCCGCTGATCGATGACGCGCACGGCCTTGCCTTCGCTGCGCGGCAGCGACTTCGGCTCGACCAGAGCCACCTTCACCCGCAGGCCGACGGCCTGCTCGATATGCCGCTCCACCTTGCGTTTGAACTCCTCGACATGGCGGACCTCGTCGGAGAAGAAGCCCCTGCTCGCCTCGACCCGCACTTCGACCTCATCCAGCCCGCCGGCCGGGCGCGAGACGATGATCTGGTAGATCGGCTCCAGACCCTTGATCTCGAAGAGCGCGCGCTCGATCTGCGACGGGAAGAGAATGACCCCGCGGATCTTGAGCATGTCGTCCGACCGGCCGGTGATGCGGCTCATGCGCACCAGGGTGCGTCCGCAGGCGCAGGTCCCCCGCTCGAGCGAGGTCAGGTCGCGCGTGCGGAAACGCAGCATGGGCATCCCCTCGCGGGTGAGTGTGGTCAGCACCAGCTCGCCCACGGCGCCGTCGGGAAGCGGCTCGAGGGTTTCGGGCGACACCACCTCGGGAAAGAACAGGTCCTCGGCAATGTGCAGCCCGCACTTGGCGGGGCATTCCTGCGCCACGCCCGGTCCGATGACCTCGGTCAACCCGTAGATGTTGAGCGCCTGCAGCGGATAGCGCTTCTCGATCTCCGCACGCATGTGCTCCGTCCACATTTCCGCGCCGAACAGCCCGGCCTTGAGTTTCGTTTTGTGCAGGTCGATTCCCGCCTCGGCGGCGAGCTCGGCCAGGTGCAGCATGTAGGAGGGCGTGCCGGTGATGATTGTGCTGCCGAAATCCTGCAGGATGGTGAGCTGGCGCTTGCTGTTCCCTGCGGAGATCGGCACCAGCATGGCGCCGATGCGGTGTGCCCCGTAATGCACGCCCAGTCCGCCGGTGAACAGCCCGTAGCCGTAGCAGTTCTGCACGATATCCTCGGGCGTGGCCCCGGCCATGGTCATGGCGCGGGCCATCGCCTCGCCCCACAGCCTGATGTCACCGGCGGTATACCCGCTCACCACCGGCTTGCCGGTCGTGCCCGACGAGGTGTGGATCTCGACAATCTCGCGGCGCGGGACAGCGAACATGCCGAAGGGATAGCCCGCGCGCAGTTCCGGCTTGCCGATGCACGGCAGCCGGCGGATGTCGTCGAGCGTGCGGATATCCTCCGGCCTGACCTTCGCCGCCTTGAACGCCTGGCGGTAATACGGCACGCGCGCATAGGCGTGCGCGACCGTCGCCTTCAGCCGGCGCAACTGCAGCGCGCGGCGCTTCGCCGCCGGCATGCACTCCGCCGCGCGGTCCCAGATGAGGTATTTTTTCCGTGCCATGATCGGCTCCTTAGTTCCCGTCGTACATGGTGAGGCCGGCCCCGGCCAGCTTGCGGCGCGCCGCCGCGATATCATCGGTCTCGACGACAAAATAGGCGATGGCCCGCTCCTGCGGAATCAGCACGTAGGCATTGTCGATATTGACCGCCTGCTGCTGCAGCGCGTCGGCCACGGCATGCAGTCCGCCCGGCCGGTCGCTGATGGCGATCGCCAGCACCTCGGTCACCGCCACGGTGAACCCCGCCTGCTCGAATGCGGTGGTGGCGCGGTCGGTATCGTCGACGATGAACTTGATCACCCCGAACTTGCCGCTGCTGGCGATGTTCAGCGCGAGGATGTTGACCTTTTCCTGCGCCAGCACCCGGCAGATATTCTCCAGCTTGCCCGGCTGGTTCTTGGCGAACACCGAAATCTGGCGTAATGCGCCCATGGCTTCCTCCTACAGCGTGCGGTTGTCGAACACGCGCTTGGTTTTGCCCTCGCTTACCGGCAGGGTGCCCGGTTCCAGCAGTTCCACTTTCGGTTTGACGATGATCTCCGCCCGCACCCGGTCGATGATCTGCTTCTCCAGCGCCACCAGGTGCTCGACATTGCCGTCGAAAAACCGCGCTCCGATCTCCACCCTGATGGTGAGCTGATCGAGCGCGTCGAGATGAATCTGGTAGTTCTGTCCGACCCCCGGCGTTTCCATCAGCACCCGCTCGATCTGCTGCGGATAGAAATTGACCCCGCGCAGGATGAGCATGTCGTCGGCGCGCCCGTGGATGCGCGCGATGCGGCGGTGGGTCCGTCCGCAGCGGCATTTGCCGCGGTAGATATAGGTGATGTCGCGCGTGCGATAGCGGATGACGGGCATGGCCGTGCGCCGCAGCGTGGTCAGCACCATCTCCCCCTTTTCCCCGTCGGGCAGGACCGTTCCGGTTGCCGGATCGATTATCTCGACGAGGAAACTGTCCTCCCACACATGCATCCCCTCGCGCGCCGGGCATTCGCCCGCCACGCCCGGCCCGTTCATCTCGGTCATGCCGTAGCAGTTGTAGACCTGAACCCCGAGCAGTTCCTCAATCTTCCGCCGGGTCTCCTCCGTGTACGGTTCCGCGCCGACGAAGACCCGCCGGAGCTTGAGCGAGGTGCGATCAATCCCCTTGCGTCTGAGCGCGTCGGCGAGATAGAGCGCGTAGCTCGGGGTCAGGTGCAGGGTGGTTGTCCCGAAATCCTGCATGAGCATGAGCTGCCGGTCGGTGTTGCCCGGCCCGGCGGGGATGACCATAGCCCCGATCTTTTCCGCGCCGTAATGCAGCATGATCGCCCCGGTGAACAGCCCGTAGGTCATCATGTTCTGGATCACATCGGCGGCGGTGACCCCGCCCATGGTGAGCGACCGGGCCATGTTCTCGGACGCGGCGGCGAGATCGCCCTTGGTGAAAAAGATCGCCTTCGGCTTGCCGGTCGTGCCCGACGAGGTGTGCAGCCGCAGCACCTTGTCGTACGGCACGGCGAGCAGCCCGAAGGGATACCGGGTCTGCAGGTCCTCGCGGGTGGTGAAGGGGAGCTGCTGCACGTCGCTGATCTTGCGCAGCGGCGCGCAGCCGCGCAGCCGTTCGCGATAGAGCGGGCTTTTCTTCGCGCGCTGCACGCTGCGCCGCAGCAGCGCCAGCTGCAGGGCCTGAAGTTTCGTCCGACCCATTGTTTCCACCGCTTTGTTCCAAAACAGTGCCATGATCCGCCTCGGTACAATTATGATGGCCGTATTGTAGCCCTTTTTGTCCGCACTGGCAACTTTTGCCGTCTTGCCCAACAGCAGCGACTGAGCTACAATAAACCGCATGGCATACTGTTACCTGTTCGGACCGGTCAATTCGCGGCGGCTTGGCCGCTCGCTTGGCGTCGATCTTGTGCCGCCCAAGGTCTGCACGCTCGACTGCGTCTATTGTGAAAGCGGGCGCACCACCCGCCACACCGGCGCGCGGGACGAATACGTCCCGACTGCGGCGGTGCTGGCGGAACTGGATGCTTTTCTGGGAACCCGTCCGGAGCTCGACTACGTGACCTTTTCCGGCGCCGGCGAGCCGACGCTGCATCGCGGCCTCGGCACGGTCATTGCCCACCTCAAGGCGCGTCATCCGCAGTACCGCGTGGCGCTGATCACCAACGGCACGCTGCTGGGTGATCCCGCCGTGCGTCGCGAGGTGTGTCCGTGCGACCTGATTGTCCCGTCGCTCGATGCCGCGACCGACGCGGTCATGGCGACGGTCAACCGGCCCGTTCCCGGCTGCACCGCGGCGGGCCTTATCGATGCGCTCGTGGCCCTGCGCGGCGAATACCGCGGGCAGTTGTGGCTGGAGATTTTCATTGTGCCGGGCGTCAACGACACTGATGCGGAGCTGGCCGCGCTGGCGGCGGCGGCGGCCCGTATCCGCCCCGACCGCATCCAGCTCAATGCGCTCGACCGGCCGGCCCCCGACGCCTGGGTCCGCGCGGCGGACCGCGACCGGCTGGCGGTTATTGCGCGCCATTTCACCGGCCCGGTCGACGTTATCGCCCGCCACCACGCCACCGCCAGCGGCAGCGGCACCGTTACCGCCGCCGCAGTGTTGGAGATACTGCGCCGCCGGCCGAGCACCGCCGCTGATCTGGCGCACGGCCTGCAGGGCAGCGCCGCCGATCTTGACCGCCTGCTGGTTGAACTGGAGCGCCGGGGGCTCATCCGCCCGGAAACGCGCGATGGCCTGACGTTCTTTCACTGCCGATGACCTTCAGATTACGCATTTGGATTTGGGTTTGATATATCATTACGAATTGACAATGGTGGTGATTGGTTTGGCACGCATCTTCATGTTGCACTGGTTGGGCAGGAATAACCAGGAAATTGGCTGCTATCACCAGTGGCGATAACGGTTTTTGATCAGCACGATCGTGTTTGCGACACCGTATTGGGGATTATGCTGGCTTGATTCACAGATGGAACATATGGAAGGGAGTCCGACGGGAGCTGCTTCCGGTGATATTGGCGCATACAATTCAGCATTGGCACTCTCTCAGGTTGACGTGGCAGGCCAGACATTTCCGGTCACAACGCTCATGCAACTGTACAGTGACCATGCTCCGGGGTGGGCTGGCCCGTATATGGTAACCAATCGCGATGATGTCCGGGGCAATGAATATTCATATACCAGCAACGGCGTTTCGTATCACTGTCAATCCATGACTCCATTTCCAACAGACACGAAACAATTCCGGGGTAATTGAACTGCTACCCAGTGAAGCGCCCATTGCGAACCAAGCGGTGACAGGGCGTTGCGAATGGAATTCCTCGTCGGGGAAATGTGCACGTCACCACCCGGAAACAGGGCGGCTTGACGCGCCGGTACCGGCAAGCTATCGTGCGCGCATCACACCGCCAAGGTCTGACCTGCTCCGGGGAGGGGAGGCAGCATGGTATTCATTGCCGAACGCGCATACTATCGCGCGGCGTCGGGCCGCCGCCGTCTGGCAGTCCTGGCCGCGCTCAACCGCATCAACGCGCTGGCCTGCATCAAGAGCGCGGAACACGGCTGGCTGGGCGCCAGCTTCTCCGTCGCGGAACTGCTGACCGTCCTCACCTTCGACCGGCGGGCGCGCAATGTCATCCTCTCCAAAGGGCATGCCGCCCCGATGCAGTACGCCTGCCTGTTCGGTACCGGCCGCATCGGCGCGGCACAGCTGCGCTCGTACAAGAACGGCGCCGGCGCGCTGCAGGCCCATACCGACACCTGCACGCCGGGCATCCTCGTCAACAGCGGGTCGCTCGGCCAGGCGCTGTCCAAGGCGGCGGGCATGGCGCGGGTGGCGCCGCGCGAGGAATTCTTCGTCATTATCGGCGACGGTGAACTGCAGGAAGGGCAGAACTTCGAGGCGCTGCAGAGCATCGTGCAGCTCGGGTTGCGCAACCTGACCGTGATCCTCGACCGCAACGTGTTCCAGACCGAGTATCCGGTCGATGCCATCAAGGGGATCCGCGATTACCGGCAGGTCTTTGCCGGGTTCGGCTATACCGTGCTGGCGATCGACGGCCACGATCCGGCGGCGATCAGCGCGGCGCTGCGCCGGAAGGTGCGCGGCCAGAAACTGATCATCGCGCAGACGCGGAAAGCGGGCGGATCGGCACTGCTGGCACCGGTGCGCGGCAAACAGCCCTGGCATGCGCAGGTCCCGGGGCGGGACCTGTACGCGGCGCTGCTGCACGAGCAGGCGGCGCTGACCGGGAATGCGCGGCTGCAAACAGCCGTCGCGGCTTTCACCGCGCGCCTGGTGCGGCAGCCGCAACCGGTCCCGCCCGCCCCGCGGTCGGGTTCCACCCGCGACCTGTTCTGGGACGCTGTGCTGCCGCATTACCGGCGCAACCGGAAGATCATGGTGCTGGACGCTGATTTGGCCAAATCCTGCGGCCTCGACCGGCTGCCGTCGCGTCCGCGCCAGTTCGTCGAGCTGGGCATCAGCGAGCAGGACATGGTCAGCTTCGCCGGCGGCTTGGCCTTGCGCGGGTACCGGCCCATCGTTAACACCTACGCGTCATTCTTCAAGCGCGCGTACGAGCAGCTTTGCGTCAACCAGTCGGAACAGGTCCCGGTGATCTATGCGGGTCATTATGCCGGCTTCGATTATCATACCGACGGCAAGACGCATCAGTCGATCAACGATCTGTCGCTGATGCGCAGCGTCCCCGGCCTGGCGGTGTTCGAGCCGGTGACGGCGCGCCAGACCCGTCTCTATGTCGACTGGGCGCTGCGCCAGCGGACGCGCAGCAGCTATTTCCGGCTGCGGCGCACGCCGCTGCCGCTGGCGCTTGACGACCGCGCGGTGCGGCTCGATTGCCCGCTGACCGCGGGCCGCGAATTCGCCCGCTGCTTCGTCACCGGCGGCATCGTGGCCACTGCGCTGGCGCTGCGCTGCCGGGAGGAACAGGACTTCGCGCGCTGGGGCGTGCTGGTCCAGGGCGCCTACGGCCTGCCGCTCGACCGGCCGTGGTATGCACGGCGGCTGGCGCGCACGCGGGAGATCGTGGTCCTCGAGGACAATTTCCGGCAGGGGGGGCTATACGAGTTCACCTGCGCGCTGGTGAATGAGCTCGGCCTGCGGGTGCGGGTGCGCGCGCTGGCGCCGGACTTTTTCGGCTGGTCGTTCCGCACGTTCGACGACTGTCTGCGTCATTTCGGATTCACGCCCGACGGGGTGCGTGCTGTGCGGCGGGATGGCCGCGCATGACCGTTGCTACCATGGTGTCTCTCACCGGTGCTGCAGTCACCGGCGCCGGGAGTCGCCGGTGACCGCCGCGACAGTGTCGCGCCTCGCCCGGGCTGCAGTCACCGGCGCCAGGAGCGGCCGGTGACCGCCGCGACGGTGTCGCGCCTCGCCTGGGCTGCAGTCACCGGCGCCAGGAGCCGCCGGTGACCGCCGCCGAACTCTGCCGCACGGAACCGTCGCTGCTGGGTGAGCGGCTGCAGCTGGGATCGAAGAAACAATGCGCGATCTGCGGCGGGCGGCTGATCTGCAAGCAGGTCATCGCCGCCCGGCATCGCGGCCACCGGGACCAGCAGCCGTTCTACGCCTGCGCCGGCTGCCAGCGGTCGCTGGCCCGGTCGCACGGCAACCTGGTCAATGAAGACCATTTCATTGACACCCTGAAGAAGCTGAAGCAATTCAAGAGCGTGACGATCATCGACCTGGAAACCTCGGGACTGCTCAACCTCGGCGGCGAGATTATCGAGATCGGCGCGGTGAAGTACCGCTTGTCGCCGAAACTGGCGCTGGACGGCCTGTTCTTCCAGCGGATCAATCCGCCGACGCGCGAATTCGATCCGATCGCCATGCGGGTTAACGGTATCGATCCCGCATCGCTCGCGGCGGCGCCGCCGCCCGAAGAAGTGCTGCCGAAGTTCCTCGCGTTCATCAACCATTCGCTGATTGTCGCGCATCGCGCGCTGTTCGACGCCGGCTTCCTCAATTGGTACTGCGACCGCTATGGCTACCCGCGGCCGCAGAATCCCGTGCTTGACACCTTCAGGATCGGTCAGCAGCTTTACGGCGAAGACGTGCGGCTCGACGGACTGCTCAAGCGCAACCATATCCGCGTCCCGGTTTCGCGCCACAAGTCGTGGGTTGACTGCCTGACCACCAGCGAGGTATTTTTCAAAATGGCGCGTTGGTATACGCTGGCCGAGCTGAACCCGCGCCCCTTCGCCGAATTCGACCCGTCGCTCTACAAGCCCGTCCGCTGATCCGGCAACAGGCGGTCTGCCGCCGCTAACCCGCCGGCGCATTAACCGTGGTTGCTGCGGTGTTCCGCCGCATGGTGCGCTGCCGTCGGGTTGACGAAACTTTCCCGACGGTGTACAATTATCCATTCTGTGCTGCAGAAGGAGCAGGTGAATGACGGAACCGACCCAAGCCGCACCCGACCTCACGGCGGTGCGCCAGGCCAAACTCGATGCGCTGCGGGCGCAGGGCATCAATCCCTATCCCAACCGTTTTGTGACCGACACGACGGCGGCGGCGGCGCGCGCGGCGATTGCCGTGCTGCCGGAAGGCGGCACCGACCCGACGGTGCGGACGCTGGCCGGCCGGCTGATGTCCGTCCGCCGCATGGGCAAGGCGCTCTTCGCGCATCTGCGCGACCGCAGCGGCAACCTCCAGCTTTACGTGAAGAAGGGGACGCTCCCGGACGCGGATTTTGCGCTGATGGCGGAAACCCTCGATATTGGCGACCTGGTCGGCGTGCAGGGGACGGGGTTCGTAACCCGGACCGGCGAGCCAACGGTCCAGGTGCAGCATATCGCGCTGCTGGCCAAGGGGCTGCGTCCGCTGCCGGAAAAGTGGCACGGACTGACTGACGTCGAGACGCGATTCCGCCAGCGGTACGTCGATTTCATCGTGAATGATGACGCGCGCGCGGCGCTGCGCGCCCGGGCACAGGCGATCGCCGTCCTGCGCAGCGAATTGGCGCAGCGCGAATTCCTTGAAGTCGAGACCCCGATGATGCAGGCAATCGTCGGCGGGGCGACGGCGCGCCCGTTCATCACCCACCACAACACGCTGGGAATCGACCTTTACCTGCGGATCGCGCCGGAACTGTACCTCAAGCGGCTCATTGTCGGCGGATTCGAGCGGGTGTTCGAGCTGGGCCGCAATTTCCGCAACGAAGGCATCTCGCTGATGCACAATCCCGAATTCACCATGCTCGAGTTGTATCAGGCGGGCGCGGATTACCGGGACATGATGGACCTGACCGAGGCGCTGCTTACGGCGGTGTTCACCGCGGTGGCCGGCGGCACGACGCTGCGCTGGCATGATCGCGAGTTGAATGCAACGGCGCCGTGGCGGCGGGTGACCATGCTCGACGCCATTGCCGAACTGACCGGCTGGCGGGCGGAGCAGAAAAGCCCGGCCGAGCTGCAGGCGTTCCTTGCGGGCAAGGGGCTGCCGGCGGAAAAACTGGCCGACCTGTCCCGGGAGAAGCTGATCGCCGAGGTGTTCGACAATGTGGTCCAGCCGACGCTGCAGGATCCGACCTTCGTGCATGATTATCCGCGCGCGCTGTCGCCCCTGGCCAAGTCGCGGCCGGACGATCCCGATACGGTCGAACGGTTCGAGCTGTTTATCGGCGGCATGGAAATCGCCAACGCCTATTCGGAACTGAACGACCCCGCGGAACAGCGGCGGCGGTTTGAAGCGCAGCAGGCGCAGCGGGCGGCGGGCGATGTTGAGGCGCAGATGCTTGATGATGACTATATCCGCGCGCTGGAATACGGGCTGCCGCCGACCGGCGGGCTGGGCATCGGCATCGACCGGGTGGTCATGCTGGCGACGGGCCATGTTTCGCTGCGCGAGGTGGTGGCCTTCCCGCAGCTGCGCCCGGAGGGTGCAGGTCAGTAGCCCGTGTATTTCGCCTGGCTGGTCGGTTCCCGGCACCTGCGCACGCGGCGCGAGGGTTCGCTGGCGTCGCTGATCGCGCTGATTGCCATGCTGGGGGTGTGTGTCGGGGTGGCGGCGCTGATCATCGTCATTTCGGTGATGAACGGGTTCGAGCGCGATCTGGCGCAGAAAATCCTCGGCACCAATGCGCACATCCGCATTGTCAGCGCCGGCGGCAGCGGCATTACCGACACCATGGCGGTCTGTGCGGCGGTGGAACGGGTGCCCGGCGTGCTGGCCGCCGCCCCGGTCGCAGACGGCGAAGTGCTGCTGCGCGCCAACGGGCGGGTGCAGGGCGCCAAGCTGCGCGGCATCGCGCCGGCGCAGGAAACGCGGGTGACGGATATCGGGCGGTATCTCACCCGCGGCACGCTTGAGTTTCCGCGCGAGAACGGCATCATCCTCGGCGAGGAACTGGCCCAGTTCCTCGGGGTCACGCTGGGCGACCGGATCTCGGTGGTCTCGCCGGAAATGATGCTGACCCCGGTCGGCATGGCCCCGCGCATGGCGGGCGTCGAGGTGACCGGCCTGTTCCGTTCGGGGATGTACGAATACGACTGCGTCATGGCCTATGCCCCGCTGCCGCTGGCGGCGCGGCTGCTCACGCCCGACGGGCGGGCCACTGCCATTGAGGTCAAGACGGTGGATCCGATGCTGGCCCAGCAGATTGCGCGGGCGGTGGGCGCCGCGCTCAATCACCGGCTGCTGGCCAAAAGCTGGCAGCAGATCAATCATTCGCTGTTTGCCGCCATCCGCCTGGAAAAGGTGACGATGTTCGTCATTCTTACGCTGATTGTCTTTGTGGCGGCGTTCAACGTCGCGGGCTCGCTGATCATGATGGTCATCGAGAAGACCGCGGACGTCGGGGTGATGCGCGCGTTCGGGGTTTCCCGCCGCACCGTGCTGCTGATCTTCCTCGGCGAGGGGATGATGATCGGGGCGGGCGGCACGCTGCTGGGCGGACTGATCGGCGCGGGGGTCTGCTGGTTCCTGGTGCAGTTCGGTTTGCCCCTGCCCAGCGACGTCTATTACATCGACCAGCTGCCGGTGGATATGCAGCTGCTTGACGTGAGCATTGTCGTTGCCGGGACGCTGCTGCTGACCCTGCTGGCGGCGATCTATCCCGCGTGGCGCGCGGCCCGGCTCGATCCGGTCGCGGCCATCCGGCTGGACTGACATGAGCGCCGCCGGCTCCGCGCCGCTGCTGACTGCCGTCGGCCTGGCCATGACCTACCGGCGCAAGCATACGGATATTCCCGTGCTGCACGGTGTCAATCTGGCGCTGCATGCCGGCGAGGAACTGCTTATCGTCGGGGCGAGCGGCACCGGCAAAACGACGCTGCTCAACCTGCTGTCGGGTCTGGAGCGCCCGACGGCCGGTACGGTCAGCTATCGCGGTCAGGTGCTGGCGACGCTGAGCGACCGGGAACGGTCGCGGCTGCGGGCGGAGCAACTGGGGTTTGTTTTCCAGCTGCATCACTTGCTGGGTGAATTCAGCGCCCTGGAGAATGTCATGCTCCCCGCGCTGGCGGCGGGGATGACCCGCGCCGCGGCGCGGGCACGCGCGGCTGAACTGCTGGACCGGGTCGGGCTGAGCCGGCGCGGCGAGCATTTTCCCGCACAGCTGTCGGGCGGCGAATCGCAGCGGGTGGCGGTGGCGCGGGCGCTGGTGAACCGCCCGGCGCTGGTCATGGCCGACGAACCGACCGGCAACCTGGACTGGGCGAGCGGCCATCAGGTTATCGACCTGCTGCGCGAGCTGGTGCGGGAGCGGCAGGGCGCCTTCCTGCTGGTTTCGCATGATGACCGGTTGTGCCGCGAGCTGCCGGTGCGCCGGCTGGCGGCAGGGATTCTGCAGCCGCCGGCGGAATCGCCGGCGGGAACAGGCGCGGGGCCGGTTGCGGGGTGCGGCGGCGGCCCTGACGTGCAGGCGGCCGCGGGGTCAGCGTGCGGCGGCGGGGCGACTGACGGGGGAAAGGGAACGGCATGAGCGAAAAAAACTGCGAACACTGCCACGAGCGGCCGGCCACGATCCGCATCGTCCAGCAGCTCGGCGACAAGGTGACCAAGCACAGCTTTTGCGAGACCTGTGCCGAAAAGCTGGGGATCACCGGTGACGGCATGAATTTTTCCCTCGCCAACCTGCTGACGGCGTTTGCCAATCTCGACAGCGTGACCGAGGCGGCGGCGGAACCGGAAACGGCATGCGCCTGCGGCCTGACCTTTCCCGAATTCCGCGAGAGCGGCCGGCTCGGTTGCGCGCAGTGCTACACCACCTTCGCGCCGCGGCTGGCCCAGCTGCTGCGCACCATCCACGGCAGCACCGAGCATCGCGGCAAGTGTCCGCGGCGGCGGGCGGCGGCGGTCTCGCGCAATCGCGAGCGGCTGCGCCTGCAGGCGGATCTGCGCGACGCGGTGCGGCGCGAGGATTACGAAACCGCGGCGCGGCTGCGCGACACCATCCGCGGACTGGCGCCGGATGAAGCCCCGGAGGAACGCGCATGATCGAGCAACTGATGCGCGGCAGCGGGGAGTGGCTGGCCGCGCAGGGTCCGGAATCGGACATTGTGCTCACCAGCCGGGTGCGGCTGGCGCGCAACCTGGCGGACCAGCCGTTTGCCAGCCGGGCCGACGAGGCCACCGCGCAAGCCACCCGCGAGCACATCCTCGCGGCGGCGCGCGACACCACCCAGCTGGCGGGCGCCCTGTATTTCGATCTGCCGCACACCCCGGAGAGCGAACAGCAGCTGCTGGTCGAGCGCCACCTGATCAGTCACAACCTGCTGACCGCGACCGCGGGCGGCGCGCTGGTCAAGCCGGGCGAAGCGGCGTCGGTGATGATCAACGAGGAGGACCACCTGCGGATCACCGCGTTTGCCTCGGGCCTGCAGCTGGCGCGCACCCTTGAGGCGGTCAATGAGATCGATGATGCGCTCGACCAGCGGCTCACCTTTGCCTTCCGCGACGACTGGGGCTACCTGACCGCCTGCCCGACCAATGTCGGGACGGGCCTGCGTGCGTCGGTGCTGGTGCATCTGCCCGGGCTGATCCTCTCCAAGCGGATCAACACGGCGATCAAGGGGATTTCGCATCTCGGCCTGACCGTGCGCGGCTACTATGGCGAGGGGACGGACAGCATCGGCGACTTCTTCCAGATTTCCAACCAGGTGACGATGGGCAACAGCGAAAGCGACCTCATTGCCACCATCACCGAAGTCACCCAGCGCATCATCAAGAACGAGCTGACGGCGCGCCGGCAGCTGTATGTGCGCCAGCGGCTGAAATTGGAAAACCGCGTCTGGCGCGCGCTCGGGCAGCTGCGCAGCGCGCGGCTGCTTCCCGCGGAGGAGGCGATGGAGCTGCTGTCGGCGCTGCGGCTGGGGATCAGCATGGGGATTATTCCGGACATCGACGTGCACCTGCTGAATGAGGTGTTCCTGCTCATTCAGCCGGCGCATGTGCAGTATTACGGCGGCAGCGAGGCCAGCGGCGAGCAGCAGGCCTGGCTGCGGGCCAGGCTGGTGCGCGAGAAACTGGCCGGCTGACGCCGGCCTGCGGAGAGGATTATGGCGGATTTTCACTATCAGGGGTTTACCCCGCGGGCGAAAAAGCTGGTGCATATCGCCCAGAACCTCGGCATCACGCTGGGGGTGCGGCGGATGGGCGACGAGTTTCTGCTCTTTGCCATCCTGAAGATGGGCGAGGGCCTGGCGTTTGATGCGCTGCGCCAGCTGGAGGTCGAGCCCGGGCAGCTGACCCGCGAACTGGAGCAGTTCATCCGCGAGAAATACCAGACCGAGGCGAACCTGCTGGAAACGCCCGATTTCGGGCCGACCGCGGCGCGGCGGCTGCAGTCCTGCGCGCAACTGGCGGTCGGACTCGGCCAGGATTATGTCGGGACCGAGCATATTCTGCTGGTGCTGCTCAAGGGCGGGGGGACGCATACCGCGCAGCTGCTGGCCAAATACGGCATTGACTTCGAGAAGGCGCGGGCGGTGATTTTCCGTTTTCTGGGCGCGGCGGGCAAGTCCGCGCCGGACGAGCGGGCGGAAGCGGAGGCGGAGGACGAGGAGGAGGAGGACAAGCCGCGGGCCCACGGCCCGGCGGGGCTGCCCCCCGGCGCGCGCAAATCGCTGGTGGCGCAGTTTTCACGCGACCTGACCAAGCTGGCGGAGGACGGCAAGCTCGACCCGGTGATCGGGCGCGAGAAGGAAATTGCGCGGCTGGAGCAGATTCTGTCGCGGCGGACCAAGAACAACCCGGTGCTGATCGGTGATCCGGGGGTGGGCAAGACGGCGATTGTCGAGGGGCTGGCGCAGCGCATTGTGGCGGAACAGGTGCCGCAGGGCCTGCGCGGCAAGCGGCTGCTGACGCTCGACCTGGCGGGGATCGTGGCGGGGACCAAGTACCGCGGGCAGTTCGAGCAGCGGCTGAAGTCCATTCTCGCCGAGCTGATTGCCAAGCGTGACGCGATCGTTTTCCTCGACGAACTGCACACCATCATCGGCGCCGGTTCGGCTGAAGGCTCGATGGATGCGGCCAACCTGCTCAAGCCCGCGCTGGCGCGCGGCGAACTGCAGTGCATCGGCGCCACCACCCTGGATGAATACAAGAAGTACATCGAGAAGGATGCCGCGCTTGAGCGCCGGTTTCAGCCGGTGAATGTGCCGGAACCGACGGTTGAGGAGACGGTCGCCATCCTGCGCGGGCTGCGCCCGCGCTACGAGGAGCATCATCGCGTGGCGGTGGCTGACGACGCGCTGGTGGCGGCGGCGCGCCTGTCGAAGCGCTACCTCAGCGACCGTTTTCTGCCCGACAAGGCGGTGGACCTGATGGATGAGTCCTGCGCGCGGCTGCAGCTGGCGACGCGCACCGGGCCGGACGAGCGGGAGCAGCTGGCTGCGCGACTTACGGAGATCGAAGGCGAAAAGCGGAAGGCCATCAACGAGCAGGATTACGAGCGGGCGGCGGAGCTGCGGGACGAAGAAAAGGTCGTGCAGCAGCGGCTGGTTGAGCTGGGCGACACTCCGCCGGCTGGCGACCGGCCGACGGTAACGGCCACCGATATTGCCCGGCTGATCGCGCAGTGGACGGGCATCCCGGTGGACAGCATCACCGAGGCGGAGGGTTCGAAGCTGCTGCGCATCGAGGACGAATTGCGCAAGCGCGTGATCGGCCAGGAGGAGGCGATCAGCGCGGTGGCCAAAGCCATCCGCCGGGCGCGGACCGGGCTCAAGGACCCCGCCAAGCCCGCGGGGACGTTCCTGTTCCTCGGCCCGACGGGCGTGGGCAAGACCGAGCTGGCGCGCGCCCTGGCGCTGTTCCTCTTCGGCGAGGAAGAGGCGCTGATCCGCATCGACATGAGCGAGTTTGTGGAGAAATTCGCCGTCTCGCGGCTGACCGGGGCGCCCCCGGGCTATGTCGGTTACGAGGAGGGGGGGCAGCTCACCGAGGCGGTGCGCCGCCGGCCGTTCGCGGTGGTGCTGCTGGATGAGATCGAAAAGGCGCATCCCGATGTGTTCAACATCCTGCTGCAGGTGCTTGACGACGGCCAGCTGTCGGACAATCTCGGCCACACGGTTGATTTCAAGAACGCCGTGGTCATCATGACCTCAAACGTGGGCGGGCGGGACATCGCCAAGGGCGGGGGCGGGGTCGGGTTTATCGGCGACAGCGACGCCGCGTCGTTCGCCCGCCTGAAGGAGAGCGCCCTGTCGGAACTGAAGAAGACCTTCAACCCGGAGTTTCTCAACCGGCTTGACGAGATCATTGTCTTCCATCCGCTTGACCACCGGCATCTGCGCGCCATCCTCGACATCATGCTGCATGACCTTGAGGAGCGGCTGACTGCGCAGGAGCTGCGGCTGGAACTGACTGACGCGGCCAAGGAACTGCTGGTTACCAAGGGTGACGACCGCAAGTACGGGGCGCGGCCGCTGCTGCGCGTGCTGCGCCGCGAGATCGAGGAACCGCTGTCGCTCAAGCTGCTGGAGGGGAGCTTTGTAGCCGGTGATGTTATCATCGGCGATGCCGGCGACAATGCCCTGATCTTCAGCACGAAGCCCTCCGCCTGACCGGGCCCAACGGCATGCTGGCGCGCGCCCGACGGATGCTGGCCATTGCGGCGGCCAAACTGGCTTATCATGCCGCCCGGGCCACCGGTCGCGGCGGCGGGACGGCCTTTCCCGGCCTGGTGGCGCAGGCCCTGTGTCCCGGCCTGCTGGCCGCGCTGACCGGCGGACTGCCGCGCGGCTCGCTGGTGGTCACCGGCACCAACGGCAAGACGACCACCACGCGCATGCTGTCGGATTCCCTGACGCTGGCGGGTTGGTCGGTGGCGCACAACCGGCACGGCTCGAACCTGCTGCGCGGGGTCACCGCGGCGGCGGCGCTGCAGAGCACCGCCGCCGGGGTGCTGCCCGCCACCGTCGGGTTGTGGGAAACCGACGAGGCGGCCTTTCCCGCCATCGTCGCCGCGGTGCAGCCGCGGGTGATTGTCATCACCAACCTGTTTCGCGACCAGCTCGACCGCTACGGCGAGACGGAACAGATCCGCAGCCGCTGGGTCAGCGTGCTGCCGGCGCTGCCGCGCGCAACCCTGGTGCTCAATGCCGACGACCCGTCGGTGGCCACGCTGGGGGCGGCGCATCCGGGGCCGGTGGTCTATTTCGGGATCAGCGACGACAGCTGCCGCCAGGCGGGCGACGCCCATGCCAGCGACGTGCGCACCTGCCGGCGCTGCAACGGGACGCTGACCTACCGCCAGCATTTTCTCAGCCATCTGGGCGATTGGTCCTGTCCCGCCTGCGGCGATCGCCGTCCGGCGCTGACGTTCAGCGCCAGCGCCATCGCCCCGACGCTGCGCGACTGCTCGTTTCGCCTGACCACGCCGGCGGGAACGCAGCAGATCCGGCTGCCGCTGGCCGGCACGTACAATGTCTACAACGCGCTGGCGGCAATTGCCGCCGCGAGCGCCCTGGCGCTGGACGCTGCCGGGGCCGTGGCGGCGCTGGCGAAATTCCAGCCCGCCTTCGGCCGCTTTGAACGGCTCGCGGTGGCCGGTCGCGAACTGTGCCTGTTTCTGGTGAAAAATCCGACCGGCGCCAATGCCGTCCTGCAGACGCTGGCTGCGGCGAACGAGCGGCAGCTCCCGGTGCTGGTCGCCATTAACGACCTGACTGCCGACGGGCATGATGTTTCCTGGCTGTGGGATGCCGATTTCGAGCTGCTGGCCGGTTGCGCGTCACCGGTGGCGACGGCGGGCATTCGCGGCGCGGATATGGCGGTGCGGCTGAAATACGCGGGCCTGCCGGCGCCGGCGGTGATGCCGGGCGATGACAGCGGCGAAGCGCTGTATGCCTGGCTGCAGACCATTCCCGCGGGCGCGACGGCGTACTGCCTTGCCACCTACACCGCCATGCTGGCCATCCAGAAGATGCTCGCCGCGCGCGGCTGCAAGGCGCCGTACTGGAAGGAATGACCATGCCCGGCATCCGTCTCGCTTTTCTCTACCCGGATCTGATGAACATTTACGGTGACCGGGGCAATGTCATTGCGCTGACGCAGCGCTGCCGCTGGCGCGGGCTGGAAATCGCGGTCAGCGAGCTCGGGCTGGCATGCGCGCCGGATCCGGATGATTTCGACCTGTATTTTTTCGGCGGCGGACAGGACCGGGAGCAGCTGACGGTGGCGGAAGACCTGTTGCGGTACAAGGCGGCGGCACTGCGCGCGGCGGCGGCCAGCGGCGCCGCCGTGCTGGCGATCTGCGGCGGCTATCAGCTGCTGGCGAACTACTACCAGCCGTTCAATGCCCGGCGGCTCGACGGGGTCGGCCTGTTCGACGCCTGGACTGAGGCCTCGGCCACCCGGATGATCGGCAATGTCGCCATTGAGCTTGATGCCGCGCTGGCGGCGGAAGCGGGGCAGGTGCGCTCCACGGTGGTGGGGTTCGAAAACCACAGCGGAAAAACCCGTCTGGGACCCGGCTGCCGGCCGCTCGGCAGGGTGATGCGCGGGTTCGGCAACAATGGCGAAGACGGGTGCGAAGGGGCGATCCAGGGGCATGCCATCGGCTGCTATCTGCATGGCTCCCTGCTGCCCAAAAACCCGCATCTCGCCGACCTGCTCATCCGCTGGGCGCTGGAACACCGCTATGGCGCGTCCGCGCCGGCACTGGCGCCGCTTGCTGACGCGCTGGAATGGCAGGCGCATGCGGCTGCGTTGTGCCGGAAGAAAAGTGCGTTTTCCCGCCGGGAAGGTGCATAATCGCGGGGTAACGGGTGGTGCGTTACTGCGTGCGAACAGCACCCGCATGATCGGCAGCAATCTGTTCCCGCCGCAGTGTGCATGAAAAAATGCGGGCGTCGCCGTGATGGCGACACCCGCACGGGGCTGCGTCAGCTGATCTTGATCTGCCGCGGTTTGGTTTCCTCGCGTTTGGCCATGGTCAGGGTCAGGACCCCGTCTTTGTGTGACGCCTTGATGGACTCGTGATTGATGGTGTTGGGCAGCGTCAAAGAACGGGTGAAACTGCCATAGTCGCGCTCGACGCGATGCCACTGCAGATTTTTGTCCTCCTTGCTGATCTTCTTTTCGCCCTTGACCGTCAGGACTCCGTCATGCACCGTGACGTCAATGTCGCTTTGCTGCACCCCCGGAAGTTCAATCCGAACCAGAATCTCATTTTCCGTCTCCGCGATATCAAGCGGAGGGGAAAACAAGGCATTACCCTGCTGGGTTGGACGATTAAAAAAATCGTCAAAAATCTTGTTCACCTCATCCTGAACCCCCGATACTTCCGACCACGGCCGCCAACGCATGATAGCCATAACCACCACCTCCTGAAATTGATTTAGCGGTCATTATGACATGCCGCTGTTGTATGCCATAAAGCAAAGCGACAATCATGCCAATTGACAGTGAAGTTATATCAAATTAAAAATAAGATAGTTGTGGATTATTGAAAAATGTTAATCGATTTGCCAATATGGCACACATATGTTGCAATAGGTTTGGTCTGCCGTTATTGCAGATAACTACGCGTGGTTGATGATGACTTTTACGGTATCGCTTTTTTGAGCGGCGGTAAACGCTGCGACAATATTAGTAAAGGTGAATTCAGCTGATACCAATGGCTCGGGATTGATCCGATCCGCAGCCAGCATAGCCAGTGCCGGGGCAAACGGGCCGCAGCGAGAGCCGATGAGAGTGAGTTCATTGATTACGATTTGATTGATATCAAAGGCGGCCGGATCGGCAACCGTTGTTTTAAGCACAATCGTGCCGCGCGGGCGCACATGCTGCAGTGCCAGCGCCATGCCCTGCGGGTTGCCGGTGCAGTCGATGCAGACATCGACCCGTTCATCCGGAGGAAGCTCGGCCAGCGGCCGGCAATTAATGCCCAGTGTTTGCGCCAGTTTGATTTTGCGGGGATTGCGGTTGTAGGCGGTGTAGTGGTAGCCGCCCTGCTGCAGCACCAGGGCGGTCAGCAGGCCGAGCTTGCCGGTGCCGAGGAGGATGATGCGGTCGGTCGGCCGGATATGGAACTGCTCGAAAATCTGCAGTGCCGCCGCCAGCGGCTCAGTGAACAGGGCGCGCACCGACGCCAGATAATCCGGCACGCAATGCAGATTGGCTTCCGGCAGCGCCACATATTCGGCGAAGACCCCGGGCCGCCCGGCAATCCCCAGCACCGTGCGCTGGCTGCAATGCGTCGGCAGGGCGCGCCGGCACAGCGCGCAGTTGCCGCACGGGCAGTTGATTTCGCCGACCACCCGCTTGCCGCGCAGCGCCGCTGAACCCTGTTCGACCACGCCGACGAACTCATGGCCGGGCACGCCGCGAAAGCCCAGATAGCCGCGCGTCAGCTCGATATCGGTATTGCAGATTGCGGAATACTCGACGCGGATCAGCGCCTCACCCGCCGCCGGGACCGGTGCGGGAATTTCGCTGAGCGATAGGGTGCCGTCGAAGACCAGTGCGCGCATTGCATTCTCCGCGCCGCAGCATACTGCGTGCCGATTGCCCTGTCAACTGCCGCGGACGGTTGCGCAAGGTGGTGGGATTGGTCCGCGAACACTGCGCGCACGGTTGCGTACCCGCGCCGGTTATCGGCATCTTTCGGCGGTGTTCTCCGGGGCTGTGCGCGATGAGTGGCGGGGACGGCATCGTTGACAGGCAACTGCTGCCGCAGTAAAATGTTTCCGGATGCATCAGAAACGGCTAAAGCAAGGCGCTCGTCGTTTAGCAGCAACTGCAGACATCCGCACTAAAACTGATGCAAGATCATGAGAGTGTTCAATATCGGGTCCGTCAATATCGATCATGTCTATTCCGTCGGGCATTTGGTGCGGCCGGGTGAAAGCCTGATCAGCAGTCGTTATGCGGTATTCGCCGGCGGCAAGGGCTTCAATCAGTCAATCGCCCTGGCCCGGGCCGGGGCGGCGGTCAGCCATGTCGGGCTGGTCGGGCGGGACGGCGCCTGGCTGCGCGAACGGCTGCAGGGCGAAGGCGTTGACTGCAGTGCCCTGGGCGGCAGTGAACTGCCGACAGGCCACGCCATCATCCAGGTGATCCCCTCGGGGGAAAATGCGATTATCGTGCATGCCGGGGCCAACGCGGCGGTGACGGAAGCCAGCGTGCAGCGGGTGCTGGCAACCGCCGTGCCTGGTGATTGGCTGCTGGTGCAAAATGAAACCGGCGCCACGGCAGCGGCCATTCAGGCGGGAAAGCGGGCGGGCCTGACGGTGGTGTTCAATCCGGCGCCCATGACCCCGGCGGTGCGTGAGTATCCCCTGCAGGAGGTCGACTGCTTCATCCTGAACGAAACGGAAGCGGAATGCCTGACGGGTGAGTGCGCTCCGGACGCAGTACAGCTGGCGATGCGCGCAACGTATCCGCAGGCCGCAACGGTATTGACCATGGGCCGGGCGGGAGCGGTATATTTCGACCGCGAACGGACCGTGCGGCACCCGGGCGTACCGGTGCGGGCAATCGATACCACCGCGGCCGGCGACACCTTCATCGGCTTCTATCTTGCAGAACGCATGCGCGGCGGCGATCCGGTCCGGGCCCTGACGCGTGCGTGCTGTGCCGCCGCGATCAGTGTGACGCGGCCCGGTGCGGCGGAATCGATCCCCACCCTGCAGGAAGTTCGCGCCGACGAGGAAGGTTGCGACTAACCCGGCGGGGCAAATGGCCGGCAGATATTGCCGGTGCCGGCAGTATCGGTGCGCCTGCCGGTTGACGGCCTGAGTCCGGGCTGTTAGCATCTCTGCGGAGGGATGACGATGCGGATAATTGCCCGGATAATGCTGCTGCTTGCTGCGCTCGTGCTGCTCACCGGCTGTGCCAACCGCAAGTACGCGGTCGGGTACGACGTCGCGCCGGCCAACGATATCAGCGGACCGGCGGTGGCGGTGCGGGGGTTCAGTGACGCGCGACCGGCGGCGGAACGCACCGGCGAAGGGGTGGGCATCCTCAACAGCAGCACCTACGACACCATGTATACCGAAGAGGTTGCCGCGGGAATTACCCGCACGCTGGCGGCGGAACTGCGCGGCGCCGGCGTGGCCGCGTCGGACGATCCTGCCAGCAATGCGCAATTTATTATCGACGGTACGGTCCTCAATTTCCATGCGGTGCAGGTCCCGCCGATCGAGTCGTATATCCCGTACCTGAACAATGTGAGCTGGCTGTGGACGGATGATTCGGTGGCGGTGTCGCTGCGCTTGCAGATGACGGTTACTGACCGGGCGCGTGACGAGGTGCTGCTTGACCGCACCTACGATGTGTCGCAGGACACGGCGGTCTGGGTCGGGTTCCTCAATCTCGATTCGCGGGTGAACAATTTCACGCGCAAGCAGCTCGCGGAACTGCTGCAGGCCGGCCTGCATGAGCTTATGGCGCGGATGGTCGCCGATATCCGCCAGGCGGCAGGACGCTGGCTGCCGCCGCCGGGCAGCGGGCAATAAGCCGGTGGCTGCAGGGAATACGGGATCGGGGAGCGGAACCATGCTGACCATTGCAGAAGAAGTATACCTGCTGTTTCTCGATGATCAGCACGGCGCGATCATCGACACGCCGGTGCCGGTAATCGCACAGGTGCTGGCGGGGGCGCTGCTGATGGAACTGACGCTGGGCGATTATGTCGAGGCCGAGATTGATACGCTGCGGCTGGCCGGCGGGCAGGATGCCGGTGAACCGCTGCTGGACGAGGCCCTGCGGGAATTGCGCCGCACGCCGGACCCGCAGCCGATTGCCGCCTGCCTGCAGGAGCTGGCCCGACCGCAGCGCGCATTGCCGGAGCGGGTGCTGGCCCGGCTGCTGGAGCGGGGCATTCTCCGGCGCGAGGAGCGCCGCCTGTTCTGGGTGCTGGCGGTCCGGCAGTATCCGCTGGTCGATGACCGCGAGGTGCGGGAAGTTAAGACCCGGCTGCGCGCGCTGATTATGAGTGATGACTTGCCGGATCCCCGCGATGTCGTGCTCATCAGTCTGGCGTCGTCGGCGCGGCTGTTCGACACCATGTTCACGCCTGCGGAGCGCATCCGTCTGCAGTCGCGGATCGACCTGCTCGCCCGGTTTGATCTCGTTGGCCAGGTGGTGGCGCGGTCGGTGCGGAGCATCGAACAGACGATGACGCAGCTGCTGGCGCTGGCCGCGGCGATGTAGCCGCGCGGACGGCGGTGCGCCGGCCGGCGCGATACGTGCCGCGGCGACGGGGTATGACCTCGGCAGCAGTGACAGTTATAATCGGGTAATGCTATTGATCAGCCGCACTGGAGCATTCCGCGCACCGTTGTGTGGATTGCCCCGTTGCTGGCGAGGAGCGTGTCGGCATGCAGCCAGTCGCTCCCGCCGGCAAAATCAGTAACCATCCCGCCCGCCTCTTCGACCACCAGTCCGCCGGCGGCCACATCCCACGGTTTGAGGTACAGTTCCCAAAACGCCTCCGCCCGGCCTGACGCCACGGCGCACAGGTCGAGAGACGCGGCGCCCAAGCGGCGAATCCCGAGGGTCTGCGGGGCGATCGTCATGAAATTCGCCAGATTGTTCGGCTGCCGGTTGGCGCGCAGGCAGGCGAAGCCGGTGATCACCAGCGCCTGCGCCAGGTCGGCGATGGGCGTGACATGCAGTTTCTTGCCGTTGAGAAAGGCGCCCTCGCCGCGCACCGCGCAGTACAACTCGTCGAGGATCGGGTTGTATACCACCCCCGCCGCCGGCTGTCCGCTGATGACCAGCCCGATGGAGACGGCGAAGAAGGGGATGCGGCGGATGAAATTGGTGGTGCCGTCGATGGGATCGATGATCCATTGCCGCGCGCCGGTGGTGGCCACGCCGCCGGTTTCTTCGCCGGTAATGCCGTCGTCGGGAAAAACGCGGGTGATGGCATCCGTGACCAGCTGTTCCACCAGGATATCCGTCGCGGTGACGAGGTCCTTTTCGCTCTTGTGGGTGATCTGCAGCGGCTCGTGCGCCTGATAATGCTCGCGCAGCACCGCCCCGGCCTGGCGGGCGATATTGGTCGCGACCGTAATCTCCTGACTGAGGGCCGGCATCATGGCAGCCGCAGCGAGTCAAACACCTGCCGGGTGCGTTCCTCGCGATCGTCGCTGGTGCTGATGACCATGGCATAATAGCCGGTGCCGTTCCTGACGAATCCGGCCGCGCGGTTCACCGCCGGCACACTGTCGTTTCCGCGCTGCAGCGTGCCGCTGCTGACCGTGACGGTCACCTGCTCACCGCACAGGGTTCCCGCTTCAGTATGTATTTCTTCCGCCACAAAATCGCCGCCGCCGCCTGGCGCCTGGCGCAGCTGTTGCTGCAGCTGTGCCGCCGGGTCCACCTGGGCTTGTGCCGGGATGGAGAAGAGCACCAGCAGCAGCGACCCGTCCTCTTTCCGGTCGCTGATGATCGCCATGCGCATCATCATGTCCAGTGCAAAAATGCCGACGCCGTCGCCCGGCAGGTCGTAGCGCATAATGGTGCCGGCGATTGCCTGCACCCGGGCAGGATCGGTGGCGACGGAATCCTTCAGCTTGCTATAGCCCCAGAGGGCAACGCCGCTGGCCACCAGCCCGGTGAGAACCGCGAGCACGGCGCAGCCGATGAGGACCTTTTTCATGCCTGCCTCCGGACGCGTTCTGCCGCGCCTGCCGCCACCATAGCATACCGCCGGCGCAGCGACAATGGCGGCATTGACAGTGCCGCGCCGGCACAGTAGAATGCGCCGACGAACCCAAAGGAGCGAACCATGAATGTCGTGGAAAAGATTCTGCAGGCGCATCTCGTAACCGGCACGCCGCAGGCGGGGGCGGAGGTCGGCATCCGTATTGACCAGACCCTGACCCAGGATGCGACGGGGACGATGACCTACCTGCAGTTCGAGGCGTTGGGCCTGCCGCGGGTGAAAACGGAACTGTCGGTCAGCTACGTCGACCACAACACCCTGCAGCAGGGATTCGAGAACGCCGACGACCATCTCTACCTGCAGAGCGTGGCGGCGAAGCACGGCGTGCTCTTTTCCCGCCCGGGCAATGGCATCTGCCATCAGGTGCACCTCGAGCGGTTCGGCGTGCCGGGCAAGACGCTGCTCGGGTCCGATAGCCATACCCCGACGGGGGGCGGGATCGGCATGCTTGCCATTGGCGCCGGCGGGCTGGAGGTGGCGCTGGCGATGGCCGGCGTTCCCTTCCCCATGGCGTGGCCGAAAGTGGTGCGGATCAATCTCAACGGCAAGCTGCCGGCGTGGGTGACGGCCAAGGATATCATCCTGCAGGTGCTTTCCCTCCTGACGAGCAAGGGGAATGTCGGCTGGGTGGTGGAATACGGCGGGAGCGGCCTGAAACACCTGTCGGTCCCCGAACGGGCGACGATCACCAACATGGGGGCGGAACTCGGTGTCACCACCTCGGTCTTCCCGAGCGACGCGGTGACGCGCGCCTTTCTCGCGGCGCAGGGGCGCGCCAAGCAGTGGCGCGAACTGCTGCCGGACAAAGATGCGAAGTATGACCGCACTATCAACATCGATTTGGCGAAGCTCGTGCCGCTGGCGGCGGCGCCGCACAATCCCGCCAACATTGTCACCGTCGCTGCGCTGAAGAAGAAGGCGGTCAACCAGGTGGTGATCGGTTCCTGCACCAACTCGTCGTACACCGACCTGATGCTGGCGGCAAAGGTGCTGAAGGGGAAGACGGTGCATCCGGCGGTTTCGCTGATCGTCGCTCCCGGTTCGCGGCAGGTGCTGGAGATGATCGCGCGCAACGGCGCGCTCGCCGACCTGGTGCAGGCGGGCGCGCGCCTGGCGGAGTCGGCGTGCGGTTTCTGCATCGGCAGCGGGCACGCGCCGGCGAGCGGCACGGTCACGCTGCGCACGAGCAACCGCAACTTTGCCGGGCGCAGCGGCACGGCGGATGCCGAGGTCTATCTCGTCAGCCCGGCGGTGGCGGCGGCGTCGGCGCTGACCGGCACGGTTGCCGACCCGCGCGCGCTCGGCCGGTTCCCGAAGATCACGTTGCCGAAGAAGTTCATCGTCGACGACCGCATGATCGTTCTGCCGCCGAAGAACGGCAGCAAGGTTGTTGTCCGCCGCGGGCCGAACATCGGCCCGCCGCCGCAGGTGCCGGCGCTGCCGGCCGACCTGACCGGCGCGGTCGTGCTCAAGCTGGGCGACATGATCACCACTGACGACATCATGCCGGCGGGTGCGTTCCTGAAATTCCGTTCCAACATCCCGAAGTACGCGCAGTATGTCTTCTACCGGCAGGACCCGAAGTTCCACGAGCAGGCGGCGGCGCTGCGCGATGCGGGCAAGGCGGCGTTCGTCGTGGCCGGCCTGAGCTACGGGCAGGGGAGCTCGCGCGAACATGCGGCCATCTGCCCGATGTACCTCGGGGTGCGTGCGGTGCTGGCGCGCTCGTTCGAGCGCATCCACGCCGCCAACCTGGTGAATTTCGGCATTGTGCCGCTGGTGATCGATGAGCAGGTCTACGCCGCGCTGGCGCAGGGTGTGACGCTGACGGTGTCGGGGATCGTCGTCGCGCTGCGCAGCCGCACGCCGCGTGTCCCGCTGCTGGCCGGCGGGAAACCGCTTGGCACGGGGACGCTGCAGCTCAGCGAGCGGCAGATGGATGTGCTGCTCGCCGGCGGCACGCTGCGCTACAACCGCACCGCGTGACCGGTCCCGGCAATGCGCCGGTCGCGGTGACTGCGACCGTCAGCCGGCTGGCGGCAAGCGACATCGGGTATGCCGTATGCCATGTCCGATGGCGGGAACTGCTCAGTGCTGAACGCGGCGGTGGCGAGTAAACGAAACGGCGGCCGGCAACATGCTGCTGCCGGCCGCCGGTGACGGTGCGGGAAGACGATTCAGTCGAGGTTGTCCACTTCCACGGCGGTGCCGGCAAGAATGACCAGAAACAGGTTGCTTTTGACCGGGACGACATCGAGTTTCAGTGCCACCACGCCGTTGGCGCCCAGCCGCTTGGCGCGGTTCGCCAGTTCCGCCATGGCGGTTTTCTTCGCGCGCCGGAACTCCTTCTCGTAATCCTTGTGCCGGCCGCCGTCAATGTCGATGCTGGCGGCGAGTGATTCGATGATATCCACCGCCACCGCCACCTGCGATGTGACGATGCCGTAGTATTTGGCAATATGCTTGCCTTCAAAGGTGCTGGTGGTGGTGAAGGAGACGCGCTCGTGCTCCTTGCGTTCCCTGACTTCGTTATAGCACGGGCGGCAGAAAATCTCGCCCTTGAACTCCTCTTTGCAGCTGTCGCTGATGGGCCGGTTGCATGACAGGCAGATATGGACGGCGCCTTCCTCGGGATGCAGATAGCATTGCATACTGGTTATTCCTCCGCTGGTTTAAGTGCTGCGCATTATACGGCAGGAGACGCGCCACTGTCAATGCTCCCGGCGGCGGATGCGGGTGAAAGTTGACGTTATGGCGGCAAACGCGTTACCATGACGCGCAGCAGGCGGGGAGATATCGGGGGGACTATGCTCAGATTGGTCACGGTGCCGCTCATCGGGTGCATGCTGTTGGCGGCCGCAGGCTTGCCGGCACGGGGAGAGGCAGGGCTGGTTCGTTCGCCGGAAGTGTCGGGAGTTATCGGCAAGGATGATCAGGTCAGGATCCAGCTCGATGCGCGCCAGGCGATCTGGCTGGGCGCTGATACCGGGGTTGTGCCTGATGGCGGCGCGGTCGCCGGGCCGGAGCCAATCACCATGATCGAGGTCATGCCGGTGTCCGGTCTGCCGCCGGTTGTGCCGGCTGCCAGTGCGCCGGCCGGGCCGCGGATCGTGCTCGGCTGGCAGTTCAATCCTGATACGGTAACGCAGACCACGGATGCCATGACGGTGCTGGCGCCGGTCTGGTTCTCGGTGACGGTGGCCAATGAGGCGATGGTGCTGATGCGCCGTCGCGCGTCGCGCGCCTACGTCGATGAGGCGCACCGGCGCGGGTACCGGGTATGGCCGGTGGTGCAGATGTTGCAGTCCGCGGACGCGCATGCGGTGCTGACCCGGCCGGAGCTGGCCGCTGCCGCCCGCGCTGAGATCGTTGCGGCGCTGGCGGAACTGGGCGCGGACGGTGTCAATCTCGACGTGGAATACCATCCGTCCGGCGACTCACTTGCGCTGACCGTGTTTGCGGCGGAGCTGGGCGCAGCGGTGCACGCGCGCGGGATGACGCTGTCGGTGTGCGTTACCCGCCGCGCGCGGGGCGTCAGCAACCGTTATGACCGCGCCGGCCTGGCCCGCGTGGCGGACTATATCGCGCTCATGGCCTACGACCAGCATTGGAGCACCTGTCCGGAGAACGGGCCGGTGGCCGCACTTGACTGGGTGGCAGAGGGGGTGCGGGTGACTCTGGCCGAGGTGCCGCCCGCCAAGCTGCTGCTGGGGATGCCGCTGTATGCGTTTGATTGGGTGCTGCTGCCGGATACCACGACGGCAGCCGGCGAGGCTGCGGCGCCGGCGATTGACAGCGGCGGGGTGCGCTACCTGCGGCCGGCGGCGTTCCGGGCGCTGACCCTCGACGAGGTGTGGAACCTGGCGGCGGACGGGATAACCGCCACGCGACGCGGCGACACGCTGACGGTGCAGACCTGGCTGCATCCGCCGGCCTGGTCCGACAGCGAGCAGGTGATGTATATGGCATTCACTGATGTCGACCGGGTGCGGCACGAAATCTGGTTTGAAAACGTGCAGTCGCTGATTGCCAAACAATCGCTGATTGACACCTACGGGCTCGCCGGGGCTGCGCTCTGGCAGCTGCAGTTTATCGATCGCGACGGCCTGGCCTGGCGGGCGTTCAGCTCACTCAATCCGGAACCGTAACCCCGCGAAGGAAGGCGGCGCTGTGCTCGGGGAGCGCGGTATTGACGAATATCCCCGAGCCGAGCTCAAACCCCGCCACATTCGACACCCGCGGCACCACGCTGACGTACCAGTGCTGGTAGTCCGCATGCTCAAAGCCGGGGAGCGAGCGGATGGTCAGGTTGAAATCGGGATTGTGCAGCCCGTGGTATAGCTTGCCGAGATAGGTTTTCAGGTTGACGGCCAGGTCCTGCAACTCGCTGTCGGCGGCGTCGGCGAACGAGGCGCAGTGCCGGCGCGGGAAGATCCAGGTGTGAAACGGTGACAGCGCGGCGTAGGGGATGAAGCTCACGAAATAGTCGCTGGCGACGAGCACCCGCTCGCCCGCCGCCAGTTCCTGCGCCAGCATCTGGCAGACGACACACGCGCCGAACTCGTCGTAGTAGCGCATGGCGCGCTCGAGCCGCACCCGCGCCTGGGGCGGGACCACCGGTGTGGCGATGAGCTGCGAATGGGGATGCTCGAGCGAGGTGCCCGCGCGCGCGCCGTGGTTCTTGAAGACCGTTATCGCGGCGACGCGCGGGTCGTCCTGGATGATCCGGTACCGGGTGCGATAGACCTGCAGGATCTCCACAATATCCGCAGCGGACATCAGGGCCATGACGGCGTCGTGGCGCGGATGTTCGATGATAACCTCGTGGATGCCGACCCCGCTGATGCTGCGGAAAACACCGTCGAATTTCCGCTCCGGCGTCCCGGCGGGCTGCAGCGCGGGGAATTTGTTGGGAACCACACGGGTGCGCCAGGCGCGGCCGCTCCCGCCGGTGCGGCAGATCTCGGCGGTGGCGAGCTGCTCGTTCCCCGGGCAGAACGGGCAGTCGGCACGGTGTGCGGGGAGCGTCGGATGTGCGGCGGCGGCCGCGGCGAAGTCGTGCGGACGGGTCGCCCGCTCGGTGGCGATAATCACCCATTCGTTGGAAATGACGTTCAGGCGCAGTTCGGACACGGCTTACTCCGTTGCCAGCCGCGGGCCAAGCGCATGCCAGGCCGCGGCGATATGCTCGGCCGCGCCAGGCGCGGCCAGCAGCTCAACGGTCAGTGCGGTGAGGGCGAGCATGAAGCGTGCGCGCTGGCCGGTCGCGGCGGCATCAAGCGCCAGCGTGCGGACGCCGGCGGCGATGCCGTCTGTTGCGGCGGCGGCGAGCGCGGCCAGCGCCGGGCGGGCGGCTTCGGGCAGATCCGAACAGTAGGCATGGAGCCGGCCGCCGGCGCGGATGGCCGGCGCCTGCTCGACCCCGAGGAACTGCCGGGCGAGTGCCGGTTCGTAGGCGCCCCGCGCGGCGAGCAGGCCGGCCGCGTCGGCGATCAGTTCGTCGAGCAGGTTGTTGCGCATGGTGTCAAACAGCCGCTTGGTGGCGTAATGGGTGAATTCGTGCTCACAGCGGATGATCATGGACTGCGCCAGCCATTTGTCGTCGCTGAGGATGAGCCCGAGCGCGGCGGCGCTGCAGCCGCTGTAGGGTGCGCGGTTGAGCAGCACAAACCGGTCGAACAAGCGCCAGGGTTCCTCGCGGGCGATGCGGGCCTGCTCTGCGGACCAGTCGCCGTGCGGCTGTGCCGCCGTCCATGCAGCCCGATAACGGCGGATCCGGTCCCAGTTGAGCATGCCTGCGACCATCATCGCATTGACCGCGGCGGGGACTGCCACCGGCTCGCTGCGCCCGGCCATGACGCGCACACAGCAGGCGAAATCAGCATGGTCATCCGTGGTGATGACCGGCAGGGCGCCGGCGAAATGCGGAATAATGGCAAGGGTGATCGCGCCGGGCGCGGCGAGCTGCGGCGCCTCGGCCGCCAGCGCCGCCGGCACCGGTTCGCCGCAGCGCATGACCGCGCGGTATTCGTCGGTTGTGCTGAGACCGGCACGGACGGGAAGCGACCATTGCGGCAGGGCCGCGCGCAGCCGCGCAAACGCGTCCGCCGGGGTGCTGCCGTCGAGGTAGGCGGCGCGCCAGTCGGCGACATGCGGCTCGTCGGCAAGCGGCAGCCGCAGCCGTTCCGGCAGCCGGGCATGAGCAAACGGCGGTGCGTTGTAGGCCAGCAGCGCCTCCTGCACGACAGGGTCGGCGGTGAATTGCGCCAGGAGCGCGCGGCGCAGCGCAGGATCATGGGTCGGCAACTGCTGCAGCATGCGGCACCTCCGCCGGAATGCGGGCATTGTACCCGCCTGCCGGCAAAAGTCAACCGGCGCAGTGCGAAATGCTGGACAGCCGTTGTGTTTGGCAACGTTGCGTCCTCAGTTGGATGCGATAGTGTATCGTGCGGTTTGCGTCTGATGTGCCTGAAAATGGCGACCTGCTGCACGGGGAAGTGTGACAATGCACAGCGCTCCTCTGCGATTATCGCCGAACGCGGGGCGCGACAACAATGCGCTGGCCATTCCGGAGTGAGCGGAAAGAACGAATATCGTTGGCAGCGCCAACCCTTCCGCGCGTACTTGCCAAGCGCGTTCGATGTGTGGTATCACATGCCGTCCCTCGGGAGGGGAATAATATGCTGACGCTTGACCAGACAATCAAACTCGTGGCGGGGGAACTGTCGCTCCCGGCCGCGCAGGTGAAGAATACGCTCGCGCTCTTCGATGAGGGGTGCACCATCCCGTTCATCGCGCGCTACCGCAAGGAGCAGACCGGCTCGCTCGACGAGGTGCAGATCCGCGATATCCGCGACCGTGCCGCCTATCTCAAGGAGCTTGACGAGCGCCGCGATACCGTGCTCAAGAGCATCGAGGAGCAGGGTAAGCTGACCGACGGGCTGCGCGCGAAGATTCTCGCCTGCACCGTCAAGCAGGAACTCGAAGACCTTTATCTTCCGTACAAGCCGAAGCGCAAGACGAAGGGGATGCTGGCGAAGGAGCGCGGACTCGAGCCGCTGGCGCTGCGCCTGTGGGAGCAGCAGGAGGATGTGTCGCCTGAACTCGCCGCCGCGGCGTATGTCAATGCCGAGGCGGGGGTGCCGGATGTCGCCGCCGCGCTCGACGGAGTGCGGTTCATCATCGCGGAGCTGGTGTCCGACGATGCTGAAGTGCGCAAGCATATCCGCACCCGGACGCTGGCGGCGGGCGTGTTTGTCTCCGAGGTGCTGCCCAAGCACAAGGAGGCCAAGACCAAATTCAATCAGTATTACGAGTTCAAGGAACCGCTCAAGGTCATCCCCTCGCACCGCTACCTCGCCATCCTGCGCGGGGAGCATGAGGAAATCCTGCAGGCGCGCGTGGCGGCGCCGGACGAGGAAATCATTGCCTGGCTGGAAAAGCGCTTCATCCGCGATGCGAAACTGGCGCAGGCGGTCTGGCTGCGCGAAGTGCTGAAGTTCGCCTACAGCACCTACCTGCAGCTCTCCATTGCGGTCGAGGCGCGCGTTGCGGTGAAGGAGCGCGCTGATATCGAAGCGATCAATGTCTTTGCGGAGAATGCGCGACAGCTGCTGCTTGCGCCCCCGGCGGGCGCGCGCACGACCATGGGCATTGACCCGGGTCTGCGCACGGGGTGCAAACTGGTGGTGGTCGATGCCACCGGCAAACTGCTGGCGGATACGGTGATCTACCCGCACGAGCCGAAGCGCGATGCTGCGGGTGCGGAGCGCACGATTGTGGCGTTGGCCAAACAGCATCAGGTTGATCTGGTGGCCATTGGCAATGGCACCGCGTCGCGTGAGACCGAACAGCTGGCGCGCGGCATTGCCCAGCGTCATCCCGAACTGAAGCTGACCGTGGTGGTGGTGAGCGAGGCGGGCGCCTCGGTCTATTCCGCCTCCGACCTGGCACGGCTGGAATTCCCCGACAAGGACGTGACCGTGCGCGGGGCGGTGAGCATTGCCCGCCGGCTGCAGGACCCGCTCGCTGAACTGGTCAAGATCGATCCAAAATCGATCGGGGTCGGGCAGTATCAGCATGACGTCAATCAGGTGAAACTGCGCTCGTCGCTGTGGGAGACGGTCGAATCATGCGTGAACTTCGTCGGGGTCGATCTCAATACCGCATCGTGGGCGCTGCTGGCGTATGTGTCCGGCATCTCCGAGGCGCAGGCGAAGAATATTGTTGCGCATCGCGACCAGGAAGGCGCCTTCAAAAATCGCCGGCAGCTGCTCAAGGTTGCGCGGTTCGGGCCGAAGGCGTTCGAGCAGGCGGCGGGGTTCCTGCGCATCCGCAATGGCGAGCAGCCGCTCGACAATTCCGCCGTGCATCCCGAGCGCTACGCCATTGTCGAGCGCATTGCCGCCGACCAGGGGGTTGATGTGGCGCACCTGATTGGCAATGAAACGCTGCTGGCGTCGATCAAGTGGCCGAAGTACGCCGACGCCGAGGTGGGATTGCCGACGCTGATGGATATCGCCGCCGAACTGAAGAAGCCGGGACGCGATCCGCGCGACCAGTTCGAGGCGGTGCAGTTCAAGGAGGGCGTGACCGAGCTGGAACATCTCTCTGCCGGCATGGTCCTCGACGGGGTGGTGACCAATGTCGCCAATTTTGGCGCCTTCGTCGATGTGGGGGTCCATCAGGACGGGCTGGTCCATGTCTCGCAGCTGGCGAAGAAGTTCGTCAAGGACCCGCGCGAGGTGGTCAAGGTCGGGCAGAGGGTGAAGGTCAAGGTGCTCGAGGTCGATCTCGATCGCAAACGCATCTCGCTCAGCATCAAGCAGGCCGCCTGACCGCTGATTGTGGTGTTTCCAATGCTGCAGGGTGCCGGCAGAGTGCGTTCCGCTGCTGGTCGGACGGGCTAACTGCGCCGCCGACCGGGTCGGTGCCGTTTGGTGTAGGTCGCTTGACAAGCGGGCGGAAAATGTAGTATCTTCTGCCCGCTGTAGATGGTGTGGACAATTGATCCCCGATAGCTCAATGGTAGAGCACCTGACTGTTAATCAGGGGGTTGCTGGTTCGAGTCCAGCTCGGGGAGCCATTAAAATCCTTCTCGCTGATATGCAACAGCGTCGAGAAAAGTAAGCGTTTACAACAAATCCAACCCTTAAAAACGTGTCTAGTTCCAAAGCCGTATTTTGTCCATTTATGCCTAAAAAAGCCGTCAACTGACAGCGTAGTGACAGATTGGCGGCCATGCTCAGGTACCTATTCAACCGGTCAAGGTGTGTTCCAGATGCCGCCTATGATACGGCAAAGACGGGGGAAGGTGTGCCCTGAATAGCCCTGTGCTGACCATCCGGCTGATTCCCGCTCTGCTGGCGGACGTGCAGGCTTTCGCACTCGAGTCCGGCATGGAGATGGGCGAGTGGGCTCCGCGGGTACTGCGCATCGCTATCGTAGCCGCAGATGCCTACGCCCTTGAACAGGTGGCAAGTTGATTGAGCGGTAGCGTTCGGACCGGTGCATGGCAATGCGGGCCGCCTGTAGTGGTGGTTTAAGCGAATAGATGGCGCGATAGGCACGACGTGGCAGCAATGAAGCGTTTTGCGCTGTATTCCTGCCGGGCGAATATTAGGCGTAATACGCCGTATCCCCATGGAGGGGCAAAATGATTAGACTTAAGGATTTTGGCATCTCGATGCTACCAAGCGGTGAAGGATTGAAATATGTCAGGGCGCAGCAGGGACTGACGCAAGGGCAGCTGGCAAAAGCCCTGGGTCTTTCTCTGACTACAATCAACAGATGGGAGCGGGGCATTTTTGAACCAACGCGCAGTCATCGGTTGGCGTTAGAAACATTCTGCGCAAAGCATAAGCTGCCATATCAGCAATATCAAATCGGAATACTCGCGGTCAGACTTATCAGCAACTACGACCGCTACACATCTGGGCATTGCA
>CAZFBR010000002.1:0-53686 GCA_964517215.1 uncultured bacterium
TGTAGTAGTCGCGTCCCGTCTTGGCGCCGTCGCAGCCGCCGATGAGGAAGAAGCGCCGGATCTTTCCCGCGTTCACGGCCGCGATGATTTTGTCGGCGAGACCGAGCACCGCGGTGTGATGGAAACCGGTGAGAATCTTCTTGCCCGGTGCGTCGGGCAGGCCTGGCAGCGATTTCGCCTTCGCGATGACTGCCGAAAAGTCGCGCTTTTCGCAATGCACCGCGCCGGTGATATGGGCGATGCCGCAGGTGAAGAGGCGGTCGAGATACGTGTTCGCCGGCGGATCCTGAACGCAATTAGTGGTAACGAGAATGGCGCCCGGGAATGCGGCAAACTCCTTCTTCTGGTCCTGCCACGCGCCGCCGTAGTTGCCGGCGAGGTGCTTAAACTTCTTCAGTTCGGGGTACCCGTGCGCAGGGAGCATTTCGCCGTGCGTGTAGACCCGGATACCCGTCCCTTCGGTCTGCTGCAGCAGTTCGGAGAGGTCGAGCAGGTCATGCCCGGTGATGAGGATCGCCTTGCCGGCGACGGTGCCGAGTTCGACTGCGGTCGGCACAGGGTTGCCGAAACGCGCGGTGTTCGCCTTGTCCAGCAGTTCCATGGCCTGGTAGTTCATTGCGCCCGTTTTGAGCGCGAGTGCGATGTGGCTGTTCAGGTCGAAGTTGACGTTGGTCAGGGTCGAAAAGAGCGCCTCGTGCATGAAACCGTCAAGTTCCGCGTCCACCGCACCCAGTTCGCGTGCGTGGTAGGCGTATGCGGCAATGCCTTTCAGCCCGAAGATCACGGTGTCCTGAAGCGACGCAATATCCTCGTTCTTGCCGCAGACGCCTTTCACCGTGCAGCCCTTGCCCTGTGCGGTCTGCTCGCACTGATAACAAAACATCCCCATTGTCCACCTCCGCTAGATCAGCCGCCTGGCGGCGCTGTCATTCTTTGCGTCTGACCAGAATATACCACAACAGAGAAACCGATACCTTGACCCAAGTCAATTTCCCCGGCGGGGAGCCGCAGCGGGAACAACGGCCGGTGTTCGCGCGTCTGGCGGTGCAGCAGCGGCGATACGCAGTTGGACTGCGCCTACAGCTTGTCGCCGGCCGCCAGCTGCTGCAACCGGGCAGGATTCAGCAGGGTTACGGCCCGCCGCTGGTTGCGCACGATTTTCTGACGGGCCATCTTCTGCAGTGTTCGTGACAGGGTCTCAGGGATGGTGCCCAGCGTTGCGGCCAGCGCATGCTTGGGCAGGTCGAGAGCAACGGTAACGCCGGGCCGGAGGGCGCCGCGGCGCAGGGCATGGTCGAGCAGATACTTTGCCAGGCGGGCGCTGACTTTCTTGAGTGACAAATCTTCGATCATGGTGACGAGGTGGCGAATGCGCCGGCTGAGCATTGCAATGATCTGCCGCGCCAGAACGGGATCATTATCGAGCAGCCGTAACAGCCCGGCCGCAGGGAGCAGGAGCAGTTCGCAGTCACTGACTGCCAACAGGCTGGCGGGGTAGGTGCCGCCGGCAAAAAGCGCCACTTCAGCGCACAAGTCGCCAGCGCGCAACAGGCGCAGGGTGTGTTCGCGCCCGGTGGCGGCGGTTTTGACCAGTCTGGCCTGGCCATGCACCAGGAGCCATGCCCCGGTGGCGTTATCGTGTTCCAAAAAAACCACTCCGCCGGCGGCGACGCTGCGCGATTGTGCTGCCAGCGCCAGTCGGCGCAGGGTGGCAGCGGGAAGGTCAGCAAAGAGTTCTGATTGGCACAAGTGGCGGACGACGGCGGCCTGTTCCATGCCGTGAGTATAACAGGGGAGCGCCACCCTTGACAAGCCGGTGGCTTGTTAGTAAACTCGGCCCCGTTGTTACCCTGTGGGAGGGGAGTGTTCTCGTGTATCTCAAACGCGTGGAAATGTTCGGTTTCAAGTCATTTGCTGACAAAACCGGTGTGGATTTCGGGCATGGGGTGTTCGCCATCGTCGGCCCCAACGGCTGCGGCAAGAGCAATATCGTTGATGCGACGCGCTGGGTGCTGGGCGAGCAGAGTCCGAAGTCGGTGCGCGGTTCCTGCATGGAGGACGTCATCTTCAACGGCAACGGCCATCGCGGTCCGCACAACTTCGCGGAAGTGACCCTGACCCTCGATAATGAGTCGGGGAAGCTGCCGGTGGCATTCACCGAAGTGGCAGTCACCCGCCGGGTGCACCGCGGCGGCGACTGTGAATATTTCATCAATCGCGAACCGGTGCGGCTCAAGGATGTCCACAACCTGTTTTTCGACACGGGGGTCAGCCGCAACCTCTATTCGCTGATCGGCCAGGGCCAGGTGGACCGCCTGGCGTCAAGCGCGCCGCAGGAGCGCCGCACGCTGTTCGAGGAAGCGGCGGGGATCATGAAGTACCGCACCAAAAAGGTCATCGCGGTGCGCAACCTCGATGCGACGACCCAGGATCTGGCGCGGCTCAATGACATCCTGCGCGAACGCGAAGCGCAGATGGAATCGCTCAAGCGGCAGGCGCGCAAGGCGGAGCGGGCGAAGGAGGTGCACGACCGGCTGCAGGTGGCGGTTATTGCCCAGCTCAAGGCGGACCTGGCCGCGCTGCGCGAGGCGGGCGCCCAGCGCCGCTATCAGCAGGGCGAACTGGTGGCGCGCGAGCAGGCGCTGCGCGAACAAAAAGAGCTGACAGTGCGCGAACTGGAGGGACTGCGTGCCCAGGAACGCGAACTGGATATCGCCTGCGAACGGCAGCGGGCGGAGCGCGAGGAGCTGCGCAATCGCGTGCTGGTGATTGAGGGCGATATCCGGGTGGCGCGCGAACAGGAGCTGGCGCTGGACCGGCAGCAGGAACGCCTGGAAGAGGCGGCGCGGATCAATGCCGAGCGCACGGCGGCACTGACGCAGCAGCGTGATGTGCTGCAGGAACAGCTGGCGGAACTGCGCGAGACGCTGGGAGCGAGCGAGGCGCAGCTGCGCGGCCTGCGTGACCGCGAGCGGGACCTGGCCCGGCTGGCGGCGGAGATTGACAGCGGCATCGCGGCGGCGGAGCGGCGGCTGCGCGAGATCGAGGACGATGTGCGCGCGCGCGCGGAGGAGGAAAGGCTGCTGCGCGAGCGGCTGGCGCAGAAACAGGCGGCGGCGGATGAGCAGGCCAAGCGCCTGGCCCGGCTGCAGGCGCAGACCGACACCATCGGCAGCAAGGGGAGCGAGCTGAAACAGGAATACGAGCAGCGGCATGCCGCCCGCGTCGAGGCGGAGCATGCGATCGCCGCCCTGCGCGAACGCGAGCAGGGCGTGGCGGCCGAGGAAAAGGCGTGCCAGGAAAGCATTCGCGCCCTGGAATCGGAACTGGCGACAGTCAAGGCGGAACTGGCCACGCAGGAAAAATGGCTGAAGAATCATGAAGGATGCCGGGCCGGCGTGCGGGCGCTGCTGGATGCGGCGGGGCGGGGCGATCTGCCCGGCCTGCGCGGTGTGCTGGCGGAGCAGCTGACCATCAGCGCCGACTACGAAATGGCCATTGAGGCGGCGCTGGGGGAAAACCTGCAGACGCTGCTGGCAGAGGACGAGGCAACCGCATGGCAGGCGGTGCAGTTGCTGCATGACGGTGCGCTGGGGCGGGCCACGCTGGCGTGGCCCGGGCTGGGAGCGGGGCTGGCGGGCGAACGGCTGTCGCCGCCGCCGGCGGGCGAGGGCATCGACGGCCCGGCGCTGGCGCTGCTTGGCTATCAGGCGCAGGAAAAAAGCGCGCTGGCGGTGCTGCTGGGCCGGGTCTGCGTGGTGCGCGATATCGCCGTGGCGCGTCAGCTGCGTGCGGCGGGCAAGGGCGCCGGGTGGGATTTCGTGACCCGCCGCGGTGATTACTGGCAGGCGAGCGGGGTGCTGACTGCCGGCCCGCTGGAAAGCTCTCAGTTGCTGGGTCGGAACCGTGTCATCAGCGAACTGAAAGACGATTTGCGGACGAAAAGCGAGGCGCTGCGGCGGCTGCACGACCGGCGGCTGGAGCTGGAACAGAATCGCGGCGCACTCCAGGGCAACCGCCTGCGCCAGCAGGAGCGGGTCGAGCGGCTGACCTACGAGGAAAAGTCGTTTGCCGGCGAACTGCAGGCCTGGGAACGCGAGGCGGCAGGGATCCGGCAGGAACACGGCGAGCTGACCCGGCGCTGTGCGGTGAGCAGCGAGGAACTGCGTTTGCTGGGTGAACAGATTGCCGCGCTGGCGGCCCCGGATACGGCGTTGGCGCAGACCCAGGCGGAGCAGGAGGCCGCGCGGGAACAGCTGGCCGTGCGTCAGCAGGAAGTGGCGGCGGAACTGGAACGCGTGCGGCAGATGCATATTGACCAGCAGGTGGCCGTCGCCGGCGCGCGTGAAAAAAGCGAGGCGCTGGCGCGCGAGGTCAACAGCATCGGCCGGCAGCTGGAGGGGCTGGCGGCGGAGGATGCGCGGCAGCGTCCGGAGCGCGAGGGGTATGCGGAACGCAAGCAGGCCCTGCGGACGAAGGTGGAAGGGTTTGACGGACAGCTGGCGGAACTGCACACGGCGGAAACCGCCAGCGAGGCGGCCCTGCGCGAGGTGGTGGACCGACAGCAGCAGGTCAAGGCGACGCTGGCGGCGCAGGACGGGCAGCTGGGTGAACAGCAGGACCTGCTCGAAGGCCTGCAGGCGGAGCTGCACCGGATCGACCGGGAGATCAGCGACGAGACCCACAAGGAGTCCTCACTGCGCCAGGCGGTGTTCATTGAGTTCCGCATGGAGCAGGAGGCGGAGATTGATACGCGCCTCGAGGCGTGCGTTGCGGAGCCGATTCCCCTCGAGGAACTGGATGAGCTGCGCAAAACCAGCGTGCGCCTCGGCGGGGCGAATTTTGAGGCGATTGAGGAATATCGGGAGCTGTGCGAACGGGTCGAGGCGATGCAGCGGCAGCGCGATGACCTGACCCAGGCGGAGGCAAACCTGCGCGCCACCATCCGGCGCATCGACCGCTACAGCCGCGAGATGTTCCGGCGGACGTTTGACGCGGTGAATAATAATTTCAAGATTCTGGCACGGCGGCTTTTTGAGGGTGGTGACGCGTGGTTGGAACTGACGGAAAGCGAGGATCTGCTGCAGGCCGGGGTCGAGGTGTTTGTCCGGCCCCCGGGCAAGAAATTGCAGGCGATGGCGCTTTTCTCCGGCGGAGAAAAGGCGCTGATTTCGATCGCGCTGCTCTTTGCGGTGTTCCTGGTGAAACCGAGCCCGTTCTGCATCCTCGACGAGGTTGATGCGCCGCTGGATGATGCCAACGTGCAGCGGTTCCTCGGGGTGGTGCGTGAGTTTTCCAAACGGACGCAGTTTATCATGATCACCCACACCAAACTGACCATGATGAGCGCAGACAAGCTGATTGGCATCACCATGGAAGAGCGGGGGGTTTCGCGGGTTTTGGAAGTGACTATTGGCGAGGCACAGGCAATGGCAAGCTGATACTTTTTACTGAACAAAAAGTAACCACTAAGTATCAAAGAAAAGCAAACATTACATATGTTTGCTTTTCTTGTTTACATAAAACTTTGATATTAATTATATTGTGATGTTGTATTCTTTAAAAGAACAGGTGGCATGTTAATCGCATATAACTCCTTGTTCTGAGGTAATAATGATGAAACGAATGGTGTTTGTTTTGTTGGGTGTTGCCATGACGTTTGCCGGATGCCAGTGTGGTGCGACGGGTGAAGCTCCGGCAACTGATTCGGCCGCGGTTGCGGGGAGTGATAGCGTGCCGATGGTGGTGCCGCCGGCTGCTGCAATGACAATGCTGACGCCGCAACCGATTGCGCCGGATGTGGCGATACCGGTGCCGGTGCCGATGTCACCAAAAAATCAGGGATTGCCGTTGCCGGTTGAACCGGCCAATAACAATCTGATTGAGCAACAGCGCCGTGAATGGACGGTGCGCGGTGCTGACACGGGTGGCGGCGGGGCAGTGCCGGCAGCAACAGGCGCGACGGAACTGCTGGTTGATGCCACGGCAACGACGGTTATCGATGGTTACTATGTCTATGGATTTGACTATGTCGCGGGAATGACCGATAGGGATGAAAAGGCGGGGTTCATGCCCCAAACTGATTTTGTTGTATCGACGCATGCAATATAGTTGACACTATAGCTGATGTTTGGTATGATAACGCATTACATTGCGGGTCTGGCGTTGTCTGACGCCGGATGGGCACCAAGGAGACGGGGAATTATGACGACGATGACGCGTGTGCTCGGCATTCTTTTGCTGTTGCTGGGATTGGCAGGGGCAGCGATGGGCGAGGAAATCCGTCCGCTGGCCACGGCGGCGGCGGGTGAATACATCATTGGCGTCGATGATGTGCTGGAAATTTCGGTATACAAGCGCCCGGAAATGACCAAGAGTGTGACGGTCCGTTCCGACGGCATGATCACCTACGAGCTGGTGGGTTCCCTGAATGCGGCGGGGCGCACGGCCAGCGATCTGGACCGGGATATCACGGAAAAGCTGGCCACCTATCTGCGGAATCCCGAGGTAACCGTGGTTGTTTCACAGTTCAACAGCCGCAAGGTGCTGGTCGTTGGCGATGTGCCGCGGCCGGGCAGTTACAAGATTGAAGGAACATCCCGGTTGCTTGATATTCTGACGCAGGCGGGGTGGGTGCAGAATCCCAACGGCCCGAATGTGGCCAATGTCATGCGCGAGGATGGCAGCGTGATCCGGGTTGATCTGGATGCACTGCTGTTCCGGGTGGACACGTCCCAAAATGTGCTGCTGCAGAAAAACGACACCATTTTCCTGCCGCGGGTGGTGGCGGCGGTGACGGCAGCGCGGCAACTGAGCAAAGTCACCGTCTATGGCGAGGTTAACAAACCGGGGGCGTTTGATTTTCCGGTTGAGGGTCGCCTGACGGTCAAGGATGCGCTGCTGATGGCGGGCGGGGTAACGCAGATGGCGGCACAGACCCGCGGACGGCTGATGCGGGCGAACGGTGACCTGCAGCTGGTGAATCTCAAGGCCCTCATCTATGACGGCGACATGTCCCAGGATTATCAGCTGGGCGCGGGGGATGCCCTGTTTGTGCCGCGCACCCAGGAGATCGAGGTGTACGTGCTCGGGATGGTGGCGTCTCCGGGGCTGTTTGTGGTTCACGAGCGGCCCAATGTTCTGCAGGCGCTGGCGCTTTCAAAATACTACCGGTTCGGCGCTGTGCTGCGCAGTGCCAAGGTGGTGCGTGGCGACCCGAACAATCCGACGGTTATCTCGGTTGATCTTGAACGGCTGCTGTTCAAGGGTGATCGCACGCAGAATATCCGTCTGGAATCGGGCGATGTGCTGTATATCCCCCAGTCGTTTATTTCCAGCGTGGCGGATTTTATTGCCAATATCTGGCCGCCGATGGCGACTACGCTCGATGCGTACAGCCGGGTGCGTGATGTGAGTGATGACAACGGGCGATCCTATTACGATCCGACCGATGAAGGGGTCAGCTACAGTCGTTGATGGAAATGAAGGGACGATAACGGCGACGTGACGGGACGCGCGTAATGGCGAAGTATGAGATGGGGCTGCAGGATTATCTGCGGGTGGTGCGCAAACGCCTGTGGGTTATTCTGCTGACCATGGCGGCGGTTTGGCTTTGTGCGGTGGTCTACACCAAACTGCAGCCGAAAATCTACGAGACCCGGGCCACCGTTGAAATTGTGAAGAAAACGACGGTGGGCGGGCTGTTCGAGGCGGCACTGTTGCGCCAGGGTGATGCCATGGCGACGGCGGCCAAGGTGATTCGCAGCACCCGGGTGATGGGCAAGGCGGTTGATCTGTTGCAGGCGAAAAACTGTCTGGCCAAAGCCGAGGGCGAGGCTCGGGCCGCGCAGATCGAAATGCTGAAGAGTGTGGTGAGCGCTGCGCAGGTTGACAAGGCTGATGTGCTGGCGATTTCCGTCCGGCATTCCGACCCGGTGCTGGCCAAGGAAGCTGCCACGGTGATCGCGCGGGTGTATTGCGACGAGGATATGTCGGCCGACCACGATCAGGAGCGTGCCACCCGCCTGCACCTCGACGAGCAGCTGCGCCAGGTGGGGATCAACTTGGCCCAGGCGGAACGTGACTTGGAGGATTTCAAGCAGGCGCACAGCATGGTTGAGCTGTCGGCTCAGGACCGGATCAGTCTCGACGCCCTGGTTGATCTCGAAGCGGAATACCGGCAGCTTGGCGCGTTGCGGGCGGAAACTGAAATGAAACTGCGTCAGGTGCAGGCGGCGTTTGATCCTGCGGCGCTGGAAACCCTGGAAGTGCAGCAGCTGCTGGATGACGCAAGTGTCCGGGCCCGTTATGAGGACATGGCGCGCTGTCACGCGCGGTTGCAGGCCCTGCTCGAGGAATATACTGCGCGCCACCCGGCGGTGCTGGAGCAGGAACAGCTGCTGACCGATGCCAAGCGCCAGTTGGCCGCTGCCATTCGCCCGGCGCTGGCGGGCAAGGTTGAGGCGCTGCAGAAGGAAATCGCGCGCCTGCGTGAACGCGAACAGACGGTGGGAGCGAAACTGGCGCGGGCGCAGGGGCGGGAGCAGGGCAACCTGCCGGAGAACCGGCTGGAACTGGCCCGGCTGCAGCGGCTGGTGGATGTCAACACCAAGCTGTACGGGACGTTCACTGAGCGGCTGGAGGAAATGAAGATCGCCGAAGCGGCCAAAATCGGCGGCATGCGCCTGCTGGATGAGGCGCAGCTGCCGACGGTGCCGATTTATCCCAAGGCAAGCAGCAATGCCATGGCCGGGGTGATCATCGGTTTGATTCTGGGGCTGGCATTCGCGTTCATCATTGAAAGCATGGACACCTCGATCGGGACGATCGAGGATGTCGAGTCATACATCAACAAACCGGTGGTTGGCGTGGTGCCGCTGATTCATATTGATGAGGAAAAGCTGCGGCGTTTCCAGAAGAAGGTGGTTGCCAACAAGGAGGAGTTCAACGAGCGACAGTCAAAGCTGGTGGCGATCAGCGACCCGAAATCGCCGGTGACCGAGGCATATCGCACCCTGCGCACCAATCTGCACTTCTCGTTTCTGCAGAAACAGGGGGGCAAGGTGCTGTTGGTGACCAGCGCGACCCCGCAGGAGGGAAAGACGACGACGATCACCAACCTGGCGGTGATCTTTGCGCAGGCGGGCAAAAAGACCATGGTGCTGAGCTGCAATTTGCGCCATCTCGGGGTGTACAAGACCTACGGTTTGAAAAAGAAACCGGGGATTACGGATATTCTCGTCGGCAGCATCGGCTGGCGCGAAGCAGTTCAGGATCCGGGGATTGACAATCTGAGCGTGCTGGCGGCAGGACCGTATCCGCCCAATCCGGCGGAACTGCTGGATTCGCAGGAATTCAGCAACCTGCTGGCCGAGTTGAAGCAGGAGTATGATATTATCCTGATCGACTCCCCCCCCATCCTGCCGGTAACCGATGCGGCGATTATCGGGGCCAAGGCGGATGGCGTGCTGCTGATTTATTTCGCGGGCAAGGCGGCCCGGGAAGCGCTGCTGCGGGCCAAGATTCAGCTGGAAAGCGTGAACTGCAATATTATCGGGGTGGTGCTGAACCGGATTCAGCCGGAAGGAAAGCTGGGCTACACCTATTATTACCATTACCAGTACCGGTATTACGGTCCGAAAGAACCGGCGGCGTGAGAATTGCTACAGGAATGGCGGTAGAGAATTGATTAAGCAAACGTTGGCGGATGCCGACGTAGATAGCGAAGGGACAGAAACCGAGGTCTAAAGGAAGATAATGGCGCAATACGAATTATCGTTCCAGGACTATTTCCGCATCTTCCGCAAGCGCTGGCTGATTATCGCGCTGGCGGTGTTTGTGGCGGGGATGTTCTGTTTCCTTTATCAGAAGTACCAGGAGCCGATCTACGAAGCTTCCGCCACGATCCAGGTGGTGCAGCGCAATACGCTGGCCGGACTGCTGTCGGAGACACTGCTGCGGCAGGGCGATGTGCTGCAGACGTCGCTGGATATCATCAAGAGCAATGCGGTGCTGGAAGTGGTGGCGGATCAGTGCGAATTGGTCAAGCCCAATGATCCTCCCGAAGTGAAGAAGCAGAAATTGCGGGCGTTGCAGTCGTGGATCTTCCCGACGCGCAAGCAGCAGACGGAACTGGTGGATATCGTTGTGCGCGGCAATGATCAGCTCAAGGTCGTGGCGATTGCCAATGCCACTGCCCGCGCCTACCAGCAATATGACGAAGCCCGGGAGAAGTCGGAGGCCCAGGCGGTGCGCGTGTTTGTTGAGGAACAGCTGCGCAGCGCGCAGGAATCGCTTGATCTCGTGGAAGCGGAAATGGTCGAGCAGCAGCAGCAGCAATACGGCACCCGTATTGACAACAACACGGAGATGGTGGTCAAGTCGCTGGCCCAGGTGGAAACTGATTATCTCAGCGCGAAACAGCAGCGGCAGGAACGCGAAATCACGCTGGCGAAGATGCAGGAACTGCAGCGGCGGGGCGATTTCCAGAATCTGGGTTCGTCATTCACCGAGATTAATGACCCCATGGTCATCGACTTGAAACGCAAACTGTCGGCGCAGCAGAACCAGCTGACGGAATTGGCGGAAGAATACACCGATGCGCATCCGGCCATCATTGAGCTGAAGGAACAGATTGCCACCACCCAGGCGCAGTTGCGTCAGGAAGTGGCGCGCCAGATTCAGGGTCGGGAAAATGCGTTGCAGACGGAAATCGACATTTTGCGCACCAAGGAAAACGTGCTGGGCGAGCGCATGGGGCGGTTCAACAGCCAGCTGAGCGTGCTGCCGGAACAGCAGCGCAACCAGGCCTCAATCCAGCGGCGGGTGACGGTGTATTCCGATATCGTCAGCATGCTGACTCGCGAACTGGAGCAGAAGCGGATTGCCGAAGCCGGCCAAGTCAGCGGCATCACCATCATCCAGAGTGCCGAAAACGGCCGGCTGATTTATCCGCGCGGCAACACCACTCTGCTGGCCGGTGCGCTGATCGGCCTGATTCTGGGGATCGCGTTCGCGTTCGTGGTGGAAAGCTTGGACACGTCAATTGCCACTATCGAGGATGTGGAAAAGTACACCGGCAAGGTGGTTATCGGGGTCATTCCGCATATCGACATCGAGGGCGAGGTCAAACGCAAACGGCGGATGACCTTCCGTGTGCAGCGCGAAAAAACCTCGATCACCGACCTCAAGCGGCGGCTCGACGACATGGAGCGGGATATCGCGCCCGACGGCGGCGAGCCGCGGCTGGACGCCCGGTTAATCACCTTTTATGATCCCAAATCGCCGATTTCGGAAGCGTACCGCACCCTGCGCACCAATATCCTGTATCTCGACCAGGCCAAGCATTCCAAGGTCTTTGTGGTGACGTCGTCGGGCCCGCAGGAGGGCAAGACGACGACTATCTCCAACCTTGGCATCACTATGGCGCAGATGGGTGCGAAAACCCTGCTGATCGGCTGCAACCTGCGCCGGCCGCAGCTGTACAAGATATTCGGCGTGCCGAAACGCAACGGGGTGGTCGACATCATCAAGGGCAACGTGCCGTGGCAGGACACGGTGAAGCCGACGGGCATTGACAACCTGTCGATCATCACCTGCGGCGGTATTCCGCCGAATCCGTCGGAACTGCTGTCGTCCAATGAAATGACAACCCTGCTGCGCGATGTCCGGGCGCATTTCGATTACGTGCTGATCGACAGTCCGCCGCTGCTGCCGGTGACTGATGCCGCGATCATCGGGTCGAAGGCGGATTGCACGATTCTGGTCTATTTCATCGGCAAGGCGGCGCGCGAGGCGCTGCTGCGGGCCAAGACCATGCTCGAGAACGTGCATGCCAATGTGCTGGGCATTGTCCTGAACGACCTGGCGTCGAAGGCGGAACTGGGGCGGGGTTCGTACTACTACTACTATTATCATTACCGCTACTACGGCAATGAAAAACGGGAAAAGCCGGAGCAGGCGCCGGTATGAGCATGCTGCGTACCGTCCTGCTGCTGGGTCTGCTGCTGCTGCTGGCGGGCTGCCAAGTGTCCGGGTGCGGCACGGCGTCAGCACCGGCGCCATCCGCGCGCGACGCCGTGGCGGAAGCAGGGGCTGCGCAGGTTCTGGAGCGTGCGCGCATGCTGTATTCCGGCGAAGAGCGCCCGTTTATTGCGGAAATGGATTACGATACCATTATCGCGACGCTGCGGAATGGCGTGGCGCAGTATCCGCAGGCGTCACTGGCACCGCAATTGCAGTTGATGCTGGCGAATGTGTGCATGGAAAAGCGCAAGTACCTCAACAACAAGGAACTGACGGTTTTTCAAAATGTCAGTGAACATGAAGTGCTGGCGCGCGTGCAGGGCACCACGACTGGCAAATCGACCTATGCGGAGGGGATGCGCTTTGCCCAGCCGTTTGACGAGGCGATTGCGGCGTATGAACAAGTGTTTACCCAGTGGCCGCAGAGCAGCGAAGCGCAGCAGGCCCTGGTCAAGCTGGCGCAGCTGCATGAAGCAACCTATAATCCCCGGCGGGAATTGCAAAAAGCGTTGTGGTGTTACCAGAAATTTCTGACGGATTATCCCCGCGGGACCGCGGCGGATTATGTTTTGTTCAGTATGGGCAGCACCTATCGCGAGCTGGGCAATGTCCCGCAGGCGGTGGCGATGTATCAGCGGCTGCTGCAGGAGTATCCGCAGTTTTCACCGGTAATGGCGGGAATGGCCCGGAACTACATCGCCCAGCACACCGTCAGCCCCTGAGCGGGGGGATCGGCATGCAGAATAATTTCGCGTTGCAGGTAATCACCTCGATTGTGGTTATTGCGTTGGCGATTATGCTGACGATGTCCCTTGAACATGATGAAACCAATTGGGCAATTCTTGGCGGGTTCGGGGTGATGTGCGCGGTTATTGCCCTGATCAGCCCGTCCACCGGCCTGTATCTGATCATCGTGGCGATGATGTTTTCGCCGGAAATCTCATTTAGTGAGTATATCCCGGGCAGCGGCCGCAGTGCTGTGATCCGGTTTGATGATTTGATCATCGTTTTTGTCACGATCGCGTGGTTGCTGTCGAAAGTGATGCGCCGTGAAACGAAGCATCTGTATCGCACGCCGCTGGATTATGTGCTGGCCTTTTTCATTTTTTCCTGCGCGCTGTCGACTGCCCGCGGGGTGCTGATCAATCAGGTGAATGCGACCAAGGGTTTTTTCTATGTGATGAAACTGGTTGAATACATTCTGATCTACTACATGGTGGTCAATAACACCCATAGCAGCGTTCAGGTGCGCAATTTCATCAAACTGTTCTTTTTTGTGGCACTGACGGTGTCGATCTACGGCTATACCCAGCTGGGTCAGGGCATGGTGCGGGTGTCGGCGCCATTTGAGGGTGAGGCGGAACCGAATACATACGGCGGGTATTTTGTGCTGATGTTCTGCATGATTTTTGCCTTTGTGATCGCGCCGGTGCGCGGCTTTAGCCGGATGTGGCATTTCCTGCTGTTGGTCATCGTTGTGCCGCCGCTGCTGTTTACCCTGTCACGCGGATCGTATCTGGCGTTCTTCCCGGCGGTGATTGCCATGGCTTGGTTCGCCCCATGGGGACGCAAGATCATTCCCATCCTGATTCTGCTGGTTGCGGTCCTGTCCATTCCCTTCATGCCGGATACGGTGCGCCGGCGTGTCGAATACACCTTCAAGGGGAGGACAACGTATACGTTGCCTTCCTTTGGTGTGCAGGACAGTCAGGTATCGCTGGACAAATCGTCAGTGGCCCGGTTGCAGACATGGGAAACAGTGATGGGGTACTGGATGCAGTATCCGATCCTCGGTCTGGGGATTACCGGGGCGGGGTTTATCGATTCCCAATGGATGCGCACCGTCGGAGAATTGGGCTTGATCGGGATCCTGGCGGTGATCTGGCTGTTTCGCACGGTTATTGCCAATGCCTTGCGGCTGTATCGCGCGCATTATAACCGTGATGACGACCTTGGGTTTACCATCGCGCTGGGCTATTTGGGCGGCCTGGTGGGATTGATGATCCATGCGGTGACGGCCAACACGTTCTACATCGTCCGGATCATGGGCCCGTTCTGGTTTTTCACCGGTCTGATCGTCATTCTGCAAAAATTCGAGGCGGAGCGGTTGGCGGACGAAACGGCGGCGGAAGAAGCGCCGGCGAATCCGCAGCGTCTCGCGGTGTTGTAGCGTGGAACGCGGCTTGGTATTCCTGCTGCTGGCGGCACTGCTCGCCGTGCTGCTGTGGGCGTGGCCATGGCTGGAGCGCGAGACGATTATGCCGGTGGTGGATATTTCCGGGTATGTGTTGAAATCATGGTCGCCGCTGATTATGATTCTGCTGTTGTTGCTGGCGTTGTATCAGATTATCCGCCATACGTTTTTCCGCTGATCGCGCTGATGTTTTCTGACAATCGCGCCCTTGCCGCCGGCTGCCGGTGGGTGTTGCTGGCTTTGGTGCTTTTTTTGGCCGGGCGCAGCATGACCCTGGCCATGGAACATGTGTGGGTGGAGCATGTTGCTGATTCGGCTGCGGCCACCGCCCAGCTGGTTTTGCGCATGGCAGGCGTGATTGGGCTGGTGGCCGTGATCGAACTGCTGCACCTGCCGCGGTTGTGGCTGTTGCTGGCGGTGCCGCCGGCATTGCTGCCGGTGGTCAAGTGGCAGTGGGGTCCGATCTATGTGGTCCTGGTTTTGCTGGCAGCGACGGCAGCATTGCGTCGTCAGCAGATGCCCGCATGGTTGTGTTTCGCGGTTGCCGCCGTGGCGCTGGTGCCGTGGCTGATGCTGCTGGGTGCCTGGGGGGATGAATGGGAATATCTCGCCAATCTGGACTCCCTTGCCACCGACGGTGACTTGAACGTGGTCAATCAGCTGGCGACCCAGGATTACCTGCGGTTTGGCCGCCATCAGCCTTTGCTTCCCTGGTTCGGTCCGGGGGAACAGTATGGCCTAACCCCGCATGTATTGACCTTTGGGTATCTGGCGACCCTGCTGCCGGGGTGGCTGCTGCTTGGCCGGTATGGTGTCCACCTGATTCAGGTGGCTGCAGCGCTGGCGTTATGGCCATTGCTGCTGTTACTTGCCAACAGTTTCAGCCTGCGGTGCAGCCCGCTGGCAGCACTGCTGGTGCTGGGTACGCTGCCGGTATGGCCGTATGTCGTTCATATATATCCTGAACTGATGGCGGCATCTTTGCTGGTCCTGGTTGTGCTGCGTCTGTGGGCGGGTGAGTCGGGGTTGCTGACCGGGGCGCTGGCGGGGCTGCTGCCGTGGCTGAATCTGCGGTATCTGTTGTTGCTGGCACCGCTCATGGTAGTTGCCTGGTGGTGCCGGCGCATGGCGGCACGCCGCATGCTGCTTGCTGCAGCGGGCATGGTGGCGGTGTTACTGTTGCTGCAATCGCCCTATTATCCGCTGCTGTCTGATGCAGGCAAGGAACGCGAATACTTTTCGTGGGTCCTGCATACCGGATTGTTGGGCAATTTGTTTGACGGCGAATATGGAGTGTTGCCGTATGCGCCACTCTGGCTGTGGGCGGTCGTGGGCGCGCTGCGCCTGTGGCACGGGCAACGTACCCGCGTGCTGCAGTTGGCGCTGCTCGTCCTGCCGTATTTTCTGGTCATGTCGAGTTATGAGGCGTTTTGGTATGGCGGGCAGGCGGCGCCGGCGCGGTTTATGGTGGTGCTGATGCCCCTGCTGTTTCCCTTGCTGCTGGCGGGAATTCCGCCTGCGGACAGTGGCTGGTGCCGGCGGCTGTGGCAGGGGGCGGTGGTATGGAGCGGGGGGTGTGCACTGGCGCTGACCTTGGTGCCGGTCTGGCAATTGAATGTTCGTCTGGACGGGAAAAACCAGATACTGGCAGCTGTCGAGCACCTGCTGGGGGTGCCGGTGAGTATGCTGCTTCCCTCCTGGCGGCTGATTTCACCGGTTACCTGGTGGCTGACGCTCGGCTATGCCATCCTGGCGATGATGATTGTGACGGTCTGCTGGCGGCGATATGGAAGAAACCCTGCGGCATAGCGGCACGCCGATATATGCCTTTATCGGCGGGATGATGTATGCTGCCGGTGAGCGGTATGCACACACCGATACGGCTGCCCGCCCGGGTTTGGGTGACGGATACGGAAGGGTGCGGATTGCTGACGAAGTCGTTGCCGGTTTGCGCTGGCGGTCCCTGCTCTATCTGAAAGCTCCGGTGGTGGTGGTGCAGTCGGCGCATGACGCGGTATTATGGGAGCTGGCGCCGGCAGCGCAACCGGTGCAGCCGTTTGCCGGGATGCGGTGCACCGCAACGGAGACCGTGATTACGATCAGGCACCTTTCCCATTGCCGGCGCACCAAGCACAAAACGCATTTTGGTGCATGGCGGGAAGAGCCGGTGGTGCCGTTGGCAGCCGGCAGCCAGCTGCCGACTTATCAGCGTTATGCCGGGACGGGCTGGTGCACCCTGATGCGTGACTACGCGCGCCGCCTGATGGCCAGCGCGCCGGGTACAGTTTCGGGCGAAACCTGGGACGATGCAGTCCGGCAGGCCGGCGGCTATCTGCGTCGCTGCCGCGATCCGCGGACCGGGGTGCATGCTGAATTCATGCGCCGTCATACCGCGCATCATGTGGGTGGTTCGTCATTATTCTGTCTGACCGCGTATGAACTGGAACGCGCCGATACCCTTGACCGGCAGGGCGATACTGCTGCGGCCCGTGCGGCCTGGCAGGCCATCATCATGGCGGATACCGCGTCGGTCGTGCTGCCTGAACTGGGGGGCGCGCGTCTGTGGCATAATACCGCCGGCCGGCAGCAGGGCCAGTTGTGGTTCCATACGGAATACGCTTCCGGCATGGCCGGCTATCCCGGCGGTCAAGCCAATCTCCTGGCGGCGGCGCTACGGGTGTGGTCGCGGCACCGCGACTGGCCGGGTGAGGGACGGTTGCGGGCCGGGTGCGAATGGCTGCTGCGCACCCAACTGTCTGACGGCGGCTGGGCGCTGGCATATCCGACCGTGCCGGCCGAGGAACCGGACAATCAGCGTCAGGCAACGGCGGCGCGCGCGGCGACGGGCGCGACAGCGGCGGCAGCCCGCGCGTTGCTGACCGCCAGTGCGGTGTGGGATGAACCCGGGTGGCGGGTGGCGGCGCTGCGCGGTTTGCAGGCAGTCAATCCGCAGGCGCCGCACTATGCGTTTGCCGGTTCCGGTTTTCTGCGTGATGCCGGAGAAAACGAGCAGGATGGGGTGTCCGGAGCGGAACTGCTGCAGGCCAATCTGCTGGCATGGCAGCAGACCCGCGCTGCCTGCTGGCGTGACACCGCCGTGGCGCTGGGGTGTTATCTGATCGGCTGGCAGCGCGGCTGGGGCAGGAAGGGCGGCTACGGCCTGGTTGACCCGATGGTGTCGTCGTTCGCGCCGCGACTGGCGCTCTGGGACACCATGTTGTGGGCGGAGGCGTATCTGGCGCTGGCGGATGCGACAGGCGACAATTTCTGGCAGGAATTGGGCGCATGGACCGCAGCGCATGTGCTGCCCTATCGGGACCGGTTGAGCGGCGGCTGGTCGGAATCGTGGGCGCTGGATGCCGCCGGCGCGGCCCATCCGTTCTATCTGGAAAATGGCGTGACGGTATGGATGTTGCGCCTGGCCGACCAGTTGGGGGTGAAGCCGGCCGCCGCCGCTGCACTGGCGAAAAGTATGCCGCCGGCGATGACGCCGTCGGTAGCGGCACGGGTGGCGATACCGGTGACCCCGGCATTGCGCGGGGCGGCACGAGCGGTGGTTCCAGCGCCGGTACGCCGGTTGCTGCGGCGCTGGCGGCCGGTGCCGCCGGATGATGATGAAACCGTGCCTGATCTGGCGGACGTGCCCGCGGATATGCATCCCGCGACGGCGATTGGCTGGAAACTGTCGGTGCACACGACCAACGGCTGGTGCGCGACCCTGGTTCCGCCGGATGAATCAAACGTCACGCGGGTGCATTTTCCGGTGTTGCGCTGGTCACAGCCGGTGCGTGCGGCCGCGGTGACACAACGGCTGGGGCAGGCGATTAGTGAATGCCGGGTGGTGATCGGCGACCGGCCATGGCGGCTGCGGTTCGGCACACCGGTTGACATGCTCTGGCGTTATCGCGGTACGCTGGTCTGTGAAACCACCCTGCGCGCGCTCTGGTCGCTGGGTGCGCCCCTGACGATGACCCTGGAGATGCGGGCTGATGACTGAACGCGGCACCTGCTGGTGCGGCGCGACTGCGGCGGTTGACCATGTGCGCGGTTGTTCGATCCGGCCGGATGGCGTGCGCGTCAGCTTTTCTGTGGTGCTTTGTGCGGCATGCGGCACCGGACGCACCGTGCCGCCGCCGGTCGCTGACTATTCTGCCACCCCGCTGGCGGAGAATGACCGTGCCCGCCAGCTGCCTTTGTGGCGGACATTTGCGGCTGAATCGCTGGCGCTGGTCCGGCGCTATCGTCCGCAGGGGCGATTGCTGGATGTCGGCTGCAACATCGGCGTGCTGGTCGCTGCGGCCGCCCGGGCGGGTTATGCGGCATCGGGGATTGATCCCGACCAGACGGCGGTGGCGTACGGCTGTCAGCAGTTCGGGTTGGCATTGTCCACGCAGGCGACGACGGCCCTCCCCGCGGCAGCGTATGACGTGGTGATGCTGGAACAGACGCTGGAGCATGTCATGGAACCGCTGCTGCTGCTGCGGGAGCTTTCCCGGCTCCTGTCACCGGGCGGCATCATCGCGGTGAGTGTGCCGCGCTACCAGGGGCTGGTGCCGCGGCTGACCGGGGCGGCGTGGTATGGCTGGTGGCCGTGGGAGCATCGCTGGCATTTCAGTGACGGTGGCTTGCGCCTGGCGGCGGTCCGCGCCGGTCTCACGGTGGCGGGCCTGCATCGCTGCCGGTTGTACCATGAACCGGTGTGGCGAACGCGGTCGGGTGTGCTGACGGGAATTGCTGATATGGCAGCGGCAGTGGTGCCGGTGCTGGGAGACAAAATATTCATGGTGGTGCGCAAGGAAGAATGATGGGCAAGAACGTATGGTGTGTGCTGGGCACGCGGCCGGAAGTGATCAAAATGGCGCCGGTGATCATGACCCTGCACCGCAGCCGGCGCCTCCACCCGGTGGTGGTGGCGACGGCGCAGCATCGCGAACTGCTTGACGACGCGTTGGCGGTATTCGGCCTGCGGGCGGATATTGACCTTGACCTGATGCGGCCCGACCAGACCCAGGAAGCGGTGTTGGCCCGTCTGCTGATGAAACTGATGCCGCTGCTGCGCCGTCGCCGGCCGGCAGCGGTGCTGGCGCAGGGCGATACGGCGACAGTGTTCGCGGCCGCGCTGGCGGCCTATCTGGCACAGGTCCCTTTCGGGCATGTGGAAGCGGGGTTGCGTACCGGTGATCTTGCGGCACCGTTTCCGGAAGAGGGGTATCGGCACATGCTGGCGGCGGTGACCCGCTGGCATTTTGCCCCGGCCCGCACGGCCGCCGCCAATCTGCGCCGGGAAAATATTCCCGCCCGCCTGATTTACCGCACTGGCAACCCGGTTATTGACGCCTTGCGCTGGACGCTGGCACAGACGACGCCCCCGGCATGGGTGCTGGCACTGCCGCCGCGGCCGCGCGTGCTGGTTACCATGCATCGGCGGGAAAGCTTTGGCGCGCCCCTGGCGCGGATTTTTGCCGCCCTGCGTGAACTGGCGTGCCGGTATCCGGCGGTGGAGTGGCTGTATCCGGTGCATCCCAATCCGCAGGTATGCCGGCCGGCGCGGCAGTTGCTGGGCGGGTGCGGCAATGTGCGCCTGCTGCCGCCGGTGCCGTATTCGACGCTGGCCCACCTCATGGCCCGCTGCGGTCTGGTGCTGACGGATTCGGGCGGCTTGCAGGAAGAGGCGCCGGCTTTGGGCATTCCGGTGGTGGTGGCGCGGGAGAAGAGTGAACGCGAGGATGCGGTGCGCGCGGGCACGGTGCTGGTGGCAGGCACCAGGACCGCGGCATTGGTGCGGGTGGTGCGGCGTCTGCTGGATGATCCGGAGGCATACCGGGCGGTCGCCCGCCGGCGCAATCCGTACGGCAGCGGCGATGCGGCGGAAAAAATCGTGCGCATTCTGGAGCGCACGCTTAAATGAACGGTGCGCCGGCCAGCCGCACGGCGCCAAGCGGGCAAGCTGCGGCTGCATAATGCCGGAGGGGGATGAGCATGGGCGTGATGATTGAGGCGGTATATGATGGCCAGTTGATGTGCACGGCGCGGCATGTCCCGTCGGCAGCAGTGCTGCGCACCGAAGCGCCGGTGGACAATGGCGGGCAGGGTCGGCAGTTTTCGCCCACGGATCTGGTGGCGGCGGCATTTGCCACGTGTGTGCTGACGATTATGGGATTGTACGCCCAACGCGAGGGTCTGGCGCTGGCCGGAACCGCGGTGCAGATTGACAAGAGCATGACCACGGTTCCGCCGCGGCGGATCGCCGCACTGGCGGTGCGCATCACCCTGCCGCCGGCGCTGGCGCTCAGCGCGGAGCAGCGGGAGAAACTGGCAGCCACGGTCCGCGCCTGTCCGGTCAAACAGTCGCTGCATCCGGACGTGGTGATTGACGTGGCATGGCAATAGGCAGCGTGAGCTGCCGGTGCGGATGGTTTGCCCCGACGACGACGGTATGCTAAAGTTTTCGTTTCACAACCATATGATCTGTCGGCGCGGGGACGGATGAATGAGTGAGCAGCAGCCGCCAGCGGGTGGCATCAGTCTGGACGAACTCGAAAAGATCGAAAGCCGGCTGGCGTCGCTGGAGGACGGCCTGCATGGATTGCGCGGCGGCAGTCTGACGACGGGGGCCGCGGTAACCCTGGGTGCGGCGGAACTGTCGCTGGTGGGCAATTACCAGTTCGGTCGTTTGCCGGAAATCCGCGAGGTGCTGGCCTGGTGGCGGCAGGCGCAAACGGCGGCGGAATTGCCGGTACGGCGGGTGCTGGCCGGACAATTGCTCGTCTCCAGCCGGACCGGGGCTGGGGCCGGGGTGAATGTGCTGGCGCTTGACGGGGGCAAGAGCCTCTATGCCGCCGGCCCGGGCGCCGTGCGCTGGAACGGTGATGAAGTCAGTGTGGTGCCGCAGCAGATCATCAACCGGACGGTGATCCTAGCCGACGGTGAACGGGAAATTCCCGGCGATGTGAAGATTGACGGTGACCTTGCCGATGGCGCGGTTCTGGTGGTTGGCGGTGATCTGGTGGTCACCGGCAAGATCGGCGCGGCGACCGTGGCGGTCGGCGGATCGCTGGTGGTGCGCGGGTCGCTCGCGGGTAACGGACAGAACACGGTTGTTGTCGGGAATACGCTGATTGCCCAGAAAATCGAAAAAACCAGCGTGGTGGCCGGCGGCCATATCATTGCCGACGAGGGCATTGTGGACAGCAGCATCACCGCCGGCGGCCAGGTGGTGGCGGTCGGCGCCAAGGCGGTGGTCAGCGGCGGCGAGATCCGTGCCACCCAGGCGCTGGTCTGCCGGCAGTTGGGAAGCGCCGGCGGGTCGGTGACCGTTGCCATTGCCGGCACGGCGCAGGGCGACGCCCATCGCCTGGAGCAGGTCAAGACGGCGCTTGCAGCGGCGCGAACCGCGGCCAAGAGCGCTGCTGCCGGCGACGAGGCCCGGCGGGCAGCGCGGCGCGAACGGCTGCTGCTGGCGGAACACGCGGCGCTGGAAGTGCGTCTGCGCACTGTGCATCCCGGCCAGATTAATGTCATTGATACGGTTTTTTCCGGCGTCAAAATCGGCGTTGGTGCGGCGCTGCCGGTGGCATTGGCCAAAGAACAGAAAAAAGTCACGTTCGTGGAAAAAAACAAGGCGTTCCTTGGCGAGAATCTCAGGGAACTGCCGCTGACGCCGGTGGCGGGCGGACTGGTGATTACGCCGGATCCGGCAGTGCCGGTGCCGGACGTTCTGCGCCGCTGTGTCATGGTGACGGCGGAGACGCCGGCGGCGGCTCAGGCGGCAGCGGCGCCGCTGCTCGGCCTGCCCGGCGAACAACTGGTGCTGCTCACGCGCTCGGCACCGCGCCGGGCGGAAGGGAAGCATGCCGCGGTTCCGGGCGAATTTTTTGCCGTACAGATGATGCCGGGCGAGACCCGAAGCGAGGTCGAGCAGCTGTTCCTGCCGACGAAACGGCGCACGTCGGTGGAAGTGCATTGCGCCACCATCGAAGACGGACTGCGTCGCGCGGCTGAGGTGCTGGATCATCCCGTGGATGACTTGAGCCACAAGGTCGTGCGGGAGAAGGTCGACGGAGTGCTGGGCTTTGGCGCCAAGCCGTACATTCTGCGGGTTGAGGTGGCGCCGAAAAAAGCGCCGGGCAAGACCGCCAAGCCGGTGTCGGCACGTAACGGCATGTTCCGCCTGGAGGATTTGCCGCAGGGCGTGCACCTGACGGTGATCAAGCCGATCGGCAGCGGCACGACCATCGAGCTTGACGAAGTGCTGCAGGAGATACAGAACAAAAAAATTGCCCGGCCCATCGATGAGGCCCTGGTGGCCAAAACGGTGCAGGAGGCGGCCGGCGCGCCGGTGCGCATTGATGTGCGTGCAGAGGCGAAGCCGGCGGCTGACAAGAAGGCGGAGGAGCCGGAACCGCTCGAGGCGGCGCAGGCAGCCTATGCGTACGGTCGCGAACCGGCGGAACTGTCGGCGAAGGAGGCGCGTGCGCTTTTTGCCGGTTATGCGTTTGGTGATGTGAAAGTGCATGCCGGCCAGCTGCTGGCGGCGCGCCTGCAGGGCGCACCGGCGGAGGTGCCGGTGATCGCCGCCGGGACAAACATGCTGTCGCTCGATGACGGGCAGCGGTTGTTCGCCATGTACGACGGCGTTGTGCACTGGTGCGGCGATGAAGTATGGATGGCGCCGCTGCGCGAAATGACCGGGGTGGCAGCGGGCGCGACAATTGCCTATGATGGTTCCCTCGCCATCAACGGTTCGGTGGGCGATGGGGCCACGGTGACGGTTGCCGGCTCCCTGCTGGTTGCCGGCAATGTGGGGGCGGCGACGCTGGTCGCGGGCGGCACGATTATTGTGCAGCATGCGGTAATCGGCGGCGATCAGGCCTGCCTGCAGGCGGGTGGCGATCTCTATGTCCGCTATGCGGAGCGGGCGACCTGTGAGGTCGGCGCGAGTGTGCTGGTTGATGAAGCGCTGCTGCATTGCCAGGTGCATGCCGGCAGCCGGATTATCGGCTGCGGCGCCAAAACCATGCTGCTGGGCGGCGAATTGCGCGCGGGTGAGGAAATCGACGCGGCGGAGATCGGTTCACCGCTGGGTGAGAAGATGCGGGTGTGCATCGGAGCGGCGGCAACTGACCGGCAGATTGTCGGCGGCAGGAAAAAGCAGCTGGAAGAATTGCGGGACCGGCTGCAGGTCATCGACAAGGAACTGGCAGCTGCTCCGCCGGAAAAAAGTATGGCGCTGACTGTGGAAAAACAGCGGCAGCAGGCGCTGGTGCGCGAGCAGGAGTATCAGCTGCAGGAAATTGAGGCGCGCATCAAGGATGACCGCAGCGGGCGGCTGGCGGTGGCGACGGTGCTGCAGCCGGGCGTGACACTGGTGGTGGGCACCGCCCCGCCGCAGGACGTGGCCAAGGAAATGCGCCGGTGCAGTATCATGGAACGGCGAGGCAGGATTGCCAACGAGGCCTACAAGGAGGCGATGTATCAGCGTTGCCGGCGCGTCCGCCCGGTGGCGTTGCCGGCTGCCGCACTGACCGTGCCCGCGGATCCGCTGGCCCTGATCAGTCAGCTTGCCGATTTGCGCCGCATGATGCGGTTGCGCGCTGCTGCGGAAACGGTGGCGGTCAAGCAGGCGGCCCGGTTTTTGGGGCTGCCGCCAGCCGCGTTGGCGGCACTATCCCCGCCGGACGAGGGCAAGGAAAAGAAAAAGCCGGCAAAGGGCGAGACGGCAGATACCGAATACTTTGTCGCACAGTTGACGCCGGGCGACACGCTGGACAGCGTGCGGGAAGCGTATTTTCCCGCTCCGCGCAAAATCGAGGTGGAAGTCATCTGCGAGAGCATCGAGACGGGGCTCGCGCGCGGCGCTGCCGCACTCAAGCTGACCCCGGACGAGGTGACGCACCGGGTGCTGGAAGAGGCCAAGACCGGGATGCTGGGGGTGGGTGCCCGACCCTGGCGGATTGCGATCAGTCCCAAGTCCAAAGAAACGCAGAAAAGCTTTCCGTTCAAAACGCCGGCGCTTGATGCGCTGCTTGCCGCCTGCCGCGGCACCTTTACCGTGGTGGCGCAGGACGGTGAACTGCAGGTGACGGTGCATCCGCCCAAGGGGCAGGGCAAACCGGTTGAAGTTGCCGAAATCAAGCGCCAGCTTGAGCAGCAGGGCTATCGCAAGGGCATTGATGCCAAGCAGCTGGAGACCATTGTGCGCAACGCGAGCGGCCAACCGGTGGCAATTCTCAAATTGTCCGCCGAACCGGCCGCGGCGGAGAATCCGGTGTCTGGCGAGGCGCCGGCTGCGGCAGCGCCGCCGGAATTGCCGCGTGACGGTACCGGCACCCAACTGTATTCCTGGCCGTGGGAACGCGAACGGGAAATGACGGCCAAGGAAATGAAAACGGCACTGCTGACGGCCGACCTGTCAGACATCGCGGTTCATGCCGGGCAACTGCTGGCGGCATCGCTGGCGCAGGATCAGGGTCAGGACGTGCTCTTTGAACCGGGCGCCAATGTGCTGATGGCTGCTGAAGGCCGCCGCCTGTATGCGGCGGTTGACGGGCTGGTGCAATGGTCGGGAAATCAGGTGGCCGTATCCCCCATTCGCCGGATCGAAGGCAATGCCACCGCCCGGCAGGGCAATATCGTGACGCCGGGGAGCATCATTGTTTCCGGGGATGTCGAGGACGGGCTGACCCTGCAGGCGGATGGCTGCATCATTGTGCTGGGCACCGTGGGCCGGGCGCAGCTGTCGGCCAACGGCTCGGTAACGGTAAAAAAGGGAATTCTGGGCGGTGGCCAGGGCGCGGTGCGGGCGGGGGCCGACGTCTATGCGGGGTTCATCGAAAATGCCCGCATTGATGCCGCTGATAATGTCATCGTTGACGAGGCGATTTTGCACAGCACGGTGCAGGCGGGGGCGAAAATCGTTTGCGTCGGGGACAAGGGCGTCATCGTCGGCGGCAATGTGCAGGCGGGCGAGGAAGTAAACTGCCGCGATCTGGGCAGTCCCGCCGGTGCCGAAACCGTGGTGGTGGTGGGTGCCCGGATCGGCGACAAGACGGTGCTGGAACAGGTGCGGCGTGATGTGATGCTGGCGCGTGAACAGCTGGAAACCCTCGGCAAGCACATCGGCGGGCTGGTGACGCGCAAGGCCAGCGGCAAGCTCGACGCAGGCGAGCAGGAACAACTTGACCGGCAACTGTCTTCGCGCAAGCGTATCGAGAGTCTGCTGGAACGGCTCCAGGCCCAGGAAAAACGCATGGCGGCCGCCATTGAATCGCCGGTGAACGGGGTGATCAATGTTGCCGGTATCGCGTATGCCGGCAGCAAACTGGTGGTGGGGCGCAGTGATCCCACCGTGTTGAACAAGGAAGAAAAGCGCCCGAGTTTTGTTGAAAAGGGCGGCATGGTCAGCGTCGAAGTGTATCGCGAGCCGAAGGTGCGGCGGCGCAACACCCTGCCGGCACTTGCCGCGGCAGAGACAACCGCGACTATCGATGCCGCTGAGCACGAAGCCCGGCTGGCGCGCATCCGCAAATGCCAGCAATTGCTGGCGCCAGATGAAAAGAGCGCGCGGCAGCGGGCGGCGCTGTTCACCGGGCTCAACGAAGAGGCGCTGGCGGTTTTTGTGGTGCCGCAACCGGAGCCGGTGCCGGCCGGGGCGCCACCCAAAAAGAGCACCACCGCGGAAAAGCCGCCTGCCGGCCTGCGGCCCTGGCTGGCGGTGCAGGTGGTGCCGGGAGAAAATCTGGCCGCGCTCGAACGGAAGTACCTGCCGGTGGCGCGGCGTACCAGCGTGGAAGTCACCTGTGCGGAAATTGCCGAGGGGGTGCGCCAGGGTGCCGCGGCGCTGGGCCTCCCGGTGGAGCAGGTGCAGCACAAGGTGATTCAGGAGAAAAGCAAGGGGTTGTTCGGAGTGGGCCACAAACCGTATATCCTGCAAGTCAGTGTCAGGGCAAAAAAGGAACATGCCGGCGGCAGCGCCGCCGAGGCCATTGCCCAGTTCAATCGCAAGGAAGACGGTCATTTTGTGCTGGTCAATGCCGATGACGGATTGCGCTTGACCGTGCATGCGCCCAAGGGTGACGGGTTGCGGGCGGAGCCCGACAAGGTCAAAAAGGAACTGGAAAAGCGCGGGTATCGCAACGGGGTCGATCTCCGGCTGCTGACGGAAACCGTGCGGACCGGGGCGGGCGTGGAAGTGATCATTGGTCCGCGCCAGCCGGAACCGGAACTGGACGGACGCATCGACATTACGGTGGCGCCGGACCGCATGCGCTGTGAAGTTATCGTTACCGCGCACAAGCCGATGGGCCGACCGACCACCGTCGAAGAGCTGGTGCAGCGGCTGACGGAAGAAGGCATCAAACGGCCGGATTTCGCAACGGTGCAGCGCATTTACCGCGACGGACTGTTCGATCAGCCGGTCGTGGTGGCGGAGGGTGTTCCCGTTGTTCCCGGCCAGCATGGTCGTTATGAATTCATGGTTGAACTGAATAAGGAAGTGCGCCATCTGGACGAAGACGAACGCGGCAAGGTTGATTTCAAGGAGCTGAATATTGTTGAAAACGTGACGGCGGGCCAGGTGGTGGCCAAAGTGCATCCGCCGGTGCCGGGCCGTCCGGGTGTGGATGTCTTCGACCGTGAAATCGGGGCCAAGCCGGTCAAGGAGAACCAGCTGGTCCTGGGCCGCAATGTGGCCCTGTCGCCTGACGGGAAAGAAGTGGTGGCGACCGCTGACGGCCAGATTATGCTGATCGGTCGTCTGTTGCGGGTGGAACCGGTGTACATGGTTGGCGGCGATGTCAATTTCGAGACGGGCAATATCAGTTTCCTCGGTTCGGTGATCGTCAAGGGGACGGTCTGCCAGGGATTTACCGTGCGGGCGGCGGGCAATATCATCGCCGGCAGCGTGGACAAGGCCAATCTCGATGCTGAGGGCGACATTACCGTGCTGGGCGGAATCATCGGCGACGCGGCCAGTATGCTGCGGGCGGGACAGGATTTGCGGGCGAAGTTCGTCGAGGGCGCGCGGCTGGTGGCGGGCCGGGACATTATTGTGCAGGAATCGATCATGCACAGCGACAGTGCCGCCGGACGGGCGATCCTGTGCACCGCGGGCAAAAAGGGGGTTCTGGTGGGGGGTACCATCCGCGCCGGGCATGCGGTGGCGGCCAAGGAGATCGGCACGGCGGTGGCGACGAAGACGGTGCTGGAAGTTGGTCTGGATCCGCTGGTACGGCTGCAGATCACCGATCTGGAAAAAACCCTGGTGGAATATGCGGAGCATTTCAAGAAGGTCCGGCTCGGGATGAAGGTGCTGCTGGAGGTCAGGCAGAAGACCGGGACGCTGCCGCCGCCCAAGGAGGCGCTGCTGCAGCAGCTGCAGGCGGCGGCGGGCAATATGCAGCAGCGGGTGAACAAGGCGGAACAGCAGTTGCGCGGCCTGCAGGAAAAAGTGGCGGAAAAGCGTGACGGCCGGGTAAGTGCGGCGCAATTCGTGCATCCCGGCTGCCGCATCACCATCCGCAATGCCACCCTGAATATCGAACAGCCGCTGTCGCGAACCTGCCTGGTGTATGAGCAGGGCGAGGTGCGCATGGCGGAATTTGCGGAAATCAGATACAACGATAACGCGGACGACTGACCGCGCGAGGAGGAGACGACATGGAACTGGACAAACGGATTGCCTACGCCCGTGGCGAACAACCGGTTGACCTGCTGCTCAAAGGCGGGCAGGTGGTCAATGTCTTTGCCGGTGAAGTGCACCCGGCGGACGTGGCTATTGCCGAAGGGTGGATTGTCGGCTTGGGCGACGGCTATCAGGCCAAAGAAGTGGTTGACGTCAGCGGCAGATTCATCGCCCCGGGGTTTATCGACGGGCATGTCCATCTGGAAAGCTCGATGGTGACCGTGCCGGAGTTCACCCGCGCGGTGCTGCCCCATGGCACCACCACCGCGGTGATCGATCCGCATGAGATTGCCAATGTGCTTGGCATCGACGGCATCAACTTCGTGCTCGAATCCAGCAAGCACAATCTGCTGAATGTGTTTGTGATGCTGCCGTCATGTGTTCCGGCCACTCATCTGGAAACGGCGGGCGCCCATCTCGATGCGTTTTCGCTGGCGCCGCTTATGCCGAGCAAGTGGGTGCGCGGGCTGGGTGAAATGATGAACTTCCCGGGGGTGCTGTTCAAGGATCCCGAGGTGCTCAAGAAACTGCAGCTGGCCTACGATCAGCGCAAAGTGGTGGACGGGCATGCGCCCGGCCTGGCGGGCAGGGAGCTTAATGCCTACATCGCCGCCGGGGTGCGGTCCGACCATGAATGCACCACCGTTGCCGAGGCGCGGGAAAAGCTGCGGCGCGGCATGACGATCATGATCCGCGAGGGGAGCGGCGCCCGCAATCTCGACGACCTGCTGCCGTTGGTGACCGAGCAGAATGCGGCGCAACTGGTCTTTTGCACCGACGACCGCCACCCTGACACCATTATTGCCCGCGGGCACATTGACGAAATGGTGCGGCGCGCGATCGCGTTCGGGGTGGCGCCGATCACGGCGTACCGCATGGCGTCATTTAATGCCGCCAATTATTTCCGGCTTCCCGCCCTGGGCGCCATCCTGCCGGGGTATCGGGCGGATATCCTTGTGCTGTCCGATCTTAAGCAGGTTACGGTTGATGCTGTCTACAAGTGGGGCAAACGGGCGGCGGATCGCGGAGTGGTCACCGGTGTGTTGCCCACGCCGCGCTACGAGCACCTGCGTAATGCGATGAATGCCAAGCCGGTCACTGCCGCAGATTTTGTCATTCCGGCAGCGGGGACCACGGCGCGGGTTATCGGAGTCGTGCCCGGGCAGATTGTCACAGATGCGCTGACCACGGTGGTAAAGACCGTCGCCGGCATGGTGCAGGCCGATCCGACCGGGGACATTCTCAAGATCGCGGTGATTGACCGGCACCGTGCGGCAAAGACCGTCGCCGTTGGGTTGGTGAAAGGGTTCGGACTCAAACGCGGGGCGCTGGCCACGTCCGTGGCGCATGATTCGCACAATATCATTGTCGTGGGCGCCAGCGACGCGGAAATGGCGGCGGCGGCACAGGCGGTCATCGCCGCCTCGGGCGGCGCGGTCGTGGTCGAGGGGACGACGGTGCGGGCCATGCTGGAACTGCCGATTGCCGGCCTGATCTCGCCGCGACCGCTGACGGAAGTGGCGGCGATTAATGCACAACTGACGCAGGCGGCGGCGGCGCTCGGGTGCGTGCTGTCGGATCCGTTCATGACCCTGTCGTTCCTTGCCTTGCCGGTGATTCCGCAGCTCAAGCTGACCGACAAGGGTTTGGTGGATGTCGGCAAGTTCGATTTTGTGCCGCTGTTCGTTGACTGACCGGGCGACGCGCATGACCGGCATCCTGCTGGTGACCGGCGAGCTGTCGGCGGACCTGTATGCAGCGCGGCTGGTCGGGCACCTGCAGCGGCGGTTGCCCGGCGTGCGCGTGCGCGCGCTGGGCGGGGAGGCGATGCGCGCGGCGGGCGCCGAACTGGTCTTTCCGTTGGCGGCGCGCGGGCTGATGGGCGTGGCGGAGGCGGCGCGCGGGCTGGGCTTCCTGCGGCAGGCCATGACTGCATTGCGGGCAGAAGTGCAAGCGCATCCGCCGCGGGTGGCGGTGCTGATGGACTTTGGCGGGTTCAATCTGCAGGCAGCGGCTGTCATCCGCAAGCTGTCGCCGGCAACGCGGGTGCTCTACTGGATTCCGCCCAAGGTCTGGGTGTGGGGGGCCTGGCGCACGCGCAGCTTGCGCCGGGTGACGCATCGCGTGCTGAGCATTTTTCCGTTTGAACATGAGTTCCTTGCGGCCCGCGGCGTGAACAGCGAATTTGTCGGGCATCCGCTGCCGGAGCTGCTGCACGGTGAACCCGGGGACGCAGGATTCGCGGCCAAATACCGGGTGCGTGACGACCGGCCCCCGCTGCTGCTGCTGCCCGGTTCGCGGTCGTCGGAGTGGGAACGGTTGCTGCCGGTGCTGCTGGCAGCGGCGGTGCAGGTGCAGCAGCGGTTGCCCTGCACGATTTGGCTGGCGCCGGCGCCGACGCTGCCGCGCGCCTGGCTGGCAGAACAGTTGGCGCGCTGTCCGGTGGCGGTGCAGATTGTCGAGGAGCGCTATGCGGCGATGCGGCATGCCCGGGTGGCGCTGGCCGCGTCGGGAACGGTCACGCTGGAATTGATGCTGCAGCAGACGCCGACGGTCATCGCCTATCGCATGGCACCGGTGACCTTTTTTCTTGCCCGCCGGCTGGTGCGGGTCGGCTATGCCGGTCTGCCCAACCTGCTGGCGGGACGGGAGCTCATGCCGGAACTGCTGCAGCGGGAATGCACGCCGGAAAAACTGGCGGCGGCGGCGGCGGAATTGTGGAGCGACGAACGCCAGCAGGCGGTGCGCCGGGAATGCGTGCGTTTGGCGGAACTGGTCGGCGGCACCGACGGTATCAGTCGGGCCGCCGGCAGCATTGTCCGTGACTACCAGGAGCAGCGATGAAGACCTATACGCGGTTGTTTTGCTATATCAAGCCATACTGGCCGCAGCTGGCGGTGGCGACGGTGTGCATGGTGCTGTTTGCGCTGTTCAATACGGTGACCATCTACACCATCAAACCCATCATTGACCATGTGTTCACTCCCGGCGGTGAAATCGTCACCTATCCGCTGCCGCTGACCGGCGTGGTGCTGACGCTGACCCGCCACCAGATGCTGTTCGGTATTGCGGGATTCCTGATCCTTACCTTCCTGTGCAAGGGGCTTGCCAGTTACGGGCAGGCATATTTCATGGGCAGCTGCGGCATGCGGGCCGGGACCGACTTGCGCAATGCGGTTTACGACCATCTGCTCGGCCAGTCGCTGGCGTATTTCGACCGGCGCAAGACCGGCGACCTGGTTTCACGCCTGACCGGCGATATCGGCATCATCCTGAATTCAATCAGCAATATCGTCGCCGCCTTCATCCGCGAGCCGGCGGAAGTCATTTTCGTGATCGGCCTGATCTTTCTGCTCGACTGGCGTCTGACCCTGGTCTCGCTGCTGGTGTTTCCCTTGGTCGGCTGGGTTATCGCCTTTTTCGGCAAGAGCATGCGCGTCACGACCAGGTCGATGCAGCAGGAGCAGGGCGAGATCTCGACGGTGATCATGGAAAGTGTGGCCGGCATCCGCATCGTTCAGGGTTTCACCATGGAGGCGTATGAACAGGGCCGGCATCGCGCCCGCGCCGCCGCGTTTCTGGCGGCGGCGCTGCGCATTCTGCGCATCAAGGCGCTGGCCCCGCCGGTGCTGGAATTGATCGCCGCGCTGGCCATTGCCGGGATCATCGTCTACGGCGGCCTGCAGGTGATCAAGGGGGAGCAGGCGGGCGGGATCACCACGGGCACCTTCTTTACCTTCATGGCCGCGCTGATCACGCTGTACAAGCCGCTGCGTTCGCTGACCCAGGTCAACAACACCCTGCAGCAGATCGTTGCGGCGGGTGAGCGCCTGTTTGAGATCCTCGACGCGCCGGCGGCGGTGGCCAGCCGGCCGGACGCCCCGTCGCTGCCGCCGTTTGCCGGCATGATCGAATATCGCGGGGTGCATTTCGCCTACGACGATGAGCCGGTGCTGCGGGGGATCGACCTGACCATCACCCGCGGCATGCGGGTGGCGGTTGTTGGCAGCAGCGGCGCGGGGAAAACCACGCTGATCAATCTGCTGCCGCGCTTTTACGATCCGACCCGGGGGCAGGTTCTGATTGACGGCGAGGATATCCGTTTGGTTGGCCTGGATTCACTGCGCCGGCAGATCGGTATTGTCACCCAGGAGGTGGTGCTGTTTAACGACACGGTGCGCCACAATGTCGCCTACGGCACCGCCAACGCAACGGATGAGCAGATCATGGCGGCGGCCCGGGCGGCGAATGCCGCGGAGTTTATTGCCAAACTCCCGGAGGGACTGGATACGGTTATCGGCGAACGCGGCATGACGCTGTCCGGCGGTGAGCGGCAGCGGCTTTCCATTGCCCGCGCCATTCTCAAGAATCCGCCGATCCTGCTGCTGGACGAAGCGACCTCAAACCTTGACACGGAATCGGAACGTGCCGTGCAGGAGGCATTGGAGCGCCTGATGGCGCAGCGGACCACGCTGGTCATTGCCCATCGCCTGTCCACGGTGACCACGGCTGACCTGATTATCGTGCTGGACGGCGGACGGATTGTCGATCGCGGGAAACACGAGGAACTGCTGGCCCGCGGCGGGCTGTATCAGCGCCTGTATGAACTGCAGTTTGCCGATCTGACGGGTGCGGAATAGTGCTGCGCACCCTGTACACCGCGCTGTGGTATGCCGCCCTGCCGCCGGGACTGCCGCTCTATGCCGTGCGCAATCTGCTGAGCGGGCGCGGGGCGGGCGGGGTATGGTCGCGCCTGTACCTCTCCGGCCGACCGCTGCCGGCAGCGCATCCGGTGGTCTGGCTGCACGCGGTTTCGGTCGGGGAAACGCTGGCGGCACAGCCGGTGTGGGAGCGCCTGCGTGCGGAAGTGGCGCTGACCGGCGTGATCACCACCACGACGCTGACCGGTCAGACGCTGGCGCGCAAGCGCCTGCAGGCGGACTATTTCGGTTACTTTCCGTTTGATCTGCCGGGGGCTTGCGCCCGGGCGCTGCGGCAGCTGACCCCGTGCGTCGTGCTCTATACCGAAACAGAACTGTGGCCGAATTTTATCTTGGCAGCCGCGCGCGCAGGAGTGAAGCAGGCGCTGATCAACGGGCGCATTTCCGACCGGTCCTTTGCCGGATACCGGCGCTGGCGCGGGCTGTTTGCCGGGGCGTTGGCGGCACTTGACTGGTGCGCCATGCAGACGCCGGCCGACGCGGAACGGCTTATTGCCCTTGGTGCGCGTCCGGAACGGGTGACGGTGGTGGGCAACACCAAATTCGACAGCATCGCCCTGCTGGCCCGCCGCGCCCCGCATCCCCTGACGCAGGGAGCGCCCGCTTATTGGGTGGCGGGAAGCACGCACCCGGGAGAACACGAAGCAGTACTCAATGCCCATGCCCGGCTGCGCGCCAATGCGCGCCTGGTGATCTGCCCGCGTCATCCGCAGCGCGCCGGCGAAGTGCTGGCGGCGGTCAAGGCGCGCGGCTGGTCGGGGCAATTGCTCTCTGCCGGCGGGGCCTGGCGCAGTGAAGTGCTGATTATTGACACGATCGGCGATTTGGCCGGATTCTATGCGCCGGCGCAGGTGGTCTTTCTGGGCGGCAGTTTCATCCCGCATGGCGGACAGAATATGCTGGAGCCGATGGTGTTCGGGGTGCCGGTGCTGTACGGGCCGCATACGCACAACTTCCGCGCTGCCGTGGCGCTGCTCGAAGGGCATGGCGGAATGACGGTGGCGGACGAGGAGGCGCTGGTGACGGTCGCCAGGGCGCTGCTCAAAGATCCGGCGCGGCGCACCGCGTGCGGAATTGAAGGCCGGGCGCTCGTTTTGGCGCAGGCGGGCGCCAGCGCCAGCATCACCGCCCGGGTGCGGGAGTGGCTGTGAACGCGCACGACTGGTACCTGTCGATTATCAGCGGTGAACGGGGCGCGCCCGATGCTGTCCTGATGCGGGCGTTCCTGCAGCTGCTGTCGTGGCCGTTTGCGGGGCTGACCCGGTTGCGTTATCAGGCGTACCGCTTGGGGCTGTTGCCGTCGCAGGCCGTGCCGGCAACCGTCATCAGCGTTGGCAACCTTGCCGCCGGCGGCACGGGCAAAACCCCGCTGGTGCTGCTGCTGGTCCGGGCCTTCCAGGAACGCGGGATCACAGTGGGGATTGCGGCGCGGGCCTGCGGCCCGGTGCCGGTAACGGGGCCGGTGCTGGTCAGCGACGGCCGGCGCGTGCGCCTGACGCCGCGTGAAGCGGGTGATGAGCCGTATCTGCTGGTGAAGGAATTGCCGGGCGTGGCGGTGGCGGTGGATCAGGTCAAGGCGCGCGCCGCCCAGTTGCTGTGCCGCGAGGTTGCCCCGGCGATCATTGTGGTTGATGACGGCATGCAGCATTTGCGCCTGCGGCGCTCCCTGGATGTGGTGCTGCTGGATGCGCGCCAGCCGTTTGGCAACGGTTTCGTACTGCCGCGCGGGCTGCTGCGCGAACCGCCGTCGGCATTGCGTCGTGCGGGGATCATTGTCCTGACCCGGGCGCAGGGGGTGCCCGGGCTCGAGGAAGTGCGCCGGCAACTGGCGCAGGTGGCACCGGGGGTTCCGGTGTTCACCGCCGACCTGGCGATGAAAGGAATGCACAACTTTCGCACCGGGGAACAGCATCCGACCAGTTTTCTGGCCGGCAAGCGTGCCGTGATGCTGTCGGGGATCGGCAATCCCGCCGCCTTTGAGGCGACAGTCGAGGAGTGCTGCCCGTCATTCACGGTGCGCTACCGGCTTCCCGACCATCATGCCTATACCCCGCAGGACATGATCGTGCTGCGGCGCCTGTGTGCGGAGAACCAGATGGATTGCGTGGTCACCACCGCCAAGGATGCGGTGAAACTGGCGGATGTGCTGGATGTGCCGGTGCCCGTGCTGGTGCTGCAGGTGGCGCTGGCAATGCGCGAAGCCGACTTTGTCGATGCAGTGTTGCGGCGGGCGGGACGATGACACGCGCGCCGCTCTCGGTGTTCCTGATAGCGCACAATGAGGAACGGAATATTGCGCGCGCGCTGGCAAGTGTGGACTGGGCGGACGAGCGGCTGGTGGTTGATTCCGGCAGCACCGACCGTACCGTCGAGCTGGCGCGGCAGGCGGGGGCGCGGGTCGAACAGCGCGCATGGACCGGGAGTTTCGGCGAATACAAGGAAGCTGCCCTGCGCCGCTGCACGCACCGCTGGGTGCTGCTGCTCGACGCCGACGAGGAAGTGACGCCCCCGCAGCGCGCGTTCATCGAGGCGCTGCTGGCGGCCGACCCGGTCGACCGCGCGGTGGCCTTCCGCCGGAAGACCTTTTTCGGCACCCAGTGGATCCGCGGCCTGGGCTGGTATCCCGATTACGTGGTGCGGCTTTTCCCGCAGGACAAGGGACGGTTTTCGCCCGACCGGGTGCATGAGCGGGTTATCGTCGACGTGCCGGTGGACTACCGCCCCGAGGCGTTCAACCACTACAGCTACCGCGATGAGGCGGATTTCCGCGCGCGCAGCGAGCGCTATGCGCAGCTCTGGGCGCAGACCGCGCGGGCGAAGGGGAAAAAGCCGGCGGCGTGGCCTGTGCTGCGCGGCTGGTTCACGTTCCTGCGCTGCTATGTCCTGAAGTACGGGTTCATCGACGGCGCCAATGGCTTGTTGCTGGCAAAATTGTACGGCGAATATGCCCGGCGCAAGTATGAGTTGCTGCGATCGGGGAAAATTGCCGCGCCGCCGCCGGGCACATGCGCGGGATGAGCGTGCGCCGGTGACGGTGGTGGTGCGTGTGCCCAACTGGCTGGGCGATTGCGTCATGTCGCTGCCGGCGCTGCGCGCAATCAAACAGGCGCACGGTGATGAAGAAGTGATGGTCATTGCGCACGACAGTGTGGTGCCGCTCTACCGCTGCGTTTCGGAAATCGACGACGTGCTCGGGTTCGCGTTTAAGACGGATGAAGGCAAGGCCGCCGCGCGCGCGGCTTTGCGCCAGCATCAGGATTCGCGCGGCTACCTGTTCGTCAATTCGTTTTCCGGGGCCTGGCAGTTCTGGCGTGCCGGCGTGCACGAACGGATCGGGTTCAATCGCGGCATCAACCGGTTGCTGCTGACGCGCGCGGTGGACGACCGGTCGTTTGCCGGCCGGCATCAGGTGCATCGCTACCTCGGACTGGTCGAGGCGGCGACGGGCTTTCGCGGTGATCCCGGCGCGTTCCTGCTCACCCCGCCGGCCGAAGCGATGCGGAAGGCGGACAAACTGCTGGGCGGCACGCCGGCGGCGGGTCGCGGCTATTTCGTCGTACATCCCGGCGCGCAGTATGGTCCGGCCAAGCGCTGGCCGGCAACGAAATTCAGGGACGCGGCGGCGGCGGTTGCCGCCGCGACGGGGCTGGTGCCGGCAATTGTGGCCGGCCCGCGCGACGAGGGCGCCGCTGCCTGTCCGGACGGCGGGGTCGATTTGAGTGGTAAAACGCCGCTGCCGGTCCTGCTTGCGCTTTTTGCCCGCGCTGCGTTTGCCCTGGTCAACGACTCCGGCCCGATGCATCTCGCGGCGGCGTCAGGGACGAAGGTTATCGCGCTCTTTCTCTCCACCGACCCGGGCGCAACCGCCCCGCTGGGTGAGGGGCATCAGCTGCTGACGGCTGATGTGTCCTGCCGGCCCTGCCTCAAGCGCACCTGCCCGCGCAAGCATTATCAGTGTGCCGAAGCACTGACGAAAGAAACCGTGGTGGCAGCAGCACAGCGACTGCTTGCGAGTGGGGTCACTGTTCAACAATGAGAACCTGAGCATGACGTTGAGTGAAACTGTGGCGCGGTGGCAGTATCAGGCACAGAAGATTCTCCATCCGCTCTCGGCCATTGCCCTTGAGATAACCACGCGGTGTAACCTCGCCTGCCGGCATTGCTGCATACGCCGGTTGCGTCCGGATGTGGAATTGCCGTATGCCGCAATCGAAGACATGCTCGCGACGTTGCCGCACCACGGCTGGCGCAAGCCGTTCATCTCGGTGACCGGAGGGGAACCGTTCTGCCACAGCCGGTTTGGTGACATTATCGAACTGCTCGAACGCAGCGGGTGTGCGTATTCGCTGTGCAGCAATGGTACCGGCATTGATGCCGGCTGGGTGGAACGTTTATCCTCGTGTCGCCGCCTGCGCGCGCTGGGTATCAGCATCGACGGTGATGCCGGGACGCATGAGTGGCTGCGCGGTGTGCAGACGTACGGACCGGCAGTACGGGCGTTGACGCAGTTGGCGGAGCGGTCGGGAAAACGGCTAACCGTCAAGACGGTGCTGCATCGAGAAAATCTCGACACCATGGATTCTGTGTGGCAACTGGTACGGCGATTACGCATCAGCATTTGGCATGTACTGCCGCTGATGGCCGGGAATGAAGCGGTGCTGCAGTCATTGGCCCTGTCGGCGCAACAACAGGGTAGTATTCGTGCCCGCCTGATATCCTATGCCACTGCCGGCGGCACGCAAGTGCTGTTCGGCGAATTGGGTGACGTACGCCGTCAGCGGCAGCGGGTGCGCTGCCGGCAGGGGATCACAGCATGCACCGTAACTGCGACTGGCGAGGTCATGGCGTGTCCGCACGCGCCGCCGGTGGCGCAGATTTCTGCCGGAGTGCTTACCGCTGGCGGACTTGCCGCGGCATGGAAGAGCGGTTTTTCTGCGTGCCGGCAGCCGGATTGGCAGGCCTGCGCACATCACGAGCGGGAATTGCTGATGGAGAATGCCTGATGAGAGAAAAAATGCTTTGTGCCGGCGCTTATGCATTGATTGGAGCGGCATTATTCGCCTACGCGGCAGTTGTGCGATGGTTTGTTGCGATGTGCAGCGATGTGGGTCTGGGTCTTGCCCTGCCTGCGAGAATATGTGTTGGCGTAAGCGATGTGCTGACCGGCTACGGTTTGGCGTATGTTCCCCTTGCTGTTGCCGGCTGGATACTGCTGTCGCTTCGCTTGCCGACACCAGCATTGCTGCAATGGATTATCTCCAGAACATCGAAAATGCTGCTGTATGGATTTGCTGCCGGTATTCTGGCAATGACCGCATGCATCGCAGCATTCGTACACTCGGCGTATGACCTGCCAACGGCTGTCGGACGGTGATGGGAAACGAATGTCATTTCCGGCGCATTCCCGGATTGCGTGTGGAAAACTGGCTGCCGTGAACCCGGCGCTGGCGGTGGTGGCCGTGTGTGCCGCGCTGCTGCTGGCGGTAGTTGCGGCAGCGCGGCGGGGATGGCTGACGCGGCGGCGGGCGGCGGCGGGAGTGCTGCTGCATGGCGCCGTCATGGCGACGATCGTTGCCGCGGCGTATGCGGGAACGCTGCCTGACTGGTTCCGCGGGCGCGGCATTGCCCACTACGATACGTTCATGCATTTCTATCTTGTCGGGCTGCTGACCTTTTTCCTCGAAACGGCGCTGGCCCTGCCGCCGCTGCGGATCGGGCGGGCCCGCCTGCCGGTGGCGGCGCTGGTTTGTTGTGCTGCCGCGCTGGCGGATGAACTGCTGGTGCAGCCGCATTGTGCCGCCCGCGGCGTGAGCCTGCATGATGCCCTGGGCAATTGTGCCGGCGCGCTGCTGCTGGGCTGGCTGGCCATGCGGCAGCAATTGCGCCCGGTCGCGTCGTGCGCTATGATATCGGGTGATGCAGCATAGCCATGGCCGGCGCAGGCGCCGGCGACGGAAGCGGACATGACGGAACTGATGCTCAAGCTGCTGGCGACGGGGGTACTGCTCGCCGGCAATGCCTTCTTTGTGCTCGCGGAGTTCGCGCTGATTACCGTGCGCCCGACGCGCGTGGCGGAATTGGTGGCGGCCGGCGGCCGGCGGGCCAAGCTGGTGCAGCGTGCCATCGAGCGCATGGACCAGTATCTGGCGGCGGTGCAGCTTGGCATCACCATGACCTCGCTCGGCATCGGCTGGCTGGGCGAGCCGGCGGTGGCGCATATTATCCATCGTGTCCTGCCGCCGCTGCCGGCGCTGGCGTCGGCGACACTGTCGTATTCGCTGTCGTTTGCCACGGCATTTATCCTGATCACCGGGCTGCATATTCTTCTGGGTGAGCAGCTGCCCAAACTGGTGGCCATCCGCCGTTCCGAACGGACGATATTCTGGATCATCGCACCGCTGACGGCGGTCTATTGGCTGTCCTACTATCCCTTGTCAGTGCTCAACTGGCTCACCCATGTGCTGCTGCGCCTGCTGCGGGTGGGCGAGGCGGCGGATGAACTGCAGCCGCATTCGTGTGATGAATTGCGCATGCTGCTCGGGCAGAGCCAGGAGGCGGGGCAGTTTTCACTCGATCAGTATGTCATGCTGTCGAACCTGTTTGATTTCGGACAGGGGCGGGTGCGTGAGGTGATGGTGACGCGCGAACATGTGGCGTGGCTGGCGCTTGACCGGCCATGGCCGGAGAATCTGGAGGTGATCCGTTCGCGCAAGTTTTCCAAGTATCTGCTCTGCGACCCGGACCCTGACCACCCGGTGGGCTATGTGCAGTTGCGCGATCTGGTGCTGCGCCCGACGTTGGCCGCGGCCCCGGATCTGCGGGTGCTGGCCCGTCCGCTGCTCTGGTTTGCGGCGGAGGATACGCTGGAACAGTGCCTACGCACGCTGCAGGAAAGCACGCACAGTTTTGCCGGCGTGCGCGGTGCGGACGGCGCGCTGGCGGGGATTGTCACCATCGAAGACCTGGTCGAGGAAATTGTCGGGGAGATCCGCGATGAATACGAGCGGCGGCCGGGTGCGGCGCTGGCGGATGCGCTGCTGGCCGGGGCGGCGCGATTTGATTTGCGGGCGGACACGCGTGATGCGGCGCTCACGGAACTGCTGGATGCCCTGCCGGTCGTTCTGCCGGGGTTCAATCGCGACGAGGTCTGGCGGCAGTTGCGGGCGCGGGAACGGGCGTTCAGTTCGGCGATCGGTCACGTGGCGGCATTGCCGCATGCCCGACTGGAGAATCTGAACCGGCCGGTGCTGGTGTTTGGGCGCAGCCGGGCGGGGATCGCCTTCAATGCGCCTGACGGTCAGCCGGTCCGGTTGCTGTTTCTCATGTTGACGCCATTAGCGCAGCCGGCGGCGCATTTGCGTCTGCAGGCGCAGGTGGCGCGCCTGCTGGCACATGAGCAGTTGCATGCCCGGCTGCTGGAAGTGGAAAATCGGGATGAGCTGATGGCGATCGTGCGCAGTTTCGTCAACAAGGTGCCGGAATGATCAGGCGAACGGGTGGCGGGGATTGCCGGGAGGGGACAACGCCGCGACGGGTGCTGATCGTGGCACTCAAGCACATCGGTGATGTTATTGTCGCTACTCCGGCGCTGCTGGCTCTCAAGGAATTCTGGCCACAAGCTGAGCTCGAATTGCTGGTCGGCAGGGGGATGGGGGAATTGGTGCGCGAGTTGCCGCAGGTGACCAAACTTCAGGAAATTGACCGTGCGGCACAGCGTGGGCGGCCGCTGGCGGAACTGGCGCTGGTGCGGAGCTTGCGGGCGCGTTGCTATGATGTCGCCATCGATCTGACGGGTGGCGAACGCAGCGCTTGGTATGTTTTTTTGTCCGGCGCACCCATGCGGGTGGGGGTTGCGGACCGGAACGGGTTCCCGGGGCGCAGATTGCTGTTCCAGCACACGACTCCATGGGGCGCGGGACATTACGCGCAGAACATGCGCGATATCCTTGTCCCGCTGGGCATTGTCGGGCAGGCGGGACCGCTGAAGATCGCCATTCCTGCCGGGGCCCAAGCGGCTGCGGAACGGATGCTGACCGGGATCGATCGCCCGCGTGCAGTGGTGCACCCGGTGTCACGCTGGATGTTCAAAAGCTGGCCAGCCGCGACCTGTGCCGCCACCATCAGAACATTGATCGACGATGGGGTGCAGGTAATTTTGAGTTCAGGACCGGCCACTGTTGAATTAGCCCATAATCAAGCGATTATGGATGCGTTGCCGGCAGAATATACTGAGAAGGTTCATGATCTCAGTGGAAAAACAACCTTGCCTGAATTGGCGGCGATAATTGCACAAAGTGATATATTTATCGGAGTTGACAGTGCACCAATGCACATTGCCGCAGCGGTTGGTACAAAAACAGCAGTGCTGTTCGGGCCAAGTGGTGAGCATAATTGGGGGCCATGGCAGGTTGAACATCGAGTGGTCGCAGCACCACGAGCTTGCCGGCCATGCGGGCATGACGGGTGCAATGGGAGCAAACGCAGCCGATGCCTTGAAGAAATCACCGTGGCGCAAGTGATGGCTGCGGTGCGTGAATTGCTGCAACCCTGAGCTACTGGCAGTCAATAACATTCCGCATCATTCCGAATTCCCACCCAATACTATACCCCGGTTCAAGTGTATCCTGAATTCCGCCGATAGGAAGGGTACGTACAGCGGCAGAGGTGGCGGATGAAGGTGATGCTGGAAAAACTCGAGAGCATCGTCGCGGCGGAGATAACGGTATATCGCGCGCTGCTTGAACTGGCCCGGCGCAAAGGTGCGGCGGTCATTGCCAAGCGGATGCTGGAAGTGCACGAAGTGCAGGAAGCCGAAGGCAAACTGATCGAGCAGATCTCCCAACTCGAACCGCAGCGGCAATTCGCCGTGCGCAAACTGTGTCGTGACTGCGGTCTGGACGCTGCGCAGGGCCATGTCAGTATGCTGGTGGCGCAACTGGGTGCGGTGGCGGAACCGCTGCAGCAGCAGGCGAACGAACTGCGGGCGCTGCTGGATGACCTGAAGGCGGTCAATGCCGCCAATGCCCAGCACATCCGCGAGAACATCGAATGCCTGCAGGGCGCCATCGATGCCATCCGGCTGAATTGTGCCGCGCAGGAAAACTACGATGCCAGCGGCGACCGGCGCAGCCGGGCGCTGATGATTGACGGGAAGGTGTAGCATGAGTCTGATGGGTGCCATCGCCATGGGGAGCAAGACCCTGGATGCGATGCAACAGGCGCTGAGCGTCACCGGCCAGAATATCGCCAACGCGAACACGGAGGGGTACAGCCGCCAGGTGGTCAACCTGTCGGCGACCGACCCCCTGGCGGTTGACAGCATCTACCGCACGGTCTCGGCGGGGATGGTGGGCACCGGGGTCGAGGTGACCAGCATTGAGCGGGTGCGCGACACGTTCATCGATGCCCGGGTCAGTGACGAAAAATCATCGCTTGGCTACTGGGAACGCATGGAGGATATCACCCATCAGATCGAACTGATTTACAACGAGCCGTCGGACAGTTCCCTCAGCGCGCTGATGGACAAATTCTGGTCGTCGCTCGAAGATCTGAGCAATAATCCGGAGAGCACGGCGGTACGCTCCACGGTCCTGCAGAACGCACAGGCGCTGACCAACATGGTCAACGGCATGTATGCCCAGCTGCAGGCGCTGGGCGGGTCGGCCGGCACGGGTGCGGACAACGCCATCGACCAGGAACTGGCCACGGACGTCGAGAGCCTCAACGGCTGGGCGAAGGAGATTGCCGCGGTCAATGTGGCGATCAAGAACGCCGAGGCGACGGGCGACAACCCCAACGACCTGTATGATCGCCGCGACCTGCTGGTCGGCAAGATCAACGAACTGGTCGATGTGAATGTCACCAATAACGATCCGGACGAATACCGCGTGACGGTCGGCGGGATGGTGCTGGTCCAGGGACTGCACAGCTTCGAACTGACCTATGACCAGGATGCGCTGGACGGCAAGAACTACGTGTACTGGGAAGGCAAGGAGAAGCTGCAGCTGTCCGGCGGCGAGATGACCGCGCTGTTTGAGACCCGGGACGAAACCCTTCCCTTCCATCTCGATGCGCTCAACGAATTTGCCGTCAGCTTTACCGAGGCGTTCAACGAAATCCACCAGTACGGGTTCGGCCTCGACGGGAAGACCGGGCGCGATTTCTTCGCCCCCCTGGCGACGCAGGACGAGGGGATCTACCAGCTGACCGGCAACCCGCTGGACATGCCGCCGACGAATACGTACGTCATGCAGGCGGACGTGGCGCTGGACGGCGGCAGCGCCACGACGGCAGTGGTGAATTACGAGAATGACCCGATCGGTGCCGGCAAGCTGCAGCTCAACGGCTATACGGTGGCCTACAACTGCGCGACCGATTCGCTGAATGCCATTGTGGCGCGCATCAACGACCAGGAGTGCGGGGTGATCGCGTCGGTTGATCCGACCGGGCGGCTGCAGCTGACCGCCACGGCCGGTGCGGACTATACGATCACTTCGCTGGATGATACCGGCACCCTGCTCAGCCGCTTGGGCATTCTCGCGGCGGGCGCCCACTACGACGGCAGCAGCGACAGTGAAGCTGATCTCGCGAACGGGGTGGCGCTGACCCGTCCGCCGGCGGCGGATGCGGCCATGCGTTTTGCGGTGAGTGAGGATATCCGCAACGATCTTGATGCGATTGCGGCCGCCGGCGGCACCGACACGAATCTCGACGGCATTCCCGAGGTGACGCTGGGCGAGGGGAATACCGATGTCATCACCGCCCTCGCGGCATTCAAAACCAATACCGTAATGGAAAACGGCACGGCGTCGTTTGCTGATTACTACAACGGCGTGGTGGCCAAGCTGGGTGTGGATGCCCAGGTGGCGGCGAGCAAGGTTGACAGCCAGACGACGCTGGTGGAAAACCTCACCGCGCTGCAGGATTCCGTCTCCGGGGTGTCGCTGGACGACGAAATGACCAACCTGCTGAAGTTTCAGCGCGGTTTTGAGGCGGCGTCGCGGTTCATCACCATCATCGATTCCTGCCTTGACAAAATCATCAACGGTATGGGCTAACCAGGAGGCAACGTATGCGTGTCACCCAGGCCACTGCCTACACGACGGTACTGAGTAATCTGCAGAAGAATCTGGAGAAGGCCGATTACCTGAATTACACGATTTCGTCCGGCAGCACCATCCGCTACACGTCGGACGATCCGGTCGGCGCCTGTCAGACCATCGCCTACGGCAGTGACATTTCCCGGACGGAACAGTATTTGGAAAACATCGCGGATGCGGATGACTGGCTGCTGGCGACGGACAATGCGATGAGTGCCGTGGGCGACATTCTCAAGCGCGTGCGCACGCTGACGGTGCAGGGTTCCAACGATACCTACACCGCGGAGGAACGCGAGGACATTGCCAGCGAGATCAATGAGCTGCTTGAGGAGCTGGTCAACGACGCCAACACCCAGTACGGGGGTCGCTACCTGTTCGGCGGCACGGAAACGGTCAGCGGCAGCCCGTACACCGTGACCCGCAATTCGGAAGGGCTGGTTACCGAGGTTGGTTATAACGGCGACAGCGAAGCCATCAACCGTGAAGTTGACGAGAATACCACCCTGCAGATTAATATTTCCGGAACCGACCTGTTTCAGGTAACCAACCATGTGGTGACCGCCGGGGTGGGCGTGGCGGACCAGACGGCGACCTTGGATGCGACGGTGGGCGCCAGTCAGGGGTATCTCAGCATTAACGGGGAAAAGGTCTATTACGATACGACCGCTGACTCGCTGGATGATCTGGTGGCGCGGATCAATGCCACCCCGCAGACCGGGGTAACGGCCACGATTGACACCACTGCGGGCAACGCGCGGCTGGTGCTGAGCAGTGATGATCCGGAACAAATGACGCTCTATGATGTCGATCGCAACGGGAACACCGCGTTCCGTGAGGGGCTGCTGAATGACCTGCAGATTGTCGACGGCAGCGTGGCGCTTGACAGCGGCGGCAATTATGTCGATAATATCCACGCCAATGCGACCGAAACGAAAGTTACCGCATTCAGCCTGCTGATCAAGGTGCGCGACGATCTGCTGAACAGTGATGCGGACGCGTTGGGCGGCGAGGATCTCGAACTCCTGGATGCGGCGCAGGATCAGCTGCTCAAGCTGCGGGCCGAGGTTGGCGGCCGGCAGAACCGGCTGGAGCAGAAAGCGACGCGGCTGGCGGACTACAAGGTGCAGATGACGGAGCTGCTGGCCAACACCAGCGACACGGACATCTCGAAAGCGGTGCTGGAACTGACGCAACTGCAGTCGGTGCAGACGGCGGCGCTGCAGGCGGCGTCAAAAATCTTCAATCTGTCGCTAATGAACTACATGGGTTAGGCAAGGAGTACGGCGTGGAAATTACCAGTAAACCGTTCGGCAAGGTCACGGTTGCGGACGACAGCATCATCACCGTTCCGGAGGGGCTGTACGGCTTTGAGGAATTCAAGCGCTATGTGATGCTGAGCAATCCCGACGAACGGCCGTTCTCCTGGCTGCAGGCGGTGGATAACCCGCGCCTCGCCATGGTGGTGGTCAATCCGGGCGAGGTGTTCGGTGCGCGTTTTGCACCCAAGCCGGCGGCAGCCGATCTGCTGGCCCTCGAAGTGCAATCGCCTGCCAACCTGGTCTTCTGCTGCATTGTGGTGGTGCCGGAAGACCCGAAGCTGATGACGGTCAACCTCAAGGGGCCGGTGGCCCTCAACATGGCGACCCGGCGTGCCCGCCAGATTATTCTGCTGAACGAGGAATACACGGTACGGCATCTGTTGCTCAAGGAAATGGAAGCAGCGCGGTTGGCCGCGGGGCAGGAGGCAAGGTAATGCTTGTCCTGACCCGCAAAACCAATGAAAGCATTATGATTGGCGAGCAGATTGAGCTGGTGGTGGTTGATATTCATGGCGATCAGGTGAAAATCGGCATCCGTGCACCCCGTGAAGTGGCAGTTCATCGCAAAGAAGTATACGACGAGATTAAAAAAGCGAACATAAGTGCTGTTCAAGATAGCAAACCGCAATTATCTGGATTGGGAAAGTTGTTTCAGGAAAATAATGGTAATGTAATTAGTAATAATAAAAAGAAGTAATATAAAAGTTACGAAAAACAGTTAAGGTACGGTACAATCCGGCCGATAAAGCAGGTAAGAACCCGGAAAATAGCCGGGTGGCAGCAGAGGACACTGGCAAGGATGCCGGTGACAACAGCCATACGGAGGTGCACATAAAACACACGATCACGCGTAACGTCTGAAACAAAGGCAGTACGCGTTTTTTGTCGCCGTTCGCGAAAAAAACAGGCGGCCCGGCGCAAGGATGCACCGGCATAATAACTACTGGCAGTCATTCATGGAGGAATGATCATGTCAAGCGGAATGTATGTTCAACACAACCTGTCGGCGATTTTTGCCCATCGCCAACTGACCATCACCAACGGCTCGCTGGACAAGTCGCTGGAAAAGCTCTCCTCGGGCTATCGCATCAACCACGCGGCGGACGACGCCGCCGGTCTCGCCATTTCGGAAAAGCTGCGCACGCAGGTCTCGGGTCTGGAGCAGGCCGCCCGCAATACCATGGACGGCATCTCCCTGATCCAGACGGCGGAAGGCGGCCTGGAAGAGCTGCACCTCATCCTGCAGCGCATGCGCACGCTGGCGATTGAAGCGGCCAACGACACGCTGACCACCTCGGACCGCGAACTGCTGCAGGTCGAAGTCGACCAGCTGCTCGAGGAAATCGACCGGATGCAGACCACGGTGGTCTTCAATACCCGCCGGCTGCTGACGGGCGCGTATTCGACCGGGATCGGCTCGATCCAGCTGCATGTCGGCGCGAATGCCGGCCAGGTGCTGGGCTTGCACATCGGTTCGATGTCCACCACGGGCATGGGGATCGACGGGCTGATGTGGAAGGACGACACGGGCGCGGTGATCGGCACCGGCATGACGACGCGGACGGGTGCGGAGAGCGCGATTGCCATTCTGAGCACGGCGATCAATATGGTGTCGAGCAACCGGGCGGACCTCGGCGCCAAGCAGAACCGGCTCGAACACACGTACAATTTCATCAACACGGCAACGGAGAACATGCAGGCCTCGGAAAGCCGCATCCGCGACACGGATATGGCCTCGGAGCTGACCAAGTTCACCAAAACGCAGATCCTGTTGCAAGCAGGAACGGCGATGCTGTCGCAGGCGAATCTGAAGACACAGTCCGTACTCCAGCTGCTGCAGTAACGGGCAAGGCAGACGGGTACTGAACAGGGTTGACATAAAGGGCGCGGTTGAGCACCAACAGGTAGGGGTAGAGGGTTGTCGCAGCACGGGTATCATACGTAGTTCATAGACAATCATTGGAGGACCGGGCGCCAGGGACGGCGTTCGGAAAGACACAGGGGTGGGAAACCCACGGAGGGAACGGCCATGAGTAGCGGAATGATAGTACAACATAATCTGTCGGCGACGTTCGCGTCACACCAGTTGAACATCACGAACGATCGGTTGCAGAAATCGCTGGAAAAGCTGTCCAGCGGGTACCGGATCAACCACGCGGCGGATGACGCGGCGGGGCTGGCGATCAGCGAGAAACTGCGGACGCAGGTCAGCGGTCTCGAGCAGGCGGCGCGGAATGTGCAGGACGGCATTTCACTGATCCAGACGGCGGAAGGCGGCATGGAGGAACTGCATCTGATCCTGCAGCGCATGCGGACCCTGGCCATTCAGTCGGCCAACGACACCAATACGGCGTCGGACCGCGCGCTGATCCAGGTGGAAGTCAGTCAGCTGCTGTCGGAGATCAACCGGATGCAGACGACGGTGGTCTTCAACACCAAGCAGCTGCTGACCGGATCGTATGCAACGGGGGTGGGCAGCGTGGCCCTGCACGCTGGCGCCAACGCGAGTCAGGTGCTGGCGGTGCACATCGGGTCGATGTCCACCACCGGGCTGGGGATCAACGGGCTCAATATTGCGACGCAGACGGGATCGGAATCGGCGATAACCCTGCTGTCGAATGCGATCAACACGGTGTCGCGCAATCGGGCCGAGTTGGGCGCCGTGCAGAACCGGCTGGAGCATACGTACAATTTCGTCAATACGGCGATGGAGAACATGGAAGCGTCGGAGAGCCGCATCCGCGACGTGGATATGGCATCGGAAATGACGGATTACACGGCGGCGCAGATTCTGCAGCAGGCGGGCACCGCGATGCTGTCGCAGGCCAATTCGAAGGCGTCCAACGTGCTGGCCCTGTTCCAGTAAGGCGGGACGTTCGGCAACACGCACAACGGGAGCGGGGCCGGCAGGTGACCGGCACACGGCGGCGGCGCCGCTCCCGGCAGTACCATAAACCCGATGAACCGGCGGCAACAGCCGGGGCAAGCGGGGAGGTGATGCTCGCGAGAGCAGTGACAATTGCATAACACAGGGGGCGGAAACCGGCGCGGGCTGAAGCATCAGCATTGATGGAGCAGCCGCCGCACGGTCGTGCTGTCTTTCGGAACCGGTGCCAGTCGGATGTCATCCGGCGGGCATAGGTGACAGCCGGCCACTCAACGGGCATGGATGCCCGTCGCGGCACGAACATCCAAGGAGGGAGGATTTCGTATGTCCTTCAGAATTCAGACCAACACTTCAGCCATGTATGCCAACCGGCAGCTCAACATCATCAACACGCAGATGGAGGGCGCGCTGGAAAAGCTGTCCTCGGGGTATCGCATCAACCATGCGGCGGATGACGCCGCCGGGCTGGCGATCTCCGAGAAGCTGCGCACCCAGGTCAACGGCCTCGACCAGGCCGCCCGCAACGTTCAGGACGGCATTTCGCTGATCCAGACGGCAGAGGGCGGCATGGAAGAGCTGCACCTGATGCTGCAGCGCATGCGGACCCTGGCCATCCAGTCGGCCAACGACACGAACACGGCGTCAGACCGGGCGCTCATCCAGACGGAAGTCACGCAGTTGCTGCAGGAAGTCAACCGGATGCAGACCACGGTCGTGTTCAACGGCAAGCAGCTGCTGAGCGGCAGTTACGCCAGTGGCACGGGCAACGTCACACTGCATGTGGGTGCTGACGCCAGCCAGACGCTGGCCATGAACATCGGTTCGATGTCAACGACGGGCTTGGGGATCAACGCGATTAACATTTCGACCCAGTCGGGGGCGGAGACGGCGATTACTTCGCTGACCGCCGCCATCAACACGGTGTCGACCAATCGCGCGAATCTGGGTGCCATGCAGAACCGCCTGGAACATACCTACAACTTTGTGCAGGTGGCCGAGGAGAACATGTCGGCCTCGGAAAGCCGGATCCGCGATGTGGATATGGCCGCGGAAATGGTGGACTACACCAAGTATCAGGTATTGACCCAGGCGGCGACAGCGATGCTGTCCCAGGCCAATACGCGTTCGGGCGACGTTCTTGCACTCTTCAGTTAGGTAGGAGCCCGCACACCGGTAGCCGCAAAGCAGTCCCCTGTTAGGAGGTAGTATGCTCACGGAGGAGGTGACAAGAATGAAGATCGCGGAGATGTCCTCAGCATCCGTGACGTCATTGAACCCGCTGATGTCGGCCGGAGCGGCAGGGGAGACCCAGTCGATTCGGGTGGCGGCAGCGCAACGGACCCAGGACCGGGAAGAAGAGGCGGAAGGCGGGGAAGAACAGTCATCCGGCGGCTCGCAGGAAGATCTGCAGGCGGCAGTTGACCAGCTCAACCAGACGGCCAATGCCTTCAATCGCTCGGTGCGATTCGACCTGTCTGATGAGAGTGGTCGGGTTCAGGTCAGTGTGGTCGATACGGATAATGATGAGGTGATCCGGGAGATTCCCCCCGAGGTTACCCTGAATGTGGCAAAACGCATTCGGGATTTTCTTGGGGTGTTCCTCGACGAAAAGCGCTGAACGACGTTGTACGAGAATGGCCGCCGGGCAACCGGCGGCCATTTTTTTCGGAGTGCGGTTAACTGCCGATGCTGAACATGGCTTCAAGGTCGTGGCGTGAATAGACGCGGAACGCGGTCAGCGTTTCCGAGGCGGTAATCCCCTGCACTTTGAGCAGTTTGCCGGTGATGACGTCGGCAAAGGCCTCGTTGTCCTTAACCCGCACGATGGCAGCCAGGTCATAGCGGCCGGCGACGGAATAGACCTCGGAGATTTCCGGAAAATCCGTCAGCGTGTCGGCGATTTCATTGATCTGGCTGCGTTCGCAGGTCAGCAGGACAATGGCGGTTACCATGGTGTTCCTCCGTCGATCCGCCATGCCTGCGGCGGATGGTGCCATGATCGTAACCTACTGGATCTTTGCGGTCAAGATCACCCTATTGTTCGTTGCCGCGGATCCCGATGATTCGCTCGGCAAAGGGCAGCTTTTTGCCGCTGGCGGTCACGGCCTGCTGCACGGCCAGGGTCAGTCCCATGCAGCAGGGGACTTCCATACGCACGACCGTGACGCTCTTGAGCTTGGCCTGGGTGAAGATGGCGGTCAGCCGCTCGACGTAGGCCGCGGTGTCGTTCAGTTTCGGACAGCCGATGACGACACTGTTGCCGGCGAGGAAATCGCGGTGGAAACTGGCGCAAGCGACCGCGGCACAGTCAGCCGCCACCACCAGGTTGGCACCGTCGAGAAATGGGGCATGCGGCGGCACCAGCTCGAGCTTCACCGGCCAATGGCGGAGCTGCGAGGCGCCGGCATCCCCGGCAGGAGCCGGGGCGGCCGCCGGGGCGAAGTTCATGAGGCGGGATCCGGGGCAGCCGCCATGCCGTTCCGGTGGTGCAGCGGCGGCGGCTTTCGCCGCATGCGCCGCGGCCTCGTCGTAGGCGTCCGCTTCGCGCTCCGCAACGGTGATCGCATCCATCGGACACTTGCCGAGGCAGGCACCCAACCCGTCGCAGAGATTGTCGGCCAGCAGTTTCGCCTTGCCGTTGATGATTTTGATGGCGCCTTCTGCGCAGGAGGGCACACAGATGCCGCAGCCATTGCACTTGTTCTCATCAATACTGACGATGGTTCGTTTCATTTCCCGCCTCCTGGCTTGTTCTGCATCCAGTATAGCGCAATCGCGCACCATTGTCCTTGACCTGAGTCAAGAGCAGGATGCTCAATGTGCAGGTGCTGACAGGAGGTCGGGGGCACCTGCCAAGAGCAGGATGCCCGCTGCGTCCGCGGAACCCATTTGACAACTCGCCGGGTTAGAGCGCGGCATGGAGAATGGCGGAAATTTCGTCGGGGAGCAGTTGCACGGGATGGGTTTTCTGGCCTGCTGCTGCCACCAGAGCCGGAAGGTGCTCTTCACGGATGCCGAACTGCCCCAGTTTCGGCAGGTTCATCACTGCCGCCAGCCGGTGCAATTGTTCGATGAGCAGGTCGGGTGACGGGTGGCCGGCACCACCAGCGAGGATGGTACCTGCCTGTGCGCATTTGGCGAGTGCGGGCGAATGCGGGGCGCGGGCGCTCAGCGCCTTGACGGTAATGGCAAAGGCAGGCGGCAGCAGGACACCGCAGGCGAGTCCGTGCGGAACGGGAAAGCGCGCACCCAGTGGGCCGGCCAGCCCGTGGACGATGCCCAGGCCGGCATTGGCCAGCACGATTCCGGACAGATACGCGGCGTAACCCATGCCCGCCCGCGTCGCGATATCGGTACCGCGGTCGGTGGCTGCAGGGACGAGAAAAGCGGCGCAGCGCACGATACCGGACAACGCCAGTGCATCCGACAGCGGCGAGGCGCCGCGTGAAACCAGCCCTTCCAGCAGCTGCGTGAGCGCGTCCATGCCGCAGGCGGCGGTGACGGCCGGCGGGCAGGAGCAGGCCAACTCGGGATCGATGATTGCCAGCGCAGGCACGAAATGGTCATGGCGCAGCGAGCGCTTGTATTCGCCCGGTTTCGCCAGCACGGCGTTCTTGGTGGCTTCACTGCCGGTGCCTGCCGTCGTGGGCGCCGCAATGAATGGCAGGGTGGTGCCGGGCGGGGATTGAACGCCGGGCAAACCTTCAAGATATTCCGTGACGCTGTGGTCGGGGATGGTGAGCATGGCGGCGATCGCCTTGCCGCTGTCGATCACACTGCCGCCGCCAATGGCGGCAACCACGTCGATGCCGGCGGACTGGTAGCGCCGGACCGCGCTGTCCACCAGTTCCGGCGACGGTTCGCCACTGACGCTGATGACCGACACGTCAAGGCCGCGCGCTTTGCTCCCGGCCATGAGTTGCGGCCAGTGGGGCGAGCGCTGCAGCGAGGAACCGCCGATCACCAGCAGCAGCCGGGTCCCGTAGCGCGCGGCGAATTCAGGCAGACGGGCGATGGTGCCCGGCCCGAACTGCAACTCGGGGGTGCGGGCAAAAGTGAAGGTCACCAGGCGGTCTCGTCCGCAGGGGCGATGACGGCATAGGGAACGCCCTCGCGGGTCTGTGCCATCATCTCCTTGACGGTGTCACGCCAGCGCAGGTAATGTGCGGTCTGCTTGTGCGCGTCAGCTGCTGCCTGATCGACAAACACTTCATAGAGGAAAAAGCGGTTGGGATCCCGCTGGCTGCGCAGAAAATCAAAACGCCGGTTGCCCGGTTCTCTGACTGAATGACGGTGATTGTCCAGCGTGGCGGCGATGAACGCCTCAACGCATTCGGGCTTGACAAAAATGGTGATCCCGGCAACAACCATGAGGTGCCTCCGTTGGGTTGGTATGACGTTCGCTTTCCCCTGGCGGGAATGTGAACGGCAGTAAGCGCCATTGTAGTTTGTCGGCGGATTGCGTCAAGTGGCGCGCAGAAAGTGGATGAGTACAGTAGTAACGGCAAAGAGGATGCAGCCGATGAGCAGGGCGGAGCGGGGCGATGGTTCCGCGCGGACACAGGTCAGCAGGGCATGACTGATCACGGCAAAGATATAGACCAGCGCACCGGCCATCATGGCAATGGTTATTGCGGAAACCGCGACGATACCGGCGGAGCAGTCGGCCAGGCGCAGCAGCAGGCCGGTCAGGGGCAGCGCCAGGAAGAGAAGCAACAGCAGCGTGCGAAGGGAAAAGGGTGATGACGGTTCGTCGGAACGCGGGCGCAGCAGTTGACTATTGAACAACGGCAGGCAGAGCACTGTCAGACCAATGCCGCTCCAGAGGCCGGTAAGCACCCGCAGCCAGCTCATGGACGGATAGCAATGCAGGTTGTTGGCGAGGAGTATATCGATGCCGCTCCCGGCCAATGCCAGCAGCGCCAATGCGCAGGACATCCCTGACGGCAGGCGGCGGGTACCCAGTTGCTGGTGTCCGGCCAAAAAAATAAGCACCAGCAGTATGCCGGTGTAGATACCGGTGCAGCGGGCACACAATGCCATGGCAGAACCGGCACAACCAAGGGTGCGGTCAGGCAGTTGGTGACAAACGATGCCACCGACATAATGCAATGCACGCATAGTGATTATCCCGGTACGATTTGTTCTGTCGCGTAACAGATCTGCGAGAATACCACAAGTTCCCGTGCTAATGCAAGAAAGGATGAGTTGCGATGGAATGGTGGTGATGCTATACAGGGGTGGAATGCTCCGCTGGCTCGCATGGGGCAGATTACATATCGAGGGGGAACATGGCATGGTAAAACCGGGCAAAGTGCAGGCGATTGCGATCATGACGCTGGTGGGTGGCATCATTTCGGTGCTGCTGGCCCTAGGCTTGGCGCTATATGTGCTGCTGATTGGGGTAAGCACCTGCGGGGTCGGTTTCATTGCCCTGCCGCTGGCGATCTATCCGCTGATTATGGGTATTATGGCGATCCTTCAGGGGGCAAAACTGCTGGGAACGGATGCTCATACCCTTGCGCCACCGACAACCATCGCTATTATGCAGATTATCAATATCATCGTGTGTGATTGGATCAATCTGACCTTGGGGATTATCACGCTGGTCTTCCTGTCGGAACCGGAAATCAAGGGGTATTTTCAAGGGAAGAGTTGATCGTCGTTTGTGCATGGTGAAGTTACTGCGCCGGCGGTTGTTGCTGGAGGGTATTCTGGCGGTTGTTATGGTCGCCGCTGTCAGCATGACGATGGATCTTTG
>CAZFBR010000002.1:53696-54099 GCA_964517215.1 uncultured bacterium
TTTGTTGTCAGCCGGAGCAGCAGTTGGGCGGACGCTTGGTGATTGCCGCGATCCGCTGGTATCAGGGTGCGATCGCACCCGCGTTGCATAATCATGTGGTCTGCCGGTACCAACCCACGTGTTCGCAGTATACCCTGCAAGCGGTACAGCGTGGTGGCTGGTTGTTTGGCAGTATCCGCGGTGCAGGTCGGATCCTGTCCTGCCAACCGTGGGTGCCGCCGGGAACAGCTGATCCCCTGCCCGCTGACTACGGGGAGAGCATGCGGGTTATTCCCCAGACCAGCATGCATGCGGACAGGGCGGCAAGCCCGCTGATCACTGTGCGTGAATGATACATGGCGGCGGTTGGGGGAAAACGACGACTGAGGAACGGCCCGGGAACAGCGAGCAGCGCACCGAGATA
>CAZFBR010000003.1:0-54053 GCA_964517215.1 uncultured bacterium
CCGCGGCGACACGGTCTATGGCACGCTCGAGCCGCCCGATACCCGCTACCTGACCCTGAACGGCCAGAAGCTCGCTCCGCAGGGTGGCCAGCGGCTTCTCCCGATGGCGTTCTGCCGGGAATGCGGCCAGGAATACTACCTGGTCAAGCGCGAGAAAAAGGACGGCAAGACGAGCTACCTGCCGCGTGACGTCGGCGACCTGGAAGAATCCGACGACGTCGAGTCGGGGTTCCTGTACATCAACCCGGAAAGGCCATGGCCGGCGAATCCCGACGAAGTCATAAACCGGGTTCCCGACTACTGGCTCGAACTGCACCAGGGCAAGGAACGCGTGAAGCGCGACAAGCGCGGCAAGTTGCCCATATTGGTGACAGTCGGCCCGGACGGTGTGGAAGCGGATACCGGCGTCCCGGCGTTCTACTTCCCGGCGCCATTTCTGCTTTGCACCAACCCGGACTGTGGCATCGCCTATGCCGGTCGGAAGGCCGAATTTTCCAAGTTGGGAACGCTCGGTACGGAGGGGCGCAGCACCGCGACGACCATCCTGTGCCTGTCGACCGTGCGGCACCTGCGCGAATCCGGCAAGCTGCCGCCGGCGGCGCAGAAGCTGCTGAGCTTCACCGACAACCGACAGGACGCGTCGCTGCAGGCCGGACACTTCAACGACTTCGTGGAGATTGGTCTCTTGCGCGGCGCTGTCCATCGGGCAGTATCTCAGGCGGGAACTGGCGGGTTGAGGCACGACGAGGTTGCGCTTAAGGTGTATGAGGTCCTGAACGGCGAGTTCGGCAAGTTTACCAAGCGAGCGCTGGAATTCTATGCCGTCGACCCGGATGTGAAGTTCCAGAACAAGGTCTATACCGAGCAGGCGTTCCAGAACGTACTCGGCTGTCGTGTCTACCACGACCTGCGAAAGGGGTGGCGTGTCGTTCTGCCCAACCTTGAACAGTGTGGACTGCTTAGCATCGACTATCCGGTGCTCGATGAATTGTGTGCGGCTCAGGAGGAATGGGAAAAGTACAAGCCGGCCGCAAGCACGGAAGCGGTGGACATGCATCCGGCCCTCAAGAATGCGTCTGTCGATACAAGGCGGAAGGTATGCAAGGTGCTGCTCGACCACCTGCGGCGACAGCTTGCCATCAAGGTCGAGTATCTCGACTCGAATGAACAGCGCAAGATTCAGCAGCAGAGCGGACAGTGGCTCAAGGCGCCATGGGCAATAGACGAGAACGAACAGCTGTACTCGGCTCCGCGCGCGTATCCCAAGTCACGCGGTGACGACCTGGCGCAGGGAAACGTCTACCTGTCGAAATACGGGGCGTTCGGGAGGTACCTGCGCCGCAAGGAGACGCTGGTCGAGTACGGGGCGCCACTGACTACAGGTGATACCGAGGACATCATAAGGCAACTGCTTGAGATGCTGCGTATAGGCGGACTCGTCCAGGTTGTTTCTCCCGCCGGCGGGGACGAGGACGTTCCGGGATACCAGCTGGTAGCGGCATCCATGGTGTGGAGGTCGGGGGACGGTAGCCAGCCCTATTACGACCCTCTGACCGTTGTCCAACGCCCCGCTGCCGGCGGCACGGTGAACAAGTTCTTCGTCGACTTCTACACGAAGCAGGCGTTCCTGAACCTCGGGATAATCGCGCGCGAACACACGGCGCAGGTAGCCTACGAGCAGCGGGCGGAGCGCGAAGGCGATTTCCGTGCGGGCAAACTTCCTGTCCTGTTCTGCTCGCCCACGATGGAACTCGGCATCGACATCGCCGAACTCAACGTCGTGAACATGCGCAATATTCCTCCCACCCCGGCCAACTACGCGCAGCGCAGCGGCCGCGCGGGCCGGAGCGGCCAGCCGGCGCTCGTTTTCGCCTACTGTTCGAGCCACAGTCCGCATGACCAGTATTTCTTCCGTCGACCAAAGGAAATGGTCACCGGGGCCGTAGCACCGCCGCGCATCGACCTGGCGAACGAGGACCTGGTCCGCGCCCACCTGCAGGCGCTCTGGATTGAGGAGACCGACGCGCACCTTGGCCGGTCGCTGAGCGACATCCTTGACATCGGCGGCGAGAAGCCGACGCTGGCGCTGCTGAACGACCTGACCGCCAAGTTCGCCGACCAGGGAGCTCGTGAACGCGCCCGGCGCCGCGCGGAGACGATTATCGGCGGTTTGACCGCTGAACTAGCCGAATCCGGCTGGTATACGTCCACTTGGCTTGACGAAGTGTTTACCCAGCTCGAACGACAGTTCGACAATTCCTGTGAGCGCTGGCGTACCTTATATCGGGGCGCCCTTGCGCAGCAGCAGAACGCCAACAAGATAATCCTCGACCATACGCGCAGTCAGAGCGAACGCAATCTCGCTACCAGCATGCGCAAGGAGGCTGAGGCGCAACTCGGCATCCTGACCGAGAAGGGGCGCTTTGTCAGCCAGTCGGACTTCTACAGCTACCGGTATTTCGCCAGCGAGGGCTTCCTGCCCGGCTACAGCTTCCCGCGCCTGCCGTTGTCCGCCTTCCTGCCCGGGTTCCGGCGTCAGAAGGGCGTGGACGAGTTCCTGTCCCGCTCGCGGTTCATGGCCATCTCCGAATTTGGGCCGCGCGCCATCGTTTATCATGAAGGCTCGCGCTATATCATCAATCGTGTCCTGATGCCGTTCACCGGAGAAGGGGACGAGCTACAGGTCAGCGAGACGAAATACTGCTGCGATTGCGGCTACATTCACCCGATGCATGAGGGCATTGGAGCTGACCTTTGCCAGCGCTGCGGGTCGCAGTCGCTGACCAAGTTCAGCAGCCAGTTCCGCCTGCGCAATGTCGCCACCAAGCGCCGCGACCGCATCAACTGTGACGAGGAGGAACGTCGGCGCTACGGGTTTGAAATCCGGACAGGCATCCGGTTCCCCGATTATGGCGGCGTTGCCGGACAGCGGGTGGCCGTGGTCAAGGCCGGCGGAGAGCCGCTGCTTGTCCTGACCTATTGCAGCAACTCGACCATCACGAAGATGAATCTCGGCGAGCGCCGGAGAGAAAACCAGCAGCAGTATGGATTCCTGCTTGACCGCGAGCGCGGCTACTGGGCCAAGAACAAAGACGAGGACGACAACGATGCCGACCAGATGGGTCGGAATCTGATTCGTGTTGTCCCCTTTGTCGAGGACCGCAAGAACGCCCTTCTGGTGGAGCCGGTCAAGGCGATGACGCCAGAGGAATGCGCGTCGCTTCAGGCAGCCCTGAAGAACGCCATCCAGTTATGCTTCCAGCTCGAGGACGGAGAACTGTCTTCGGAGCCGCTGCCGGACGAGAACAACCGCCGCCTTATCCTGTTCTACGAGGCGGCCGAGGGTGGCGCCGGCGTGCTGAAACGCCTGGTCGACGACCGGGAAGCGCTCGGGCACGTGGCACGGCAGGCGCTCTACAACTGCCACTTCCATCCGCAGGACGGCGAATGGCGGGACATGCGCAAGGCCTACAACGCGACCGAGGAGTGCCGCGCGGCATGCTACAGCTGCCTGATGAGCTATTCAAACCAGCGCGACCACGAGATACTCGACCGCCACGCCATCAAGGATATCCTGGTCAAGATGGTAGAGGCGACGGTTGAGGTGAGCTCGACCGCGAAGTCGCGCGCGGACCAGTTCGACGACCTGCTGAAACTGTGCGACAGCGAACTCGAAAAGCGGTGGCTTCGGTTCATCCACGACAATGGATACAGACTGCCTACGCATGCGCAGCGCCTGATTGAAGCGTGCAGCACCAAGCCGGACTTCATCTACGCGCCGAGCAACACGGTCGTTTACGTGGACGGTCCGCCGCATGACTATCCTGAACGTCAGACGCGCGACAAGGAGCAGGAAGAGGCTCTCGACAACAATGGGTTCACTGTTGTCCGTTTCCATCACCAGGATGACTGGGTAGCCAAAGTTAATGAGCATCCAAATATTTTCGGAAAGGACGAGTGAATATGCCTACTTTCGATGAACAAGCGAGAGCGGAAAGATATTTTGTAGCGACCCTATTGGCTCAAATACTGATGGATAGAAATTTTGAAGCCGCACGCAAATTGTTCATGAAGTATTTTGGTGGCGACCAGCAAACTATAAACGATTTCGAACTTGTCACTGAACTGGATGCAATCCGCGATGGTTCAGTACAAGATGAAAACTTGTCCAAGATATTCAAGGAAGAGGGCCGTATTGCCGTTCCGGATATATTCTTGCGGTGCGGTAATAACTGTTTGGTGATAGAAGCGAAAATGTTCACATACCCAACAGACGATGAGATGAATAAACAATTACTTGCCCAGAAGAAACTCATAGATAGATTCACTCGGGAAGGATACTATGCTGACCATGTCTTTAAACAATTGCTCATTGCAACAGATAAATATACATTGGCGGGATTTGAGTGTTTGACCTGGCAAATCCTCAAAGACGAAATCATTGCTGAAGATAACAACGGGACTCCAGAAAGTAATTACTGTAGGCGCGTGCTGTTTTCGGCGATAGCTCGAGCCCAAACAGAAGCAGAGACTTCTGGGCCAGGGGATTCTATACGCGTCACACCGCAAGGAAATAGTTCAGCGATCCAACAATTGATAGAACGGTCTTCAACGATGATTAAAGATGGATACGTGTTCGTAGGTATCGATGGTGGCAGCGAGCAACTTAAAATAACAACAGCGGATGAATTGCGTGCTCGTTCGCATTACAAGGTGGGTAAAAGAAAGCGGTCGGCAGAGAATTGGCTCCTTATTGGTACAGTACTAAACCGCATTATTGAAACAGGGGCACATATCTAGTGGTAGAACACGCCGTCGGCAGCATCGTTTCCGCTCGCGGGCGCGACTGGGTGGTGTTGCCTGGTTCTACGGAAGACTTCCTGCTCCTGCGCCCGCTCGGCGGCGCTGAAGACGAGGTTGCGGGCATCCACGCCGGCCTCGAAGAGGTGAAGCAGGCGTCCTTCGGCCTGCCGGACGCAAAACTGCTCGGGGACCACCATTCCTGCTCGCTCCTGCGCTCGGCGTTCCGGCTGAGCGCCCGCGCGGCTGCCGGCCCGTTCCGCTGCTTCGCGCGCATCGCGGTCGAACCCCGCCCGTACCAGCTGGTCCCGCTCCTGATGGCCCTCAAGCGCGACCCGGTCCGCATCCTGGTTGCGGACGATGTCGGGGTCGGCAAGACGGTCGAGGCGTGCCTGATTGCCCGGGAGATGCTCGACAGGGGAGAGGCGAAGCGGCTGGCGGTGCTCACGCCGCCGCACCTGGCCGAGCAGTGGCAGCGGGAACTGAAGCGGATGTTTCATATCGACGCCGAGCTGGTCCTGTCCGGGACCGCAGCCCGGCTCGAGCGGCACTGCGACTACAACCAGTCGCTGTTCGACATCCACCCGTTCGTGGTCGTTTCCCTCGACTTCATCAAGTCGGACCGCAGGCGCGACGACTTCATCCGGGCCTGCCCCGAGCTGGTCATCGTGGACGAGGCCCACACCTGCGCTTTCGGCGGGGCGCAGCGCGGCGGCCGGCACCAGCGCTACCAGCTGATAAAGACACTTGCGGCCGACCCGAACCGGCACGTCATCCTGGTGACGGCGACTCCGCATTCCGAGGACGAGCAGGCGTTCCGCTCGTTGCTGACCCTGCTCGACCCGGCTCTCGAGAACCTCCCGAACGACCTATCCGGCGAGCATAATCGCAAGCACCGCGAACTCCTGGCCGAATACTTTGTCCAGCGCCGCCGGGCGGACATCCGCGCCTACCTTGACGAGAACACTATGTTCCCGGTGCGCGAAGAGGGCGACGAGACCTATCGTCTGTCGCCCGAGTACAAGGCGCTGCTCGACAAGGTGGTATCGTACGCAAGGGAGACGGTACAGAAGACCGGCGAATCCGGGCATCGGTTGCGGGTGCGCTGGTGGTCGGCGTTGGCGCTGCTCCGGTCGCTCGGCTCCAGCCCGGCGGCGGCCGCGGCCACACTGCGCAACCGCGCTGACGTGGCCGACACGGAGAACGAGGCGGAAGCGGACGAAATCGGGCGCAAGTCCATTCTCGACCTAGAAGCCGAAGAGAACGCCGAGCGGCTCGACTTCAACCCCGGGGCAGACCTGGGCGAGTTCGCGGATGACGAGCAGCGCAATCGTCGCCGGCTGCGTGCTCTGGCGAACGAGGCGGAAGCCCTGTCAGGGGCAAAGGACGCAAAACTTCAGAAGGGCATCGAATTGGTCAAGACGATGCTCAGAGACGGTTTCAACCCCATCGTGTTCTGCCGGTTCATCGATACTGCCGAGTACGTTGCGGCTGCCCTTGCCAAGGCGTTGCCGAAGGGCGTCGCGGTCGAGGCCGTGACCGGACGACTGGCACCGGAAGAACGCGAGTCCCGAATTGAGGAATTGGGCAAACAGCCTCGGCGGGTGATGGTGGCGACCGACTGCCTGAGCGAAGGAGTCAACCTGCAGGACCACTTCGACGCAGTCATGCATTACGACCTGTCATGGAACCCGACCCGTCACGAGCAGCGGGAAGGCCGGGTCGACCGGTTTGGACAGAAGCGCCCGAAAGTGCGCGCCCTGATGTACTACGGGCTCGACAACCCGATTGACGGCATCGTGCTCGACGTGCTGCTCCGCAAGCACAAGACCATCAAGACCGCCATCGGCATCGCCGTGCCCGTCCCCGTGGACACCAACCAGGTCATCGAAGCCATCTTCGAGGGACTGCTGCTGAAGCAGAAGGATAACGGGCAGCTGTCGTTCGACTTCATCAAGCCGCAGAAAGAAACCCTACATACGCAGTGGGACAACGTCACGGAGAAGGAAAAGAAGTCTCGCACGGTCTTCGCCCAGGAGACGATAAAGGTCGAGGAAGTCGCCGGTGAACTCGCTGCCATGCGCCAAGCCGTCGGGTCGGCGCGCGAGGTAGCCAAGTTCACGCGAGATGTATTGCAAGCCACCGGCGCCGCGGTGCAGGTCAAGGGCGAGCTTTTGCACGCCGACTTGGCCGACGTGTCGCAGGTCGTCAAGGACATCTGCCTGGGCGGGAAGGAACTGACCGCGGCGTTCGACCTTCCGGTCGATGACGACGTCGAATACCTCGCCCGCACGCATCCGGTGGTGGAAGGTCTGGCGAACTACCTGATAGACACGGCGCTCGACCCGCCGGAGGGCAAGTCGCTGGCCCGCCGGACGGGGGTCATCCGCACGAAGAGCGTTTCCATCAAGACCACGCTGCTGCTGCTCCGCTGCCGTTACCAGTTGACCACGACCGTGGCCGGCCGCAGCGAGGTGGCCCTGGTCGAGGACTGCCAGCTGGTCGGATTCAAGGGCGCGGCGGACAAGCCGGAATGGCTCGACCAGGACGCCGTGCTGAAACTCATCGAAGTCGGCCCGGACGAAAATACGAACGAGGACCAGGCGCGCATCGCCATCGAGAAGGCCCTTGCCGGCTGCCCGGGCATGCTGCCCGCCCTGAACGAGCATGCGCGGCAGAACGGCGAGCGCATCCTCGACGCGCACCGGCGGGTCAGACGGGCCTCGAAGGCGCGGCGCATCGACTACGCCATCGAGGCGAAGCTGCCGGTCGATATCCTCGGCGTATACGTTTACTTCCCCGTGGTGAAGGTCTGATGGCGGTCCGCGAAAGCGTCTTCACCACCATCCGCTGCGAGGGGATGCTGCTGCCCATTGACCTGCTGCGCAAGGTCATTGCCGGGGGAGTGGACGGTGTTAATCCAACAGACTATCACCTCGACGAGGGAACCAAGCTCAACGAGGCGGTGAGCTCTTCCTGGAACCGCATTCTCGGTTTCTGGCAGGCGTTCAGTGCTCATCGGGCCGCCCTGCCGAAGGACGACCCTGGCACGACCATTACCCGCGAACGTTGGCTGCTGCCGCTCTTTCAGGAACTCGGCTATGGCCGGCTTGAGCGGAGCGCGGCCACGGCTATCGGGGAAAAGGAATACCCGATTTCGCATATGTGGCGTAAAACGCCTATTCATCTGCTGGGCTGCGGGGTGAGCATCGACAAGCGCAGCGCGGGCGTGACCGGTGCGGCGCGGATGACGCCGCACGGGATGGTGCAGGAGTTCCTGAACCGAAGCGAAGGCCACCTCTGGGCCTTCCTTTCGAATGGCCTGCGCCTGCGTATTCTGCGCGATAACAATACCCTGACCCGCCAGTCGTATGTCGAGTTCGACCTCGAGGCGATGATGGAAGGCAAGGTCTTTGCCGACTTCGCCCTGCTCTGGCTGGTATGCCACCAGTCCCGGGTCGAAAGCGACAGGCCTGAGCAGTGCTGGCTTGAACGGTGGATGACCACCGCGAACGAGCAGGGAATCCGTGCGCTCGACGCACTGCGCGGCGGCGTGGAACAGGCCATTGCCGCCCTGGGTCGGGGGTTCCTCGCCCATCCCGCGAACAATGCGCTGCGTGACAAGCTGCGCCGTGGCGTGCTCGACAAGCAGGCCTATTACCATCAGCTGCTTCGGACGGTTTACCGGTTGATATTTCTGTTCGCGGCAGAGGACCGGGAACTGCTCCACTCGCCTGTGCCGGAAGATGCGTCGGCGGCCGCAAAGGCGGCGGTCATCGCCGCTCGTGAGCGCTACGACCTGCACTACTCGACCACGGCTCTGCGCGCCATGGCGCGGCGCAGGCGCGGCACGCGTCACCACGACCTGTGGCGGATGCTCGCGCTGGTCTTCGGCAAGCTGGGCGACCCCAAGGGGTGCCCGGAACTGGCCCTGCCTGTGCTTGGCAGCTTCCTCTGGTCCGGCCGTGCTACCCCCGACCTTGCCGACTGCGAACTGGCTAACGTGGACCTGTTGGCCGCCATCCGTGCCCTCAACCAGGTGCGCGACGGGAAAGTGACGCGGCTCATCGACTACCGCAATATCGGCGCCGAGGAATGGGGCGGCATCTTCGAGTCGCTGCTGGAACTTCGTCCTAACATCGACACAGACCCGCCGCTGTTCGAATTGAAAATACTGGCTGGCAACGAGCGCAAGACCACCGGCAGCTACTACACGCCGCTGTCGCTTATCAGCACCCTGCTGGACAGCGCGCTCGAGCCGGTCGTTAACGAGGCGCTGGCGCGGGCGGCTGAAACCACGGCCCGGAAGCCGCCGGCGGAACGCCTTGCCGTCGCGGAGAAGGCTATCCTCGAACTAAAGGTCTGCGACCCCGCCTGTGGCAGCGGGCATTTCCTCGTTGCCGCCGCCCACCGGCTCGGCAAGCGCCTTGCCGCCGTCCGGGCCGGCGAGGAGGAACCATCTCCGGAAGCGTATCGCACGGCCCTCCGGGATGTCATCGGGCGCTGCATCTACGGGGTGGACATCAACCCGATGGCGGTTGAACTCTGCAAAATCAACCTCTGGATGGAGGCGATTGCCCCGGGCAAACCTCTGTCTTTTCTTGACGCGCATATTCAAAAGGGAAACTCGCTGCTGGGAACCACACCTGCTCTGATGGCGGCAGGCATACCGGATGAGGCGTTCGTGGCAATCGAAGGCGATGATAAGCCAACAGTATCCGCCCTGAAAAAACATAATAAACAAGCGCGTGTGACCGGCCAAATGTCATTGTTGTCAACGCTTGATGAAGTTGTAACTACCAATCTGCTTGCGGTTAACCAACAATGTGATGCGCTGGCAGCGGTTGACGACAGTACGATAGGAGGCGTTCAGCAACGCGAACGTATATATTCTGAGCTGCTCGCCTCAACTGAATATCGTCATCAACGTATGGTAGCTGATGCCTGGTGCGCAGCATTTGTCTGGCCGAAACGACCTGATGCGCCAACAGCCATTACGCAGGATATATTCCGCCAATTGCAGGAAGCACCAGACTCTGTGTCTCCGGCAATATTCGCTGAACTCGATAGAATCACCAGGCAATATGAATTCGTCCATTGGCACCTCGTATTTGCTGACGTATTTCGGTTACCGCGGGAAGGCGAAATGCCAACCAATCAGGCAACAGGATGGAGGGGCGGGTTCGATGTCGTGCTCGGTAATCCTCCGTGGGAACGTGTAAAGATTCAGGAAAAGGAATGGTTCGCTGAGCGCAACCCGGACATCGCCAATGCCCAGAACGCCGCGGCTCGCAAGCGGCTTATCGCCGCGCTCGTCGCTAGCAATCCCGGTCTCCACCGCCAGTTCCTTGAAGATTCGCGCAAGGCCGAAGGAGAAAGTCACCTTCTACGCAATAGCGGACGATACCCGCTGTGTGGCAGGGGAGACATCAACACCTATGCTGTGTTCGCCGAAGATATGCGAACCATATTAAATGCGAGAGGACGTACAGGGTGTATTATGCCGACTGGCATTGCCACGGACGACACCACCAAGTATTTCTTCCAGAATCTTGTTAATACCGGTTCGCTTGCCTCGCTGTACGACTTCGAAAATCGCAAGGGTATCTTCCCTGCGATTGATAGCCGTATGAAATTCTGCTTGCTCACAATAGGTAATGGCGCACGTCCTATATCAAGAAGGGCAGAACTCATTTTCTTCGCGCACTCCGTTGACGACTTGCACGACCCGGACCGTCGATTCTCGCTAACTGGTGATGAGATTGCCAAGCTCAACCCAAATACGCGAACCTGCCCTATTTTCAGAAGTCGCCGCGATGCCGAACTGACTAAGGCGATATACCGTCGTGTACCAGTATTTATCCGCGATGCGCATGAAGACCGACCTGAAATTAACTACTGGGACATTAAGTTTGTTACGATGTTTCACATGGCAAATGATTCTCACCTGTTCCGTACTTCTGAACAACTGTTAGATAATGGATGGCATCGTGATGGCAATAGATTCAATAACGAGGGGGAAATGTATTTACCTCTTTATGAGGCTAAAATGTTTCACCACTATGACCATCGTTGGGCCACCTACGAACACGGGAATACGAGAGATGTATCCGCAGCAGAAATTAAGCAATCTACATTCATGTCCACGCCACGCTATTGGGTTGCATCAACTGATGTAGAGTCAAAAGTTATTGAATGTTGGAAATTCAAATGGTTCCTTGGGTGGCGTGATATTACAAATATAACGAATGAGCGAACAGTTATTTCTTCTATCCTCCCTTGGGTAGGTGCAAACCACAAGATACCACTATATATATCACCACTCGGGCACCTTCTGTTTATGTTGCATGCGAATTGTAGTAGCATCTCATTAGATTATATTGCGCGTCAGAAAGTTGGAGGCACATCACTCACCTATTTCTACCATAAGCAGTTACCAATATTTCCTCCTGAGCGCTATAACTGTGAGGCAAATTGGGACAAAACAACGTCGGTTAGTGCTTGGCTTTTTCTTCGAGTTCTTGAACTCACATTTACCGCTTGGGACCTAGAACCGTTCGCTCGCGATTGCGGTTTCGACGGCCCGCCGTTCCATTGGAATGAGAACCGCCGGTTTCTGCTCCGGGCAGAACTTGACGCCGCCTTCTTTCACCTTTACCTGCCAGCAGATGTAAACGGCGACTGGCAGCAGGCGGAGAACGAGACCCCCGAGGAACTGGCGCGCCTGAAGGCGGCATTCGCGACGCCGCGAGCCGCTGTTGACTACATCATGGACACATTCCCCATCGTCAAGCGCAAGGACGAGGAAAAGTACAACGGCGACTACCGTACCAAGCGGGTTATCCTCGAAATTTACGACGCAATGGCTACGGCCATCCGCACCGGCCAGCCCTACTTGACCCGCCTTAACCCGCCGCCTGCTGACCGAGCGCTGTGTCACCCGGGGAGAGCATAAATGAGAGTTGAACCCAGAGGAGTATTTGGCTGCATCCGCGTTTGTGTTAGTCGAGTTGCTATAACCATTATTCTCTTTAGCAATGCTGCTTTCAGTAGTACCGAAGGCACCCCGGCGCTTCCCCAAAAACCGAATGTGCGGATTGATGCTTATCTGCCTTGGTATTCATTTTATTTCAACGATGTTGCGGGTCAGCCGAGCATCACGTATTCGATTTACAACCAGGATACCAATGGGCAAGCTGTTCAACAGGGCGTTCTTGTTGTTGAAGTCGCTGTGGACAAGGGCAATGGCATAGTCCCCAGTGATAGCGATTTCGTGATGCTTGATTACCGGACGGTCGAGAACCTTGAGCCTGGACAAAGACATAATATGAGATTCTTCTTAGGCGAAAGGTGGCCTCCACAAAGGTACGTCTTGCGCCGGTCGTTTCACATGTACCGCGGGAATTCGCCGGTTCATCAAGCCATTGCGGCGCTATCTGACAAATCCGAAGTATTGGCCGCGTGGGACGAGCATTTCAAGACCAATCCGAATTGGGTTCAAGAAATGGCGATGGTCGGTGAATATACTATTCAGGAGGTTCCCGGGACTTATTCCCCTGTGATTGAAAAGCATTCTTTTCGAACGGAGGCTATAGTCATAGTTATCGGCCTCATTATGACTGCGATAGGATGGCTTATCTCTCATTTGAGAAAAGGGAAAACAGAGGCGGAGCGTGACGAACGAGCAAAAACAGAAAATGAAAGGCAGAATACTGAAGTAGGAGTACAAGTAGTACAAGTTGCTTTGACGCTGAATTCGGAGAAGGCAAACTCATCGCCTACACAGCCGTCGTCCACACCGCATGTTCCGATTCTGAATGCAGAGGAAATTGCACGGTCTCTTGTTCCTTTTCAAATCATGATTATAATGGATATCAGTCATGAAACTGGTGGGATAATATCTGACGCGGCACTAACAAATCTCATAATATCAAAGCACGGCAAAACTGCCCAGGATGCCAATATATTCAAGCGACATATTGAAGTTTCAGAGACAATGAGCCGTAATCAAGGTGGCGACTGGGTTCTGAGTGCCCGGGGTTGGTCGATTGTTGAATTGGAAAGGCAAAAAGAACGAGAGCGAATGAGAAAAGAGGAACACGATAGAGCGAAGGCTCATAAGAAATCATTGACACTGAAGCAGCCAATAAATAAGTGATTATGGCGCGATAAAGGGGGGGAGGCATTATGTATTTACACCACATCTATGCTCAGAATTTCCGCGCTTTCGGCGATGGAGCATCATCCCCAATCTTGGACTGGGGACTCAATCGAGGAATGAATATCCTTATTGGCGAGAATGACGCGGGAAAAACCGCTATCATTGACGCCATCAGACAAGTCTTATGGACGACCAGCTTTGAATACGTCCGTCTCTTTGAATATGATTTTCACGTTGCGGGAACTAGTCGCGCCGATACTCTCGTCATTGAGGTGACATTGAGGGATTTATCTGCAGAACAGGAATCTGCTGTATTGGAGTGGCTGACCTACGAGAAGGATGGGTCACGTAGTCTTATTCTGAATTTGCAGGCCAAGCGCATTCCGCCACGAGACAAACAACGTGGCCGGGTAACCACCATGGTACGCGCCGGGAAAAACGGCATCGGCCCTGAGATAGGCGCTGCCGTTAGAGAGCTAGTTCGCGCCACATATCTTCGTCCACTTCGGGACGCTGAAGCTGGGCTAAAGGCCGGTCGCCAGTCGCGTCTATCGCAAATTCTCGGAGCTCATCCGCTAGTAGCCGAACAGGAGAAGAGTGATTTTGACCCCAGCAATCCGGCTGCTAAACCCGAAACGCTTGTTGGGCTTGTCGAGCAGGCCCAACACTACATGAGTGAACATCCCGTCATCTATGAAGTTGAAAAGAACATCAATGACAATTATCTGAATCGGATGAGCTTTACAGGCGACAAGATTGAATCGGAGATTCGCATTGCTGGGGAGGCTAACCTGACGCAGATTCTTGAACGTTTTGAACTTGCGCTGCTTCCACCCGGAAGTGTTGCCCGGAACGAACGCTGTCCACGCGGGCTTGGATATAATAATGCGCTTTTTATGGCGACGGAGCTGGTGCTGCTGCGCAATGGCGATGAATTGGGACTATTGCTCGTTGAGGAACCCGAGGCGCATCTTCATCCGCAACTGCAAACCAGGATAATGGAGCTCCTACAGCAACCAGCATCGAAGAACGAGAAGCAAGTCCAAGTGGTGATGAGCACGCACAGCCCATCTCTGGCCGCCGGGGCCGACATTGAATCCATGACGCTGGTTCACAATGCGAGAACCTATCCGTTACGGCCTGAATGCACGAGGCTAGCCAAGACCGACTACGAGTATCTACGCCGCTTTATCGACGCAACCAAGTCAAACCTCTTTTTTGCGAGGGGAGTGGCAATAGTAGAAGGCCCTACTGAAGAATTGCTTCTGCCGGCTATTGCAGAAATGGCCGGGCTGTCGTTTTCTGAGTATGGCATTTCAGTGGTCAATGTAGGCAATGTCGGACTATATCACTATGCTCGGATATTTCAGCGTAATGACGCGGGTGAGTTGTTGCAAATACCAGTGGCATGTCTCACTGACCGCGACATCGTTCCTGATGCGGCAAATTCCTATGTCCAAAAGCCGGAAAAGCAGAAACGGTTTGAAAGCGATTATGGGCAGGACGAGACAGACGCAGTCATTAAGCGGAAGCAGGCTAGGGTCGAGTCGCCAGATAATCAAAGTGTAAAGGTATTCGTGTCTGACTACTGGACTTTTGAGTATGACTTAGTCAGAGCTGGTCTGGCAGAGCTTATGGTACAAGCACTGATGCTCGCAAAGAAGGCATGTGAAAAGGAAGAGTGCCTCGACGATACGGACGAGAGCGTAGCATTGGTCGAGGCTGCCAAGCAGATGGAGGCATTGCAGGCAAAGGGGCTCTCGGTGGAGGCTCTTGCTACAACCATATACAGGCCGCTTTATGAAAAAAAGGTCTCAAAGGTTGTGACCGCACAATATGCTGCCAAACTCCTGCGCTCGGGGAAATATGGCCGTGGCGACACTCTGCTAAACGCGTTACCTGGATACTTAAAACGTGCGCTACGCCATTTGAGTGGGACTACCGACCCTGCGCCCTCTACTGACAAGGAACCCGTATGACAATTCCGGTTATCGAGTCAGCGGACCTCGAGCGACTGGAGGAAGCGTTTCCGGGCTTGGAATTTAATGACGCAGAGCGTCGTGCGGTTCTAATTTCGACCGGCACAATCGATGTCCAAGCTGCTCCTGGGAGCGGCAAGACGACGTTATTGGCTGCAAAGTTGCTCTTGATGGCACAAAAGTGGTCGCATGACAACTGCGGTATATGCGTGCTCAGCCATACCAATGTCGCCAGAGACGAGATTACGAAACGGCTAAGTCCGACGTCGAGTGGTGCCAGGCTTCTTGGCTATCCGCATTTCATCGGGACAATTCATGCTTTCGTCAACCTGTTCATGGCACTGCCGCTCCTGCGAAGCGACGGTGAAGCGGTTGATATCATAGACAATGATGTATTTGCTGCCCGTGCCCTTTCTCTGCTGCAATATAAACATAAGCTAAACTACTGGGTGAATCAGCATCCATACCAAGGTCCTGACACTGTCGAAACGTTGTGTTATGAAGGCCCTGATTTGAAGTTGGGATGTGAAAAGGGGAATCTCCCGGGCGAAGGTAATCCCACCCATACACAGGCCAAGGAACTCAAGGACGAACTGGCTAATCGCGGGGTTTTCCGTCACGCGGACATGTTCGCATTCGCCGAGCGGCTCTTGCGGCGGGTTCCTGACCTGCCAAAGAGGTTATCATGGCGATTCCCTCTCGTGCTTATTGACGAGATGCAGGATACAAGTTGGATGCAGGAAGAACTCTTAGCACGCGCCTTTGACGGCACCGTCGCAGTTCAGCGGTTTGGAGACCGCAACCAACGAATCTTGAGCTCGTCAAAGGACGCAGCCAATCTCAGCTTTCCAAGGGCCGGTTACTTGAGCGTAACGACAACAAAGCGATGCCCGGAAGCGATTGCCGCTGCTGTACGGGCTGTACAAGAGTTTGGGGAGTCCGTTGAAGCGAACGCAAAAAACGGTATGCCGTCACCTGTTCTCATGCTCTACGAAACGATGGCCGTATCATGTGTCATTGATGAGTTCGGAAAGTACGTTATTCAAACATTGCCGGACGAGTCATACGATTGGGAACGGTCAACGCTATTTGTGCCCGCAAGCAGTGTTCGACAAACAAAGATGCCAGGAGACACCTCGGCGATTACTGGCCGGCTTATGTCAGTGGAGGATTGACGACGACAGGAGAAGAGAGTGCCTTCCGATTGCTTGCCGACCATCCGTCCATGGGAATATCGCAACTGGGTCTCGATAGTCGAGCACGTGAAGTAAAGCGGGTCGTGTTGTTGGCACTCAGAAAAGCTGGAAGCCAAGCGGTGGTAGGCGTCCGAGACGCGTCGGGCCTGCTGCGCAAGCTTGAGGCTGACGGCGTTAATTGTACGCCGGTGCGTCTTCTTTGCCGCGAGCTGACTGTTGGACGGGGTCATACGGCTAACGCCGCTTCGTGGGCAGATACCATTGACAAAATATTCTCCGGACTTAGCCCGCTGTTGCCGGATGGGATGAGCCGGAACGACTTTAGGGCTCTCCCGTTGTTTGAGATTCCTTCAGGCCCGGCATCGGCTGTTTTGACGGCGAACGAGTGTGTAGTGCGCAGTGGCGAGCGTTCGGTTTGCATCCAGATTGGTACTATAGCCTCAGTGAAAGGTGAGACGCATGTGGCCACGCTCGTGATGGAAGCGCATGGCGGTCAGGCCAGGTGTTTTGACCTGGAAATGGCTTTATCCAATCTAAGCGACGGTACGCCAATCGCATCAACAACATCAGAAATAAAGCGGTCACTTTACCGAAATCTGTATGTCGCGATGTCGCGTCCAACACATCTACTGTGCTTAGCCGTAAATAAATCACGGACGCAGCTTGCACAGGTTCAAGCGCTGATTGAAAAGGGTTGGCAGGTAGTTGAAGTTGGCGGGTCTGCACATTAATTGTTAGCTCCAATGACTACAAACGCTTGAGCCCGGTAATCATGTCGTCCAGGAAGACGCGTTGTTTGGGTGTTAGCTGCTTAATCTTCTCGACTATGACCATATCCTCGGCGCGGTTGGTGGGTTTCTCCTCGTTGCTCAGCCCCAATAGATAATCGGTACTGACCTCAAAGTAGAGCGACAGCAGCATTATGGTACGAGAGTCTATGCGCTTGACTTTGTTGTTTTCCAAGCGAGCGACTCCTGCTTGGCTTAGGCCAATTCTCTTACCCAATTCGGCTTGGCCCTTGTCCTCCTTATCTTTTTGTTTTCTCAATCTCGCGATTGTGCTGCCGATGTTTTCGGCGAGGTTGTTTACTTTTTTTAGTGTATCTTCGTCGACATCGAAGAAACGAGAATTATCATCTTTTGAAATGCTTTTCTGGTCCATGATATCCCCTTTAGGATAGCCTAAGTTATTATACCATAAAATGTGACATTGTCAACGGGGAAAGAATATATTTATTCAATGTGAGTCTGATAGCGCTTAAAAATATGCAAGTTAACTTGAACTATAAATAACACAACAGGTGTCGCGGCGTTTGAAAATGCCAGCGAAAAAATCCTGCAACATCTGATACAGATTGACAATCACCGTCGAAGAACACAGATTATCTCTAAGGAAAGATGTGTTTTTTGTCGCGCGCGCTTTCCCGGATAACACGAAAGCTACCGGTTTTGACCAAATAAAGCCAAAAAAAGTATCAGTATAAAGCTATGAATATAAATGATAAATAAACGATATTCAAAAAGCGACTAAAATGACCTTGCAATGACTAACAAAATATGTTATAATGACTATGTAGTCGATTGGCGCATTTGCTGGTGGATATGTGGCGCGCATAAAATATATTGTGGGCGAATAGTGGCTATTCGCCGAAGGAGATGACAGCAACGACGGTGTTGCAGGCAGGACACGACGGACGGACCGGCAGGTAGTTCTCGCCGGGCATCCCGCCCGGATAAAGCAGTACCGGCATCAGCACGGCGCCGTTAACGCTGGCCGGAAAACGACGGTTGGCCAGCGGGTGTCAAACGGGGCGCGGCCGATGAAAGGGAGAAGTATGGCGAATAAAAAGAAAAATCGCATGGTAAAACTGCAGGGGTATCAAGCAGAAGACGCGGCTCGGTTAGGACTCGATGACGCACCGAACAGCCTTCCAGACTCTTCCACGGTTGTCGGCAAGGTTGAAGTAGTTCCGTTTAACCTTGACTGCACATATCTTGCCGACGGGACACTTAATACTGACTTGGCACAGGGAAAACACTACGGGCTAGGAAGGACAGAAGGAGGAGATTGGTACTTATGCGTGGGTGAAGCAAAGTTACCGGAAGTGAATCGTATGCGTCGGTATTACGCGTTTCTAATATCAGAAGCCTTGGCAGAATCATACGTACTTCAGCGGGCGCCGCAGGATTATAAGCGATTTTTCGGCTCGGAAAAGTCGCTGTCGCTTCCGGTCGGGAGTATCGTGGAACCCGCCGCACCGGTCGTTTTGAACATAGACCCCGAAGAACTCGCTAACAACCCGACTCGTTACGGCGCGTCGTCATCGGACATGATGGTCCGGATGTTGGAGCAGGGTGGGTGGCGCCGGCTTCCCAAACGCGGGGGTCGGTTGTCATTTGCTGATGATGCGGTATTCATAGACCTCTGTCCGTTCGTCGACTATATTGCGATTGCGAAAATTGTCGTTGTGCCGGAACTGCGCGGGCAGGGCAAGGCAACAGCAGCGTTGACTAAGTTGACTTCTATCGCAGATAAAACGAATTGTTGTCTCAAGCTCGAAGCTTATCCGTTTAGACGTGGCGGGTTGCGTCAGGTGCAGTTAGTCAGGTGGTATCAACGCAACGGCTTTGTTCTATTTGGAAGGGAATGGTGCAAACATGCTGGTCGGCAGATGTTCAGAATGCCGCGCGTGCAGCAAAATCTGGCCATCGCAATATAGCGACGATATACGATGCAAGGCGAGGAGCAGAGCATGAGCACTAACCGTTTAAAAAGGATGCCACACTATAGTATCGGTTGCCTGGCTGTGGACGCCGACGGCAGGTGCCAGAGCGCGCTCGCGGCGGCCGGCAAGCTTGCCAAGGAGAAGTACGGGCCTGACGCAGAAGTTTTAAATATCCAGGTGCCGTTTCCCATAACCGAAAACCGGCCGGCGTCGTACAGGGTTTGTATCGGGCGCTGCGATTCCCAGTATACGACGCGGCTGGCGACCTGCGAAGTGATTGTCATCACGGTTCACGCGGAATACAGCTTGATAAAACGTCGGCAGGCAAGACCGTGGCGGATGCCAATGTGATGATTTGAACAGTATTGTGTAGTATTGATGATATGTAATATCTGTTCGCCGGGGGGGCAGGAAAAATCATTTCCTAGTGGTATAATACGGTGAAGGGGACGACATGAAAAGCGAAACACCGACGGGAGCGACACACTATGACGTGATGGCAGCGTGCATGGTCAACGGTCTGATTACGACCGTCATGACGGCAGCTGCAGCGGAAATAGCAAAGCGTCGTGCGGAAACGGGCATGCCTGTAACAGCGTCAGAACTCATAGTGTCCGGTCGCAACTACCGCGATGCGGTGCTGCGGCAACTACGCGCGGAACAGCGGCGGATACAGCGTGACGGTCTGGCACAGCGCGAGGCGAGGGCCGTGCTGCTTCCGCCCCCTCCAGTTCAGTATCTTACGACCACGCAGGCGGCGCGGATGTGCGGCATCGGCTTGTCTACGGTGCGGCACGCGGTCGCTGAGCATCCTGACCTTGCCGATAAATTCGCGGCAACGGCACTGCCGGGTCGCGGCAGGCCGGGTAAAGACAGCAGACCGGCAGTGTCCTACCGGTGGACGCAGCAGGGGTTAATCGCATTTCTGTCCGCCGTGCGAGACGGCGTCGACACGCCGGAGGTGCGGCTTGAACGCTAAAACTGACAAGCTGGCAGCGACACGCGCAGCACAAAAGCAGGCAGCGGCGGCACGCGCAGCGCAGTTGGCAATGGCTCGTGAGACGATGATAACGCTGCTCAAGAACGGTTTATCCATGCCCGAACTCAATAAGCTGGTGGCCGATGCGGCCGCGGGACGGACGGAATTGACGCCGGCGGAATTCAGGGCGCGTTACCCGGGTGCCTGGATAGTGACCGACAAACAGGGTAACAAGACATACAGGTGGGCGGCTCGCATGCGTCGCCACAAGTACGGGCCGCGTGTTGATGTTACTATTGGCACTAGCCAAGCAGAGGCGATTGAGACCTACAACCGCTTGAGGGAAGAGGTGCGCGAATACAATACGGGCAAGGTTGAGACTGTTCCAACGCTGGATGCCATCAAAGGCCGGACACCGGCAGCGGTTGCAATGGTAACCACGATGCGTACTATAGCTCAGCAGCTTGACCGCGATATGGCAGAGCGTGCCGCCGACCCGACTAAGGCAAAATGTCATAATGCACGTTCATTACTGCGCAAGATGCTTGGATGTGAGGCGGCGAACACGTTGACCCGCGAGCGTGTCAAAGAATATTGTGCTGTACTAGTGTGGCGCGGCAATAAGGATAAATCCATAAAGGAAGCAATATTTCATCTGCGCGCGGTAATAGCGCGTATGATACCGGATAATGATAAGACGACACGTAACCTTGTGTCGGATATGGTGAGCGAGCGGCAAGCACGGTTGCAGCCGGTCGAGGCGCTCTGGTCTGACGAACGTGCAACGTTGGCATTGGCATTGTTGGCGCAAGCTAAGCGGAAAAAAGGGAAAATTACTACTGCCGATGAGAATGAGGCGATAACGAAGCTTCTTGCAACGGGAAACGACTACACCCCGCATACTATGCGGCGTAAAGGACTCATATCCCCGACGGCATGGGCGAGCATTGAGCAGAAGCTGATTGTCCATATCGTTAAGCCGATTTCGCGACACACACCGGTTTACAGGCGATTGTCTACGGGAAGCTATTTGCGCGCCAAACACGCGCGGCGGCGGGTGGATATCCGAAAGGCACGCGAGGTGGTGTTGTTTCTCCGTGTCATCAAGGGCCAATTTCAGCGCTTTGAAGCGATGCGGGCGTTGCGCTGGACGCCGACTGCGGCGGATAAGGGCAACTTCGTTGATTTCGATGCGGGAGAACTAGTGCTGCACGATACTAAAAACACGCACGCAGGTCGTTGCATCGTTGAGCGACAGGCTCTTAATCCAGAGATTGCCGACGAGCTGCGGCTGCATCGGCGGCGGTATCCTAAAGGTGATGAGGTTTTTGGCGTGTTGCCGCGCGACATGAGTCACGCGCTCGCAGACTATCGTGACCGCGCGGGTATTACAGAACTGGATAATATTAAGTGGTACTCGGCAAAGCATACGGGTATCACCACAGCACGCGGTTCTGGGGCCGCAGCGCTTGACCTCGCCGCGGCTGCTAAGGTCACGGCGCAAACTGCTGAGACGTATTACAGACAGGAAGAGCGGGATGCGGCAGCACGGGCGCATGTCAACTACCACCCCGTCAGCGAAATTAAGGCGGCACGCAAGGGCCGGCTACTGTCTATTGAAGAAGCCAGAAAAAATGCCAATGGCCATGCTGCTGACAGCGTATTGACAGCGCGGGGGAGTGATTACATGCCACAAGTGAAGAAAAGCCAATGAGAAACAACTTGGATAACATCGGGCTGTTAATCAGGGGGTTGCTGGTTCGAGTCCAGCTCGGGGAGCCAATTTAGGCCTTGAACAGCCGCTTTCTCAAGTGAGAAAACGGCTTTTTTGTGTTTCACTGCTTGCGGACCGTGATATGACAATCTATCTGACGGTGAATAGTTTGTCAGCGCCCGGGTAAAGAATTTCAATGACGGCACAAAAGAAACGCTAACTGGCCAGGCGACGTATGCGCAGACCCAGTTTTTTGTGGAGGGCTTCCACGTTGCTCCTGCCGGCCATGACTTTTTCGCCGGGGGTGGCTTTCTTCAGGCGTGCGTAATTGTGATCCCGAACTTTTCATATGGTTGCCATGATCTCAACCATATTTCGCCACCTCCCGCGGTGAATGAATCAGGACCTGTTTCATACCAGCGGCTTGATTGACCGGGCTAATCAGGTTGCGGAAGGACTGACCGGGCGCTGCAGGTCAGTCCATCCCTGTAGGGTTGTTGAATGATACATTGATGGTCGGAGAGACTACCCCGCCGGCGGCAAAAGCAAGCTCGTCATCAGTCAGTTCAGCGCTGGCCAGCGTATCGACGGATTGCACATCGAGGAACGTTTTGCCGTCCAACCCGGTGTGGAAGAGCACCTGGATCTGCTGGCTGATGCGGGCGCCGCTCTCCCGCTCCAACACGGCCGCCGGATTATCGCGCAGTTCGATCAGCAACGTTGCATCCTGCTTTGCCCGGACGAGCACGGATTCCGCCAGTGTCCGCAGCTGCTGTAGGGTTTGTTCCACCAAGGTACCTCCACGTGTCGACGGTCATTATAACCGTGCGTTGATCATTTGGCAAGCGTCCCGCACGCCGTTTTCCGCTGCCAGCGCGGCGCCGAGTGCGACCGCCCGCGCACGGCAGGTGCCGGTCAGAACTTTTTCCCGCAACAGCCAGGCGAGGCTGGCGACAGTGGCGCGATGCGGATGGATCGCGGCACCAACACCCAGTTGCACGATGCGCATGGCGTTGTGAAACTGGTCGTTGCCGTACGGTTCAACCAGCATCGAACGGCCATGCCGCAGCGCCCGGGCGGTTGTGCCGATGCCGCCGTGATGCATTACTGCCGCCACCCGGGGAAAGAGGTAATCGTGCGGTATATGCCCGGCGAGCATGACCGTGCCGGCCGCCAGTAGTCCGGGCGCGAGATGATTGCCCAACCCCGTCCACCCCGCCTGGATCAGCAACGGGTACTGCAATGCCGACGCGGCGGCGGCGTAGCGCGCCACCACTGCCGCCTGATCGGCGACCGGCTGGCTGCTGAACGTCAGCAGCAGCGGCGGCGGATCGTTCGACAGGAATGCCTCGAGCTCCGGGTCCGGTTGCCACGCCTGCTCCGAGGGACTCTGTCCGAACCAGAATCCGGTCTGGGTGATGGCGTCAGCGAAAGTCGCTGCCGGGCGGCAGAAATGGCGACTGGCACCGAGGATGATATGCGATGCCATGCGGGCATTCGCATACGCCGTTGGTGGCAGGGGAGCGAGCCTGAGGTGGCGGCGAAAACCATTGAGTCGGTCGGCTAACAGCTGCTGCATTGCGCGGTGGGATGCATCGTCACGACTGCACCCGGAGAAAAGGGCCGGGGTGACTGTGAGGGAGAGCCACGGGATCGCGGTATACTCGTGGACGAGTTCGCCGGCAAGCTGACCGGGTGCGCAGAGCAGAAGATCCGCACCGGCGCATGCCTGACAGCAGTCGGAAAAATAGGCCGGCAAATCGATATTGTTCGGGTCGAAATCCACCGGGCGCCCGGACCAATGATCCCAATCCGCATAGCGCCGCCTGGCCAGAGCCGGATTGATGTCAGGCCGGCAGGGATGAAAACCCAATCCGGCCCGGCGCACCAGGTCGGCGCACGACGGGGCTGCGGCAAACCGCACCTGATGCCCCTGTGCGTGCAGTGCCTGGCCAAGTATCAGATAGGGAATCAGGTCGCCATACGTTCCTGCAGTGGCGATGACCACACAAGACAATTGGCGGCCTCCCGGGAAAGGCGGTGTTCGTTGCGGCAACAATCCAGCGGCAAATCCGCAGTGGTGCGGTGTCAGAAGAGTTTTGACCTGCCGCATCAATCCGCGCCGCAACCGCATCGTAGCACCCGCGTCACCCACCGTCAATGGAACGAACGGCCCGGCGACGGCAGCACCACATCCCGTTGCCACCCGGACCGGCGTGCTGTTTGACGGTGAGCGTTGCGGTGCCTGTTGCCGGTCGCGCGGACATGCATGTCTGCCCGCATTCCCCGGAGACCGCGCCGGAGCAGTTCGTGCGCTGGCTGCGCTGCGGATTCGAACGGGCTCGCGCTGCGGTGGCTGCCTGGCGGATTGCGTTTGACACCGGCGTCATGCATGCCGCGGCAGAGGAACAGGTCGCGGAGCGGGCAGGGATTTTGGATGCAGAAGAACCCGGTTGTGAACATGCGGAGTGGATGTCCGAAAAATTCTACCGCCGCATGGTGATGCTGCTGGCGGAGAGCAGCGAAGAAATCCCGCAGTTGGTCACGAACGACAATCGTCCCGCAGCGTAATGCCATGCGGCGACAGCGCACCGCAATGACCGCGGTACGGGGAGTACGCACTCCCGGATCATGGGAATCATCACAATGAACGGTACGCGGACACATCACCGGTCGCGGTTGCCGGGGGATGCGGTGCTGCAACAAAGAGCGTCGTGCCGTGTATCCCCTACCAGCAGCACCAACCATTGGCAGAAAACCAAGTATCAACCGGAAAGGGGCGAAACAAATGCGGAAGGTGCATGACAATCTGTACCGGTCAGCACGGCCGGGGTATGACGAAGAACGGAATGACCGCAGCACGGTGGACCGGTTCATCGCCGGCTTGAAAGAACGGGGCATTGCCAGCATTATCACCATGCTCGACCAGCACCAGCTGGCCGGCTATGACCTGCCGCGGAGTATGGGTCTCATCGAATATTACCGACGTGCGGGGTTTAGGGTCGTGCACCGCCCGGTTCGCGATCACGCCACCCCGCCCGTGCCGCAGGCAACGCTCGAGCTCATTCTTTCCGACTACCTCGACTGCCCCAAGCCGGTGCTGATCCATTGCTCGGCGGGCTGCTCCCGCACCGGAGCGGTGATCAGATTTCTGGAACGGTGCGGTGCCGACGCCTTCTACCGGCAGGTGATTGAGCTCGCCACGGACTGTGCCACGGTCCGTCCGCTGGCACACTTTCGCCAGGTGGCGACGCTGGCGCTCCAGCTGTACGATCTGCTGCAGGCAAAACACGGCCTGCCCGCAGCCTGGCGCGCGACGCTGTGGATGGGTGCAATGCTGCACGACATCGGGACCGTGTACCCGGAAACGCCCAACCATGCCTGCACTTCCGGACGGATGATCGCTGACCGGCATTTCCAGTCGCCGCCGCAGGTCGAACCGTTCAACGCCGCCACGATTGCCGGGCTTCACGGCATTTCGCCAGATCCGGCGTATCCGCTCGGCCCGATGAACGGCCCGTTCAATAATGACGGGACCGGGAGCATTTGCCGCGACCTGCAGGTGCTCGTCGCCATCCTGCGTGTTGCCGACGGGTTCGACCGCGACCTGTCGCAGGCCGTACAGGGTTTGCGCTTGTCCCGGAACGTGATCTCCTGTGTTCCCCACAAGGACCCGAACACTGCGTCAGCGAAGCACAAGCAGGCGCTGCTGCAGCAGTTGCTGCAAGTCAGGGTGGAGTGAACGGGGAAACGCCGGTAGCAGGGACGGAACAGCACACAATCGTCGTGCCCGCGCTGTCGCGTGGGGAATCAGCCGGCATCTCGACAACGCACAAGGCGTCATTGTCGGCGATTCGTGCTTCGCGGGATGGCAGTGTGCTCGCGGCTGGACGACACGGCAGCATGGGGCAGTCGGGTGACGCGTGAACGACAGCGCTGAACCTGGAAAGCAGGGCATGACCGGATCCGGCGAACATGTTTGCCGGCGATCCCGTTGAGGATTGACCCGTTACGGTGCTGGTGTTACTATGCGCTGCGTGCATGCTGCTGATGTATGGAGGGTGTTACGGGAAATACCGGGAAAAGTAATTCGCGAAGAGAGCATCAGCCCGGCGTGGATCAACGCGCACAAGCTGGCTGCACCGCTGCGGACCGAGGTCAAGCAATTGAGCAAGCGGACTGTCGAGCTGGAGATGCAGTTACTGATCAAAGTGCTGCCACGATTGGCAGCCGGGAAAAGGGGGAAACGCGCCCTGCGGCTCGCGCTGAAGCTAAAAGCAGTTGCTCTGTGTTGTGTAGGGCGCAGAGCGGCGAAGCTGCCCGTGACCGGACTCTTCGGCGGCGGCACGTAGCGCAGGCGGGCGGCGGCGGTCATCTGGCATGAATCCCGACCAGCGGCTGTGGCAGGCGGGCGAGCGTTGGGACGAGCGTCTCGCCCGTGCGGCCGCTGGCGCAGCACACGGCAGGACCACCGTTCCGGATCAGCGCCTGCTCGATGGCTGGCGCCGTGCGGTTGACGGCAATGACGGCAGCCTGTTCGCCCGTCGGCTGGCATGGGCGGGGCTGGATGAACGCGCGGCGATCAGTGCCCTCACCGACAACGTAGCGATCACCATCGCGCCCGCCTGGTGGCCGGCGTACGTGCGGCTGCGCGATGCCGCGCGCGCGGCGGCAGCAGGCCCGCAGGATGACGCGGCGTGGCTTGCCGCCGTCACGACGTCGTGCGGTGAAGCGGATATCACCGTGCCGTTCATCCATCTCTGGCTGCCGGCGGTGCAGCGGACATGGGCGGATTCTCACGCACGACGAACGGACTGTGGCGGCGCGGCAGCTGTTGACGCTGCGGCTGCTCGCGATGCGCAGTTGTGGCTGGCCGGGCGCCTGGCGTATCTCGCAGTACGTTCCCTCATGGCATTGTTTACCGCCACCCGCCCGGCGGCAGAGTCATTCGCCTGCGCGCTCGGCGGAGACCTGCCGCAAGCTGACCGCGCGAGGTATGCCGCGTTCACGCGCGCCATGGCCGCCGACGGCCTGAATGCGCTGGCAGAAAAATGTCCTGTGCTGCCCCGCCTGCTGGCCGTCGCCGTGCAGCATGGGGAAGAAATGCTCGGTGAGCTGCTGGCACGCCTGCAGGCCGACGCGGACGCGGTGGCGGATGTGTTTGGTGCTGCACGGCCGCTGCGCGTGCTGCGCCTGATGCCCGGCGCCGGCGATGCGCATCGCGGCGGCCGCACGGTGACGATCATCACCCTTGCGGGTGCCGCCGCGCCGGTGCGCGTCGTCTATAAACCGAAGGATATGCGGCTCGAGCATGCCTATCACGCACTGGCGGCGGAATACGTCGGCATGCCGGCCGGCGCATCAGCGGTACGCGTGCTCGCAGTTGGCGACACACACGGTTACGTCACCTTCATTGCACACCGCCCGGCCGGCAGCACGGCAGAACGCGCGGTTTTCTACCGCAATGCCGGGCGGCTGCTCGCCCTGCTGCACCTGCTCGGCGCCACCGACTGCCATTACGGAAACATCATCGCCTGCGGGGACATGCCGGTGCTGATCGATCCTGAGACGCTGTTCGACAGCCGGGTGGGCAGCGGCGAGCGCACGGAGGAGACGGCAGGGCTTCCGGGCGATTTCGGCACCTCGGTGCTGCGCGTCGGCATGCTCCCGTCCTGGCAGTACAGTGCGGCGCGGAAGCGGGCGACGGACATTAGCGCGCTCGGCGCCGATCCTGAAGATGCAGCCGCGATGACGGTCGGCTGGCGCCAGGTCAACACCGACGCGATAGCGTTCGGGCCGCACGAATCCCCGCGCCCGGAATATCACAGTCTGCCGGTCGGCAGCGGGGAAGCCAATCCGCTGCCGCAATATGTCGATGAACTTGCGGACGGTTTTGCCGGCGGCTATCGCGCGCTGCTGGCGCCGGGACAGCGCGAAAAACTGGCGAAGCAGCTCGCCGGCCTGACCGGCATGCGGCGGCGGTCGGTTCTGCGCGCGACCCGCATATATGCGGTCATGGAACAGCGGCTCTGCTCGCCGCCCTGCCTGCGCTCGGCGGCAGCGCGCGGCCTCGAGCTCGAGCGGCTCGCGCGCGGCTGCCTCGCCGGCGCGCAGCCGCACCCGTACCGGGAACTGTTCACGGCCGAATTGCACGACATGGAGATGCTGGATATTCCGTATTTCGATCATGCGCTCGGTTCGCGCGACCTGTGCGGCGGCGGGCGCGTCATCTGCGGGGCGCTGGCGGAAGACGGGCTGAACGCTGCCATCGAGCGCGTGCGGCGGGCGGCGCCGGCGGATATCGATTGGCAGGTTCAGCTCATCCGTGCCGCTGCGGGCGCCCGCAGCTATCGCATGGGCGGGACTGCAACGGCTGCGGCCATCTCCGGCGCTGCTGACAGCGGCGCGTGGCGTGACGGCGAGCAGGCGGCGCTGTTTGCCGGTCTCCTCGACCAGCTCGAGCGCAGCGCCGTGCGTGACGCCGGCGGCCGGCGCACCTGGCTCAGCTTCGGCCTGCTGGGCGACGGGATGCAGGCCGGACTCAGCATAATGGATGACGGGCTCTATTCGGGTCGCGCCGGGCTCGTGGCGTTTCTTGCCACGCTGGCGGCGGCGGACGTGTCGCGCGCGGTGACCAGCCGCGCCGCCGCGCTGGCAGAAGAAACATGGCATCCGCTCGGGGAACGGCTGATGGATGCGCAGTCGCCGGCGGTGTCCCGGATACTGCGTGACGGCGGGCTCGGCCTGGCCGGCGCCGGGGGAATATTGCAGCTGCTCGCGCTGCCCGGCATCCCGGTGCCGGCTGCCGCGCGGGAGAGCATGTGCATGCGCCTCATCGCTGCGATCGATGCGGGGGTGGTGGCGCAGGATATGCGGCTTGATATCATTGGCGGTGCGGCAGGGGCGATCGGCCCTGTGGCTGCTCTCGGCGGCACGGTGGACGAGCAGCAGCTGCATGCAGTGCTGCGGCGGCTGGCCGCGCACCTGCTTGCGCGGCAGGACGCGCGCACCGGCGGCTGGCTGACGCCGGTGGCGCCGCGCGCCCTCACCGGCTATGCGCATGGCGCTGCCGGCATCGGCCTCGCGCTGCTGCGTGCCGGCACGGTGCTTGGTGATGAGCGCTGTCTGGCAGCCGGGGCGCGTGCGTTTGCACACGAGCGCGCGATGTTTGACGCGCGCAGGGGCAACTGGCCCGACCTGCGCGGCGCGGCGCCCGGATACATGCATGCCTGGTGTCATGGTGCGGCGGGGATTGGACTGGCACGGTGGCGCGCGCTGCAGCTGCTGCCGTCACATCCCGAGGCGGCATACTGGCGCGAGGAACTGCGCCTGGCGGGAACCGCGATCGCTGCAGTCACGCTGCCGGCAGACCACCTGTGCTGCGGCAATGCCGGCCGGGCCGTGACCCTGCAGGCGCTCGGCAACTGGACAGGTGACCGGTCACTGACCGGCGCGGGGAACACGGCGACTGAAATGATACGCGCGCACTGGCGTGCGACCGGAGCTTTCCGCGGCAACGATCTGGGGACGGGGACCACGGTTGGTATCGCCGGTTTCATGACCGGGTTGCCGGGCATCGGCATGCACCTGCTGGGAGAGCAGGCAAAAACGGCGCTTCTGGCGCTGCTCGCGTGATAGGGTCAGTGCGTGCGCAGCGGTGCAGGCCCGCGACCGCTTAGCACCTCAGGGTGCACCAGGCGTTTGTCCACGGGTTGTCGCAGTAAATCCAGTCGGTGGGCGGGAAGGTATACCCGCCGGCGACCTGCTCCAGCTCGGTATCGGACAGGTCGTCCGACGTGGTGGCGAAGAAATCCTTCGCAGTAACGGTGAACCCGGCTGCCGTCGCGCGCTGCTCGAACTCTTCCGCACTGCCCGCAGTGGCGAGTTGCTCGCGCAGTTCGCGGTTGTCACGCAGCGCCGCCAGCAGCGCTTCCATATTCTTATCGGTCATGACAGATCCTTTTCCTTGCAGAATATGGAAAAACATACCCTGTGACGGTGTTATTGTCAAGGCGGACGCCTTGGGCCAGTCGTTCTGCCGGGCGGCTCCGAGTTTTGACGCGGGCAGAGTATGGTGTTAGAGTTTGAACGGGTGCGGGCGACGCCGGTATTTCTGTCGCAGCGCCTGTCGAATACGCGACGGGGCGGGAAAGCGTCATGCGGATCATCTCATCGGCCCGGCAGCAGCGCTGCGGTGTGCCGGCGGTTCCTATGGTGATTTTTGCGACAGCAGAGACGGGAGTCCATGCGCGGGCAGTGCCCCTGCGGGTCGTGCCACGGCTCCGGTTGCTGCAACACCTGCAACGGGACCGGGCGGTTCCTGGGCTCGGGCGAGACCGGTTGCAGCACCTGCGGCGGCGGCCAATGATAGCCGGCGGTCCGGTGGCAGGTCGCGACGGGTCGCGGACGGCCGGGTGATGTCGTCGGCGGACGGTAATCGCGGCGGGATGCGCTGATGACACACACGCACCCCCGCCGCCCGCAACCGCGGACCGTACGCAGGCCGGCGGCCTGGCGGGACGCGGACCTCTACCGGCAGAAAATCTGCAGGGTCTGCGGCGCGTCGTCGCCGCGGGCGGGTTGGAAGAACTGCGGCGGCTGTCCGGCCTGCGTCGCCCGGGTCCGGGAGAAGAAGCTGGCGGCAACGGCCGGCTGCCCCGCCTGCGACGGGTCCGGAACCGCGGTCCTGCAGTGGCGACAGGGCGGTGCCGGCAGCGCCCGTGCCGCGAAGTATCGGGCGTTCATCCGGCCGCAGCGGAACTTGCGTTTCGGCACCCTCCATGCCTGCACCCGCTGCGCGGCGCTGTGGGTGCTGGACCTGCACAAAAGGTACATGCGGCTGGTGCTGAAACGGCGGCGGGAACTGTTCACGGCATGGTGCACCCGGCCGCAGGTGCTGCCGCGACCGCTGCTGCGCCGGGCGCTGGCGATCGGCGCAGTCCGCTACGATGAATTCGCCTACGTACCCTGCCGGGTAACGACGCGCGACGGCGTGACGCACGCGCATGCGTTGCTCAGTTTCCAGGCGGAACCGCCGATCGACGACTGGCGGAAGAACCTGCGGCTGGCGACGGACATTCGCGACCTGCAGCTGTCGCCGCAGGCGCTACCGCTGCCGGTGCGCACAGCGACGACCGATTTCTGGGACGCCCCGTACGGCGGCGCCCTTGCCGCCACGCCGGCGGGCGCATATGTGCATGTCCAGCCGGGCGCGCAATTCGTCACGCTCGCCGGGGTGGAGGCTGCCGATCTGCGCCTGGTGCGGCATCCGGAACGGCGGCCGCCCGGCACGCGCATCCGGCAGGCGTCCAACCGGCTGCAAAGCTGCCAGATCTTTGTGGTCGACTGGATCCGGGAACTCGGCCGCTGCTGATCCGGCGCCAACTGGCGCATCACGGCAAACAATTCCCGCGACGTGCCCGTATAGCGCTGCGCGTTCCGTCCACTCCGAGCGAGCGGACGCCGGCTCGCTGACGTGTACGAACGGCGAGGGCTGCCTGCCCTGCCGCGAATGAGCACGGCGATTCCGTGGGACGGTACGCGAGCGTATGCACGGATGCTGACGCGGGGTGTGGCTGCGCAGGTTCTGACGAGGGGGTACCGGCAGAAAAGGAGCCGCTTCCCCAAGAGGGAAAGCGGCTCCGTGACAGCAGGTGAATGTGCGGCTGCAGCGAACGTGCTGCGTGCTCAGTTGGCCAGATCGGCGTCATCCACAACCAGTGCCACCCGGTTGGTTGTCGGAGAGGAAATGTCGTAGACCACGCCGCGGACCACAATCGCATCGTACGGATCGACTTCGCCCTGGCCGTATTGCTTGAACTCATTCTTGAAGCGCTGATCCGCCTGCGAACCCTTCTTGCAATAGGCGTAGAGGTACGGCATGGAGGTGGAGAGCCCGCGGAGGCGATAGCAGTTGTACTCTTCACGCGGTGCACTGGCAACGTAGAAACTGCTCGGGTCCTTGCCGTAATAACCGCAGGTCATTTCTACGGCCTGGCTGGCGAACGGCAGGCAGCGGTTCATGTCCAGCAGGGCGTCGATCGTGGCAGCGCTGTAGGTCCGGGCGACGGGTGCCGCTGTTGTTGACTGGTAAACTTCGAATGGACCCTGGTACTGCGCACCGATCCCGGCGACGGCGCTGTCGGTCGCAAAGATCAGGGCTCGCTCCCAGCGATAGGCCGGTGCGAAATTGACCCGGCCGGAACCGGACGACCCCTGCAGGGGAAGCCCGAGCATGCCGCGCCATTGGTTCATTTCGTCCCAGGTCACCTTGCCTCCGCCGGTGGACTGGATCTGATTCAGATAGCGGTCGAACCAGCCGGAATCGATCTGGCTGGCGAACCCGGGATCCGCCACGATGTTGCCGGCGGATTGGCGGCTCAAGCTGCGGTTGCCCGCATCGCGGCCGTTGAGCTTGGTGACATCATCCTCATACAGCGTGCCTCCGGTCTGGGGATCCCAGTACTTGTAGACGCCGCCCGCATTCTGGAAGAACACATTGGCGGTCAGTTTGCAATAGCGGTTTTGGAATCCGTTGTTGATGCCGGCAATATTGGCGAACATGAAGATGTTGTTGTCCACCCGGAGCTTGGCTTCGCGTCCGATCTGGAGGCCGTAGCCCTCAACCTCGCCGGAATTCCAGACGAAGCCGACGGTGTTGTTGCGCACGACCGCTTCGCCGTTCCCGGTCTGGAAATCAAGGGCGCGGTCGATGGTGTTGAGGATGATGCAGTTCGACACCTCAGTTCCCGCGGCCGGGAGCCCGATGCCGTAATAGCCGTTGACGACGAGGCAGTTCCGCACCTTGACGCCGGGGCTGTGGAACTGGATCCCCGGGGTGTGACCGGGCCCCAGTCCGAGGGTGAGATCGCCATTGGCATTGTAGGCGTGCCGCGTGTGGCCGTCAACGATGAATCCGTCGATGATGAAATTGGTGGCGTCATCCTGGCCGCCCTGGCCGACGAGCGCCTCACCGTTGTAGGAGGCAAGGGGGGCGGCAAGAGTATGCTGGCAGCCGATTGCCGTGCAGACGTGGCGATTCCATTCGGGATCCGGCTGACGCATCAGCACGGTCGGATGCTGCCAGGGCTGACGCACGGAGAAATCAGGGGCATACCCGCCCACCAGGGCGAGGTTGGGCACCTTGATGACCCACTTGCCGCCGCCGCCCTTGCCGTAATACACCCCTTCAGCGACATGAATCACATCACCGGCCAAGGCATCAGCCAGGGCGTCATCGATGGTGCCGTACGGTTTGGCCAGGGTGCCGTCACCGCCGGTGGCGTTGACGCGCACATAGAGGTTTTTGGCAATGCCGGCCACCGGCAGGGCCACCAGCAGAAACAGGGTCAGCAGCAGCACAGGTCGCATCGTTCATCTCCCGGACAACGATAGTACCGGCAACATGGATTGTCGCCGGCGGATGGTTGCAGGACAATTGTCAATAGTGTGGCTGAAATAATGGCACGACCGTGAGAAAAGCGACATGGCCATCGTCTCCAGTGCCGGTTTGGGCACAGGGCTTCTTTCCCGCAGGGCAATTTCCGGCGGCATCGTACCACGCCATCCCCGGCACGTCAATGAATCGGTGACGACGGCGCGCGGGTGATGCGCGATGACGGATGGTGATAACGGTGTTTTTGACATACGGCAAACGGCATGCTATCAATAGGCACCGATCGGAAGGAGCACAACCAAATGAATACCATAAACAAAGGCCTGGTCATTGGCACAGCGGTCATGATGCTGATGCCCGTTGGCATGCTGACGGCTTCGGCAAAAAGCCAGAGCACCAGCCGGGACCGTCAGCAGAACCGGCAAAACCGGAGTGACGACGAACAGGACAATCGCTCGACTCGTCAATCAAACCGGCAGAACCGGAATGACGACGAACAGGACAATCGTTCCGATCGTCGTTCAAACCGGCAGAACCGGAACAGTGATGAACAGGACAATCGTTCCGACCGTCGCTCAAACCGGCAGAACCGGAATGGCGATGAGCAGGACAATCGTTCCGATCGTCAATCGAACCGGCAGAATCGGAACAGCGACAGGCGGGACAACCGGTCCGGCCGTCAGGCAAACCGGCAGAACCGGAACAATGACGATCAGGACAATCGCTCCAACCGCCAGTCAAACCGGCAGAACCGGCGCAACAACGGGCAAAACGAGCGCTCCGACCGTCAGTCAAACCGGCAGAACCGGCGCAACAACGGGCAGGACAACCGCGAGGAGCGGCAGAACCGCGGGTCGGCGGCGCAGGAAAACCGAACGCACGGTCAGGCAACCAGCCGCGACCAACTGCTCCGCTGCAATGAACGGCTGCAGGAAAACTGCCAGCAGCGGTATGAGCGGCGGCAGCAGCATTTGGCCGAAATGAAACGAGTGGCAACCGAGGCAAACGACGAGGAGGCGCTGGCCCGGATTGCGAAACTGGAAGAGCAGAACGAAAGCATTTATGCGCGGCGCCAGGAGCAGGTCGAGCAGATCGAAACGCGGGTGCGCGGCGGCGAGGAAGATGCCGACAATGACCATGTCCGGGTTGACGCCGACGACGAAGCGGACAATGCCGGTGCTGACCGGGATACTCGCCGGCGGGCGCGGAACGATAACCGGCAGCGGCAACGCGGCGACGGTGACGATGCGGAAAGCCGGGAAGAGTGACCAATGAAGACAATCACGCAGATGGTGGTGATGGCGGCAGTGCTGGCGTTGGCCGGCTGCGGCGGTTGCGGCCAACCGGCGGGTGAAGCGCATCCCGGCGATACGACTGCGGCAGCAGACACGCAGGCGTTTGACCTCGACGCAGCCGCAACGGAGGCGGGACTCGACGCGCGACAGCGGGCGCTGCTGGAAAGCGCCGACCAGCCGCTGCCTGAGTATGGCACGGTGACGCGGGACAACCTGCATGACAAGCTTGACGCCCTCGAAACGGAGATGGCGGCCGAAGCGAAAAAGTAAGCAGCACCAACCGGGTTGTCGCAGGGTCGGACGCGGCGGAATGAACGAAATTGATGAATACTGTGCGGTGTGAGGAGTGCGTGTTGTCATGGGCGAATCAGCGCCTGCCTGTCAGGCGGAACTCTTTCCTGAAATCCCGTATCCGGTCGTCAGCGAAATCAAGGAAAAGGGATTCTTCAATTATCATTACCTTGAGAACGGCTGGCTGCTGATCGAGGCGCTCAAGGAATACGGCCGGAGCTATGGCCGCACGCGCGGTCACCGCTTTGCCCTGCTGGATGATTTGCGGCTGGTGGTTCATTACGGGAACAACCAGGACGAATGCCTGCGCCTCGCGGCGAACCCGGGGCTGGAGTACCGGCATCAGCGGCTGGCATTCCTGCATGAACTGAATACCTGGCGCAGCGCGCACGGCATTGACATCCCCGCGGCTGAGCAGCTGCACGGCCAGCCCTGAGCAGCGGGCGACGATTCCTGCCGCGGGACTGCACGCGCCCGGGACGACAGGGTAACCGTTCCGCGTGCGTTATGACAGCGCCTGCCAGCGGCAATCGACATTTTGCCGGCACTATGATAAATTGGCGGCAGGCAGCATTCGCTGCCAAATCCGAAACCGAAAGGGTGACGTATGAAAAAGTATCTGGTGATGGTGCTGGCGGCATTGATGGTGATGGTATGCTCTCCGGCGGTGTTTGCCGAGGACGGGACGAATGCGGCGCTGAATTTCACGCTGGCAAACCAGACCGGGGTGACCATCCACCGCCTGCAGATGTCGCCTTCGACCACGGCCAACTGGGAAGAGGATATGCTCGGATCGGAAGTGATGGCGGACGGCACGGAACGCGCCATCACCTTCAGCGGGTACCGTTCGGACGTCACGCTGTGGGATTTGCGGGTAACGGACGGTGAGGGCACGAGCATTGAATGGCGCGGCCTGGACCTGACGGCCATCACCAAGCTCACCCTGCGCATCGTCGACGGCACACCGGTCGCTGAGCGGGAACTGGTTGCAGCTGCTCCGGCGGCGGCGGGCACGAATGCGGCGCTGAATTTCACGCTGGCGAACCAGACCGGGGTGACCATCCACCGCCTGCAGATGTCGCCTTCGACCACGGCCAACTGGGAAGAGGATATGCTCGGGTCGGAAGTGATGGCGGACGGCACGGAACGCGCCATCACCTTCAACGGATACCGTACGGACGTCGCGCTGTGGGACTTGCGGGTAACGGACGGTGAGGGGACGAGCATTGAATGGCGCGGCCTGGATCTGACCACCATCACCAAGCTCACCCTGCGCATCGTTGACGGTGCGGCGGTCGCCGAACGGGAATAACTGACCACCGCGCAGCAACGCGAACCATCATCCCGTGGCGAACCGCCACGGGATTTTTGCCGATGAGCGACACGGAAACGCGCCGGGGCTTGTCGCTATGGCGTGCTGGTTGTGAATGGCAGATGATTACTGCGAAACACCGCGTCGGGCAAGTGTGTTGTTTGGCATGCGAACATGAAATGCCGTCGTGATGATGGCTGATACCATGAAGTCAGGGAGGCGGGACAATGCGGTTGCTTCTGGTTGGGGTGGTGGTGCTGCTGTTGTGCGCCGGGTGCGGCGGCTACTACGGGACGTATGATGACGGTTCGTCATCGGGGAGCAGTTCGACCTGCGGTTCCTGCCACGGCTCGGGCCGGTGCAATACCTGCAACGGGACCGGCCGGTTCCTCGGCACGGGTGAAAGCGGGTGCAGCACCTGCAGCAGCACCGGGGTGTGCATCAACTGCGGCGGCGACGGCCAATGGTAACAGCGTAGCGGCAGGAAAGCACACGCCGCAGTGCGCCTGCGGCAGCACTATTGCCGGGAATGCGGCAGACGATGCTGAGGGCGATTCAGCCGAGCGCGTGGCGGTGCAGCGGACTGTGCGCCTGGCTTGCCGGCTCGCGATAGAGCAGGGAAAAGAGTCCGAGCGCGGCGGCATTCGCCAGCATCATGGGAATGGTGACCGGCGCAATAAAGCCGAAGTTCTGCGGGGCCGGTACAATGAGCATGACCAGCACCATGTGCAGACCTTCCATGCCAAAGGCGAGTGCGCAGAGAAGATAGAGCGAGGGCAGGTTCCCTTTCAGGCGCAGGTGCAGCAGGCCGCCGATGAAACCGGCCAGCATGGCGGCGATGCCGCAGGGAATGCCCGGGGCGGCGCTATTGACGGCGATGCGATGGACGCCGCCGATGAATCCAGCCAGCAGGCCGGCCAGCGGACCGCCGAGCAGGCCGGCGAGCAGCGGACCGGCGTCACGGACATTGGGCAGCGAGTTGTTCGGCATGGGAATGCAGTTGAGGGTCGCCAGGATGGCATACAGTCCGAACATGACCCCCAGCAGCAGCGCCCCGCGCGGGGCGCTGAAGGATATGCCGCGGGCAGCAAAACGCTTCAGGATAATGGCATAGAGCGCCGTCATGGCGATGACGAGAAACAAGGGTAGCGCCACGGTACTATTCCTCCCGGCCACAAAATGTTGGGCATGAATATAGCATAGCGTCATAGTCGCGGCAAGATGGCCAGGGTGCGGGCGAACCGGCATGCGATGCGCGGATTGACGGCATGATTGACGATAACGCACCGCGGTGATAGGATACGGTTAGCGAATTGACAAAACTGCTGCTGAACGACACCTGTCGGGGGGATTTCCTGTGACTGAAAAAGCGTCTGCGCCGTATACGATTGCCCGTTATCTGCTGCAGCGGCTGCACGAGGTGGGGGTTGACCACATGTTCGGGGTGCCGGGCGATTATACCCTGGACTTTCTCGATGTGGTGCTGGCCAGCAAGATCCGCTGGGTGGGGACCTGCAACGAACTGAATGCCGGGTATGCCGCCGACGGGTATGCCCGGATCAGGGGCATTGGCGCGGCGACGGTGACCTACGGCGTTGGCGCGCTGAGTTTGCTCAATGCGGTTGCCGGCGCCTTTGCCGAACGGGTGCCGCTGATCGTCATCAGCGGCGCACCGGCGCGGCGCCGGCGCGAAGCAGGCGCGTTGGTCCATCACCTGTTTGTGGATTACGACACCCAGCTGGAGGTGTTTCAGAAAGTCACGATCGACGCCGCCGTGCTTGCCGATCCGCTGACCGCGCCGGATATCATCGATCGCGTGCTGCAGAAGGCGCGGGTACACAAGTTGCCCGTCTATCTTGAGCTGCCCTGCGACATGCCGAATGTCCCCTGTCGGGCGCCGGGGATCATGCCCCGGGGTGATGAGACGGCGTCCGATCCGGACAGCTTGCAGGACTGCGTGGCTGAGGTGGCGCAGCTGTTAAATCGGGCCGAGCACCCGGTGCTGCTGGCCGGCGCGGAACTGCACTTTTTCGGTTTGGCTGGCGATACGCTGCGCCTGGTGGAAACGGCGGAACTCCCCTTTGCGACGATGCTCAGCAGCAAGAGCGTGCTGCCGGAACTGCACCCGCAGTTCATCGGGATCTATCAGGGGGCGTGGAGCCGCGAGAGCGTGCGCCGGCAGATGGAGGCGTCGGATTGCCTGCTGCTGCTCGGGGCGCAGATGACCGACCTTGATTCCGGTCTGTTCAGCTGCCAGCTTGATCCCCGGCGTTCGGTGGCGGCAGTCAACAATACGGTGCGCGTGCACAATCACTATTACAGCAATATCCGCCTGGGCGATCTGATCCGCGCGCTGCCCGCAGTGGTGCAGCCGCGCCCGTACCTGGCGTCGCGGCCCGACCAGCTGAACCTGGTCAAACAGGCCTTCACGCCGGAGGCGGCGCGGCCGCTGACTGCCGCCCGCGTTTACGCGCGGATCAACCTGTTCCTTGATGATCACATGGTGCTGCTGGCCGAACCGGGCGATTCCTTCTGTGCCGCGCCCGAATTCCACATCGAAGAAGAACGCAATTTCATCGTGCAGTGCTATTACTCGTCCATCGGCTTCTGCACGCCCGCGGCGCTGGGTGTGTCGCTGGCGGAACCGGGCAAGCGCGCGGTGGTATTGACCGGCGACGGTGCGTTCCAGATGACGGCCCAGGAAGTGGCGACCATGATCCGCCTGCGCTGCCCCGCGATCATCTTCGTGGTCAATAACGACGGGTACCTGATTGAGCGGATGCTCCATGAAGACGGCGCCTACAACGACATCCAGCGCTGGCAGTATTCGCAACTGCCGGCAACGTTCGGCGGCGGCGATGCCGCGCTCGGTATCCGGGTCACGACCGAGGGCAAACTGGAGCAGGCGCTGGCGACAGCGGCGGCGAACCGGGACAAGCTGGTGCTGATCGACCTCGTGCTGGACAAGCTCGATTGTTCACCCGGCCTGGCCCGCCTGGGCGCTTCGTTCCGGGCAATGACCGCCAAGGCCGCTCCGCCGCGCTGACGGCGGCGCGCGTGCCGGTCAGGAAGGAACCGTCGATGCCGCATGATTTTTGCGAACCGCGACGCCTGCAATCGCTGGTGCCCGCGGCCGGCAGGCAACGGCGGCGCGCATGATAATCGACCCCGCCCGCTCGCCGTTGCTTACGGATCTCTATCAGTTCACCATGCTGCAGGTCTATCATGCCGCCGGCATGACGGACGGCGCGGTTTTCGAACTCCATTTCCGCCGGTTTGCCGGTGATCGCGCCTTTCTCATGGCGGCCGGGAGCGAATCGGTGCTCGAATGGCTGGAGCAGCTGGCGTTTTCCCCGGAAGAGTGCGCCTGGCTGAATTCAACCGGGCGGTTTTCTTCAGAGTTTATCGCGAGCCTGGCGGATTTTCGCTTTACCGGCGACGTCGATGCCATGCCGGAAGGCACGATCTTCTTTGCGGAGGAACCGGTGCTGCGCATCACTGCGCCGCTGCGCGAGGCGCAGCTTATCGAGAGCCGGGTACTTAACCTGATTCACTTGCAGACGCTGGTTGCCGCCAAGGCGGCCCGCTGCGTGCTCGCGGCGGGAGGACGCCTGCCGCTCGTTGATTTCGGCCTGCGCCGGGCGTACGGCGCTGAGGCGGGGATGCTGGCAGCCCGTGCTGCGTATGTTGCGGGTTTTGCCGGCACGGCCACCGTGCTGGCGGGCGAACGGTTTGGCATACCGCTGTTCGGCACCATGGCGCATTCGTATATTGAGGCGCATCCCGACGAGGAAGAGGCGTTTGTGCGCTTTGGCCGCGTGCATCCGCACAATACCACACTGCTCATCGATACGTATGACATCGTGCGCGGGGCGGAGCGTGCCGCCCGCGCTGCGCTGCGGCTGGCTGCCGAGGGGATTCGCGTGCAGGCAGTGCGCATCGATTCGGGCAATTGCGCGGCTGTGGCGCGGCAGGTGCGGGCGGTGCTTGACCGGAATGGCTGCCGGGACGTGCGCATCATGGCCACCGGCAACCTTGACGAGTACGCGCTGGCCGGCCTGCTGGCGGCGGATGTGCCCGTCGATGCCTGCGGGATCGGCACGCGATTGGTGATTCCATCGGCACCGCCGGATCCTGATTGCGCCTACAAACTGGTGGCGTATGCGGGCCGGCCGCGCCTGAAATGCTCGGCGGGCAAGGCCACCTGGCCGGGGGCAAAACAGGTGTGGCGCGAATACCGGGACGGGATGATGGTGGCGGATACGATTGGACTGGCGGAAGAGAAATTGCCGGGCCGGCCGCTGCTCGTGCCGATGCTGCGGAACGGCAAACGGGTGGCTGTGCCGGAACCGTTGGCCGCCGCGCGGACACGCGCCGCCGCAGAATGTGCTGCGCTTCCGGCCGAGCTGCGTCGTCTGGATGGTGGCGACAGTGCACCGTTCCCGGTGGAGCGGACGCCGGCCGTGGTTCAGTTGCGATCCGCCACCGAGCGGGAATTCCGCTGACACCGCGGGAGGGCAATGTGCGGCGATGGCCGGCGGTTTTCCGGGTGCAGCCGTGATTGCAGCGACATGCCTCTCGGCGCGCGTGGACGAACGATTATGAGCGGTACTGAGACGGGGATGGCGAAATGAAGTATCGCCTGCCTGTGGTCAGGATGCTGCTGCGCTGGCGGTTCCTGTGGTGGTCGGGCGCGATGGTGCTGGGTACGGCCGCCTATTTTGCCAACAGCAATCCCGGCTGGAGCGCCAACAGCCAGTTCGCCCTGACGCGGGCGATCGTCGAACATGGCACCGTTGCCATCGATGCTTATCACCAGGCGCCCGGCATGGAAACCGGCGACAAGGCGTGGTATCGCGGCCATTTTTATTGCGACAAGAGCCCGCTCCTGCCGCTGCTGGGGGTGCCGGTATACTGGTGCTATAGGCACAGTTGTGAACTGGCAGGAATCACTCCGGACTTTCAGCAGGGCCGCTATTGGACCACGCTGGTCGTGGTTGGTGGTTCGCTGGCGGGGTTGGCCATATTGCTGGCCTGGTTTTTCCACCAGCGCGGGGTCTCCCCGGCGCGCGCGGCGCTGGGCGGGGCTGGCTGGATGGTTGCCACTCCGCTCATGGGGTTCGGCGTCCTGTTTTCCCAATATGCCCCGACCGGACTGCTGCTGCTCGGCAGTTTTGCCTGCGTGCAGGACGTGTGGCGCAGTACTGCCGCGGTGCGGCCGGGCAGAGTATTTGCCGGCGGGATGCTGGCCGGTCTGGCGGTCTGGGGATTGAGCCATCAGCTGCTTGCCGTTACGGGCATTACCGGACTGCTGCTGGCTGGACTGTACCGGCGACGGTGCGGGGTGGCGGTCACGGTGCGCACGCTGTTATGGTGGGGCATTGGTGGATTGGCGGGAATCGCAGGGCAGCTGGTGTACGGCCTGCTGGTTTTCGACAGCTGGCTGGCGCTGCCCTATCACTATGAATACGACGAATACTTCCGCACGAATCTGGCGCGGGGCATGCTGGGGGTGACCCGACCCGATGCATGGGTGGTTTGGCTGCTGCTGTTCCATCCGTTCCGCGGCCTGCTGTTGTGGTGGCCGGCCACCCTGCTCGCCCTGGTCGGCGCGGGAGTCAGTGCTGTCAAGCCGCGGGCCATGGCGCGCAGCGAGGCGCTGGCGATTGTGCTGGTTGCTGCCGGGCTGGTGGCGTGCAACAGCGCGTACTTTGTCTGGTGGGGCGGGTGGAGTTATGCCCCGCGCCATCTGTTGCCGGCGTTGCCGCTGCTGGCGCTCGGGCTGGTACCCTGGCTGCGCCATGCCGGCAAGCCGCTGGCGGGGCTGCTGCTGGCTGGCATTGGTATATCAGCGGTGCTGAATCTGACCGCCGTGGCGGTCGATCCGCAACCGTCGCCGATGCTGGATGAACAGCTGCTCGCGGTGACGCCGGCGCGGGAAGTGGTGCGCTGGCCGTCGCCCTACCTGAATCTGCAATGGTGTTTCTGGCAGGAAGGATGGTGTGATCGCAATTTCGGCCATGGTCTCGGGCTGACCGGTGCGGCGACGCTGGTGCCGCTGGCAGCGTTCTGGATAACCGGCCTGGTGGTGCTGCGGCGGATGGCGCGCAGGCCGATCCGGGAAGAGCAGCGCGGGCGGCAACGGGCGGACGTGCGCGGCAGTTAGCGATTGCTGCCGGCGGCGGCTGGCGTTGCCGGGTCGGCAGCGGCGGCCTGGGCGTCGGCAAGGGAAAAGGCAAACCCCTCGTCCTGAACCAGGGCGATGCGTTCGCCGGCCGTGCGGCAGGCGAGCACGCGGCGGGCAAACTCCTCGTCGGTTTTCATGCGGATGAAAAAGCTCCTGGCTGATGCAATGCTCATCCCTGCCTCCGTGTCCGGCGTTGCCGTGTGGCGCATGCACCGGCTGTGCGGATCAAGTAACCGGAACGGCGGCAGGGTTCACTGCCCCGACAGGGAAAACGGCTGTCGCTAACTATGGGATAATGGCAAGCTGACCGGTGGCGAGGCTGCGGGGAACGTTGATGACGCGCTGGTTATGCGAGCCGCGAAAGGGCAACTCCGGCGCGTGTGCGGCCGCGCGATAGGGCCCGTCGATGAGCACGTCGAGCAATGCGAGCAGTTGGCGGTATTCGGGCCGAGCCTGCACTTCCTCCCAGGTAAAACCGGTATAGGCGAGGCAGTGCCGGCGGGCGGCGCGCAGCGGCAGCAGCAGTTCGGCGCACGCCGCCGCCTGCAGAAACGGTTCGCCGCCGGTGAGGGTGATACCATCGAGGTGTGGTTGCTGCAGAATTGACGCCGCCAATGCCGCACTTTCGATCAATTCGCCGCCTGCCAGGGAATGAGTATGCGGATTATGGCAGCCGGGACAGCCGCGGGTGCAGCCCTGCACGAAAACGGCGCACCGCAGACCCGGGCCGTCAACCACGCTTTCGTGAACCACTCCGGCCAGACGCAGCTTCACAGCGGGTGAATGACACGGGCTGCCAGTTCGGCGCGCTTGCCGGAGTTGAAACGGTCGCTGGTGGAGAGATACCCGGTGATCCGCCGCAGGCGGCGCACGTCACGGCTGTGACAGGCGGGACAATCGTCGGCAAAAACCCCGTGTTGATTGCAGACGGTGCATTCGTCAAGCGGGAAATTGATGCCGGCGTAGCCCATGTCATGCGCCGCCATGTGGTGCAGCAGTTTGTCGAGGGCGGCCGGGTTGTGCTCAGGCGCTGACGGCAATTCCACGTAGCTGATATGCCCGGAATTGCACAGGCGGTGGAACGGGCCCTCGCGCTCGATTTTGGCGAACGCACTGATGGCACAGTCGACCGGGACATGGAAGGAATTGGTGTAAAACCCATGGTCAGTCACGCCAGGGACCATCCCGACGTTGTCGCGATCGATCTGCGTGAACCGTCCGCTCAGACCTTCCGCCGGGGTGGCGTAGGTGGTGAAATTCAGGTGATGCTGTGCGGTCAGGGCGTCGGTGCGCTCGCGCAGATGCCCGACGATGCGCAGACCGAGCTGCCAGGCGGCATCATCACTGCCGTGATGACGGCCGGTGAGCGCGACCAGCGATTCGGCCAGCCCGATGAAGCCGATGGTCAGCGAGCCGTTGCGCAATGCCGGCCCGATTTCGTCGTCAGGACCGAGTGCGTCAGAACCGCAGTATATTTTTTCTCCCATCAGGAACGGCAGGTCGCGCACGGTCCGGCGGGCGAGAATGTCAAAACGGTGCAGCAATTGCCGGGCGGCGAGTTCGATCAGGGTGTCAAATTCCGTCATGAAGGCAGCCACGGATTTGGTGCGCAGCGCCAGACCGGGGAGGTTGAGGGTGACGGCGGCGATATTGCCGCGGCCGGCGACAACCTCCGGGCCGCAGCAGTTGGTCATGATGCGGGTGCGGCAGCCCATGTAGGAGACCTCGTCGCCGTAGGCGCGGTTGAAACTGGCGTCCATGAAACTGAATGTCGGATTCATGCGCCGGCCGGCCACGGTGAGCGCCAGGTGCAGCAGGTCGTAATTGGGATCACCGGCGTTGAAATTAACGCCGGCCTTCAGGCGAAAGACGATGTTGGGAAAGAGCGGGGTTTCCCCGCGCCCGAGGCCGCGCGCAAAGGCCTGCAGCAGCGCCCGGGTGACCATGCGCCCTTCGGGAGTGGTGTCGCCGCCGACGTTGACGGTGGAGAAGGGGACGTTGCCGCCGGCACGGCTGTGCATGGTGTTGATGGCAAGCACCAGCGCGGTCATGGCTGCGTCGGCGTCTGCGGCGGTGGTATCCGGACAGCGCTGGCGGATGAATGCGCCGAGGTCGCGATCGAAGTGGGGGAAACTCTGGCCGCCAAACATGTCGTTCTGGTTGGCAAGGATGATGGTGGCGGCAAAGGCGGCGGCGGCGGCGAGCGTCGCGGGCGGCGGCATCTGGCCGTGGCCCGGATTGAAGCCCGTGGTCAGCAGGCGCGCCAGGTCGATCTGCAGGCAATTGGCCGTCAGCGCGTAATAGTCGAGGTCGTGAATGTGCAATTCGCCCCATTCATGCGCCAGCATGAATTCGCGCGGAATGAGGTGATCGGTGTAGTAGATGCGGCTCGCGGTTGCCGCGATCTGCTGCATTTTGGCGGAGGGTGAGGCGTTGAAATTGGCGTTTTCACGTTGCGGTTCCGCGATGATGGCGCCGACAATCTCGCCCAGCTCGTCGCGGGACTCGCGGGCAAACTCCTTTTTCAGGCGGTAGCGGAGATAGGCGTGTGAGGCCCGGCGGTGGCCGCAACGGGCGAGCACATATTCGACGGTCTCCTCAATGGTTTCGACGTCGCAATCGCGGTCGGAAAATCGCGCCGCAAGGTCGGCGATAACGGCTGCGGTCAGTTGCTCAAGCTGGTCACTGGCGTCGTTGCCGGCGGCCAGGGCAAACTGCACCGTGTGCCGGATCGCCTGCTCGTCGAAATCGACTGCGGCGCCGTTGCGCCGGATGACGTGTCCCCGCATGCTGAACTCCTCTCGCCGCTGAGGCCGGCATCCTAACACGAATCGCGCTGACCGTCAAAACGGGCATGGGCATGGGCATTGACGCGCAGCGGGGGTGGTGATAGGATGCGGGCAATGTCCGGGCGGCGCGCAGTTTTCAGGCGGGACCTTTTCCCTGATTTGTCCATGAGAAAGCGGAACGATGGCCTTGATCAGTGTGCAGGAAATATCGCTGGCGTTTGGCGGGGCGCCGCTGCTCGACCGGGTGAGCTTTCAGCTCGAGCCGGGGCAGCGGGTGGTGTTGCTCGGCCGGAATGGCGCCGGCAAAACGACGCTGCTGAAGGTGCTGGCGGGGCTGCTGCCGGTTGATGCCGGGGTGGTGACGCGCCACGGCGATATCCGGGTGGGGTTTCTGCCGCAGGAAGTGCCGGCGGATATCTCCGGGACGGTGTATGATATTGTGCTCGCGGGGCTGGGCGGGCGGGCGCAACTGCTGGGCGAGTATCAGCGGGTGAGCCATCGTCTGCAGCAGGAACACACGGCTGCCCTGATGCGGCAGCTTGACGGATTGCAGACGGAACTGGATCGGGCCGGGGCCTGGGATGTCAGCCGGGAAATCGACACGGCCATCACCCGCATGCAGCTTGATCCCGACGCTGATTTTGCGCTGATGTCCGGCGGACAGAAACGGCGCACCCTGCTGGCGCGCGCGCTGGTCTGCCGGCCTGAGGTGCTGCTGCTGGACGAACCGACCAACCACCTCGACCTCGATTCCATTGCCTGGCTGGAGGAGTTTCTGGGCGCGTACCCGGGGGTGGTGTTTTTGGTCACGCATGACCGCGCCTTCATGACTGCGGTGGCGACCAGGATCATGGAACTCGACCGGGGCGCGCTGGCCGACTGGGAATGCGACTATCCGACATTTCTGGCCCGGCGTCAGCAGGCCTTGGCCAATGAGAACGTGCAGCGCGACAAATTCGCCAAAAAGCTGGCGCAGGAAGAGGCCTGGATCCGGCAGGGGGTGAAGGCCCGGCGCACCCGCAACGAGGGACGGGTCAGGGCCCTTGAACGCATGCGGGAAGAGCGGCGCGCCCAACGGCAGGCCGTCGGCCAGGTCAGGCTGCAGGCGCAGGAGGCGGCGCGCTCGGGCCGCCTGGTGCTGGCGGTCGAGCATCTCGGATTCGGTTACGGTGAACGCTGCCTGATCCGCGACTATTCGGGCTGCATCATGCGCGGCGACAAGATCGGGATTATCGGGCCGAACGGTTCGGGCAAAACGACGCTGCTGCGGCTGCTGCTCGGCCAGCTGCCGCTGCAGCAGGGCACGGTCGCACCGGGCACGAACCTGGAGGTGCTCTACTACGACCAGCTGCGCGAACAGCTGGACGACCAGCAGACGGTGGCGCAGAATGTGTGCGGCGATAATGAGGTGGTCATCATCGACGGCCAGCCGCGCAATATCATCGGCTACCTGCAGGACTTCCTGTTTACCTCCGACCGCGCGCGGACGCCGGTCGCCATGCTTTCCGGCGGCGAGCGCAACCGGCTGCTGCTGGCCCGGCTCTTCACCAAGCCGGCCAACCTGCTGGTGATGGACGAACCGACCAACGACCTCGATATCGAGACGCTGGAACTGCTGGAGGAACTGCTGCTGGAATATTCCGGGACGCTGCTGCTGGTCAGCCATGACCGCGCGTTCCTCAATAATGTGGTGACCTCGACGATCGTGCTCGAGGGGAACGGCGCGGTCAGGGAGTATCCGGGCGGCTATGACGACTGGCTGCGGCAGCGGTCCGCACCGGCCGCGCCGGTCCAGGCCAGAACCAGACCGGCGGCTGCCGCGCCGCCGGCGAAGAAGGCCGCGCCGGCGCGCAAACTGACCTACAACGAGGAGCGTGAACTCGCGGCGCTGCCGGCGGCGCTGGAAGCACTGGAAGCGGAACGCGAGGAACTCTACCGGCAGATGGCCGACCCCGCCCTCCACCGCACCGAGCCGGCGGCAATCGCCGCCGCCAAGGCGCGCACGGTGGCACTGGGTGAGGCCATTGACGCCGCCTACCAGCGCTGGGAACAGCTCGAACAGAACAAACGACCGGGTTAAATGCCGGGCCCGCGGCTGGTGCTGCTGCGGTGTGGTCGATTACCGGCCATCTGGTGGTAGCTGGTCGGGCGGCGCATGGCTTTTCCGGTGATTCCCGCAGCGGGGCAGTTGCATTCCGGCAGCTTGCCGGGTGGAGGAGAAAGCCGGCTGTTGTTTGATGCAGGCGATGCGGGGCGCGGTGCGGCTATTCGCCTGTCGAAGAGCGGGGAGCGGTGACAGGCGGGAGTGTTGCCGGCCGGCGCAGGATAATAACGCGTTCAGTATCGCGATGCAGAATGGCGAGCCGGTGCCGGTCCGCCAGCCAGTCCATCGTCGCGGGATGATACAGGGCCACGTGGGTGTCGTCGCTGGTGTAATGCCAGCGGGCAAAATCCGTGCGGTCATGCTGCCATTCGCTCATCAGGCAGAGCAATCCGTCCGGTGCCAGCAGGCTGAGCAGCCGGTCGAAATCCGCGGCGGGCGCGCAGAAATGCTCGATGACTTCGGTGGCGAAGATCACCGGATAGGACGGGCGCGGCGGCGGCGGGGTGAAATGGGGATCATAGCTGTCGCAGGCATGGCCGCGCGCGGCCAGCAGCCCGGCCAGCACCGGGGTCGGGCCGCACCCGTAATCGAGCGCCAGCGCCGACGGCGGCATGAATGGCAGTGCGGGAATGACTATTTTCTCCAGAAAGCGGACATAGCCGTCATTGGCGGCGGAATTATGGTGCTGTGCATAGCGCGCCCGCGCGGCGGCAGGAGTTGGATGGCAGGCGGGAGGGGCGAAGACGAGCCGGCAGTGCGGACAGGCATGCAGTTCTCGCCGGCCGGCGGGCAGCGGGGTCGGATCGGGACAAGCGCAGAGGGGGCAATGCATGAATTGAGTGTAGCACGCGCGTGTCAGCGTCGGCAACCGTTGCCCGGTTGCCGCGGTCGCGCGCGGAAGCTATACTCGCGCATGCTGTTGACGGAGATGATGCCATGGCGGAATTGATCGATTTTGTCCGGAACCACCAGGACCTGAGCACGGAGCGGGGATTCCAGTTCGAATTCAATTGCGACCGCTGCGGGGCGGGGGTGCGCACGGAGTTTGTCGCCTCGACAACCGGCATGGTGGCCGGGGTGCTCGATGCGGCCAGCGGCCTGTTTGGCGGCATTCTGGGTTCAGCGGCGGATGTTGGACGGCGGGTGCATTCCGCGGCGTGGGAGCGCGCGCACGACACGGAATTCCGGGCCGCGGCGGCGCAGGCCAAACCGAGCTTCATCCAATGCCCGCATTGCAGTGCCTGGGTCTGCCGGGCCAAATGCTGGAACGAGCGCAAGGGGCTGTGCAAGGAATGCGCGCCCGACCTTGGTGTGGCGATGGCGGCGGCGCAGGCGGCCAAGTCGGTCGAGGAGATCCATGCCCACGCCTGCATGGCGGACGAGGACAAGAAACTCGGGGCGGACCAGTGGCGCGCGGGTGTGCGGGCTTCCTGCCCGCAGTGCGAGGCGCCCCTGGCGACCAACGCAAAATTCTGCGCGGCCTGCGGCGCCAAGCTGCAGGTTGCGGCGCATTGCACGCAGTGCGGGGCAAAACTGACCTCGCACGCGAAGTTCTGTCCCGAATGCGGCGCCAGGGCGGGCGCATGAGTACGCAGCTGCCGGCAAATATCTCTAATACTTTGCGGTTCAGGTGACGACAAATGCCGTGGGACGATCACAGCCGGCGGTGTGTGAACCGGCAGGTGTGCGGAATGCCATGCGGGAAACTGAAGCGGGAAAACCGATCATGATGGCGGTGCGCGCGTGAATCTGCTGCTCGCTGCCCTGGCGGTGCTGACTGCCGGCGGGGTGCTCGCGGCGCTGTGCGGGCGGCGCAGCTCGTGGGCGGCCGCACTGGGCGCGGGCGGCGCCATGCTGGGCGGAGTGACGGGCGCGGCGGGGGCGCTGGCGGGGCTGGGGCGGACGATGCCGGAAATCATAGACGGCGGCGCCCAGCTGCTCTGGGGCCATGCGGTGCTGTATCTTGACCCGCTGGCGGCGCTGTTTGCGCTCCCCGTCTGCGGTTTGGGCGCCCTGACGGCCCTGTATGGCGTCGGCTATCTGCGCCATCATCACGCACACTATCACGGTGCCGTGTGGCTGTGGTTCAATCTGCTGATTGCGGCGATGCTGACCGTGTTCCTGGCGCGCGACAGTTTCCTGTTTCTCACCGCCTGGGAAGTGATGACGGTCACCTCGTTCCTGCTGGTGATGAGCGGCGGGGAACGCGGGGCATGGCGCGCGGGCTGGACCTACCTGATCGCCACCCATATCGGCACCGCATTTCTGATCGCCATGTTTTTGCTGCTGGGCGACGGGCAGACCGGATTCTCGTCGTTTGCCGCGGGCGACCGGGCGGGGCTGCTCTTTGTTTTTGCGCTGGTCGGGTTCGGGACCAAGGCGGGGCTGCTGCCCGTGCACGTCTGGCTGCCCGAGGCGCACCCCGCCGCGCCCAGCCATGTCTCCGCGCTGATGTCGGGGGTCATGATCAAAACCGGCATCTACGGCCTGCTGCGCCTGCTGACCTTCCTCGGCACGCCGGCGGGCTGGTGGGGCTGGCTGCTGATCGGGCTCGGCCTGGCGACGGGCCTGTACGGCATCGTCCAGGCGCTGGCGCAGCATGACCTGAAACGCCTGCTGGCCTATTCCAGCGTTGAGAATGTCGGCATCATCACCCTGGCGCTCGGGCTTGGTGTGCTCGGCTGGAGCACGGGGAATACGGCGGTAATGGCGCTCGGCCTGGCCGGGGCGCTGCTGCATACGCTCAACCACGCGCTGTTCAAGGGGCTCCTATTCCTGGGTGCGGGCGTGATTGCGCAGGCAACGGGGACGCGCGACCTTGACCGCATGGGCGGCCTGCTCAAGCGGATGCCGTGGACGGGGACCTGTGTGCTGATCGGGGCGGCAGCGATCGCCGGCCTGCCGCCGTTCAACGGGTTTGCCGGGGAATTCCTCATCTACTTCGCGGCGCTGCTGCGCGGCGGCACCACAGGCGCGGTGGCCATTGCCGGGTTGGCGCTGATCGGCGGACTGGCGGCGGCGGCGTTCGCGCAGCTGTTCGGCATCGTTTTTCTCGGCGAAGCGCGCAGCAGTGAAGCGCGCGACGCGCTGGATGCCGGGTTCGCGTTGCGGCTGCCGCTGGCGGTGCTGGCCGCGGGCTGTGTGCTGGTCGGACTGGCGGGACCGCTGACGCTCTGGCTGATGGTGCCGGTCATTACGACGGTGACAGGCACGGCGCCGCACCTGCTCTTCCCGGTGCTGGCGGCGCCGTCGTCGTCACTGACCATGATTGTGCTGGCGATTGCCGGGCTCATGCTGCTTGCCGGGGCGCTCGCCTGGTGCGTGCGCCGCCTGCTGGCGCGGCGCGCGGTGCGGGTTGGGCTGACCTGGGATTGCGGGTATGCGCGCCCGGATGCGCGGATGCAATATACGGCGTCGTCGTTTGCCCAGCCGCTGACTGCGCTGTTCGCCGGTCTGGTGCGGTTGCGCCGGCGGGGGAACGATCCCGCGGGGTTGTTCCCGGCCACGGCATCATTGGCCACGGAACCGCATGACCCCTGCCGCGACGGGCTGTTTGTCCCGCTATTCGGGTGGGTGGCGCGCGGCATGGCCTGGCTGTTCTGGGTGCAGCAGGGCCGGGTGCAGTATTACATTCTCTATATTGTCGTCACGCTGGGGGTGCTGCTGCTGTGGAAACTATAGTTGCCCGCCTGGTGGTCGCGCTGCTGCCGCTGCTTGCGGCTGGGAGGCTGCAGTGAACGGGCCGGAACTGCTCGCCCGGTTCACCGCCGCGCTGCTGCCGCTGGTGTGCGCGCCCGCGCTGCTGGGGATCATCAACCGCACCAAGGCGGTGTTCGCCGGCCGGGTTGGTGCGCCCCTGCTGCAGCCGTACTATGACATTTTCAAGCTGCTGCGCAAGGGCGCGGTCTATAGCGGAACCACGACGTGGGTCCTGCGGGCCGGTCCGGTGATCGGGGTGGCGACCACCCTGGTGGCGCTGGCCTGCCTGCCGCTCGCGGGCCTGCCCGCGCCGCTGTCATTTGCCGGTGACTTCATTCTGGTGGCGTACCTGCTCGGGCTCGGGCGTTTCATGACGATCAACGCGGCGCTGGATACGGGCTCGGCCTTCTGCGGGATGGGCGCGTCGCGCGAGGCACAGTTCGGGGCGCTGGCGGAGCCGGCGCTGCTACTGGCACTGGCCGGACTCGCCTGGCTGACCGGACAATGGTCGCTGTCGGGGATTTATGCGGCGCTGTCGTATGAGACTTGGTCGGTGGCGGCGCCCGCGCTCGGGCTGATCACGGTGACGCTGCTGGCAGTGCTGCTGACGGAGAACAGCCGCATCCCCGTCGACGATCCGAATACGCATCTCGAGCTGACCATGATCCACGAGGTGATGGTGCTCGACCATAGCGGCCCCGATTTCGCGCTGGTGGAATATGGGGCGGCGCTCAAGCTGTGGCTTACCGGGGTGCTGCTCACCGGCGTGGCGGTGCCGGCGCTGACCGGCAATCCGTGGGTGAATATGCTGCTGGCCCTGGCGGCGCTCTTTGCGCTGGCGGTGGCGATCGGGTGTATCGAATCGATGATGGCGCGGCTGCGCCTGCACAAAGTGCCGCAGTTCATTGCCGGGGCAGGTGCGCTCGCGGCCATGGCGCTGCTGCTGGCGCTGGAGCACTGAGATGCTGCGCGGCTGGATTGAATTCGACGCCCTGCTGGTGGTGCTGACGGCGCTGGCCATTCTCGGGTCGGGTCGGTTGAAATTCGTCAACCACCTTGTCGCCGTGCAGGGCGTGATTGTGAGCATTCTGCCGCTGCTGGTCGAAGGGGTGGATATGCCGCTGCGCGCGGCGTTCCTGACCGCACTGACCATCGGCCTCAAGGGGTGGACCTTCCCGCATTTTCTCGATCGCGCCATCACCACCAGCGGCCTGCGGCGCGAACCGCAGCCGGTGGTCGGCTACACGGCCGGGATGCTGATCGGACTGGCCCTGCTCGGACTGGCGGCACATCTCGGCGGGCGGCTGGCATTGCCCATGGCTGCGCCCGCGCCGGCGGCGGTGCCGGCGGCATTGTTCACCATGTTCGCCGGGCTGTTCCTGATTGTCAGCCGGCGCACGGCGATCATGCAGGTGCTGGGGTATCTGGTGGTGGAGAACGGCATCTTCGTTTTCGGCACGGCTGTGGCGCCGGGCGAGTCGTTCCTCGTCGAACTGGGGATGCTGCTCGATATCTTTGTGGCGGTATTCATCATGGGCTTGACCATTCTGCACCTGTCGCGCACCCTGGATACGGTCGAAACCGACCGCCTGCAGCGCCTGCGTGAGCGCGGGCGCGCGCTGGGAGACGGGCGATGACACTGGCGCTGGTCCTGCTCCCCGCCCTGGCGGGCGTGGCGGCGTTCTTCATCAAGCGCGGCGGGGCGGGACGGATGCTGCTGGTGGTCACGGCACTGGCGCAGACGCTGCTGACGCTGGCGGCCTGGCTGCGCCCGGAGCTGCGCGCGGCCACGGCGGGGCTGGCGCTGGATGCGCTCGGGCTGCTGGTGCTGACGGTGACCAGCATCCTGTTCCTGGCGGCTGCGGCAACAACGGTGGCGTGGCTGCGACGCGAACCGACGGACCACGAACCGATGATCACCGGCTGCCTGCTGCTGTTTCTCGCGGCGATGACTCTGGTGACGGTGAGCCGGCATTTCGGTTTGCTGTGGGTTGCAGTCGAAGGAACGACCCTCGCCAGCGCCCCGCTCATCTACTTCCATCGCACCGCCCGCTCGCTCGAGGCGACCTGGAAATACCTGCTGATCTGCTCAGTGGGCATCGCGCTCGCCATGCTCGGCAACCTGTTCCTGGCGGTGAGCGCCGGCGGGCACGGGGTGGTGCTGTCGATTGAGGGCCTCACGGCGGCGGCGGGCCAGCTGGACCCGGTCTGGCTGCGCGCGGCGTTCCTGCTGATCATCGTCGGGTACGGCACCAAGATGGGGCTGGCGCCGCTGCATACCTGGCTACCCGACGCGCACAGCGAGGCGCCGCCCACCGTGTCGGCGCTGCTGTCGGGTGCGCTGCTGAACTGCGCGCTGCTGGGCATTCTCCGCGCGCTGCAGGTGTGCACGGCGGCCGGCCAGGGCGCGTTTGCGGCGGAATTACTGACGATGTTCGGGCTGCTGTCGATGGGGCTGGCGGCGGTGTTTATGATCCGCCAGCCGGAGTACAAGCGGCTGCTGGCCTACTCCAGCGTCGAGCATATGGGGATCATTGCGGTCGGCATCGGGGTGGGGAGCGCCGGGGCGCTGCTGCATATCGCCGCGCATTCGTTCACCAAGGGGATGCTGTTCCTGCTGGCGGGGAATATCCTGCTGGCGACGAAATCGCGTGAGGTCAACGAGGCGCAGGGCATCCTGCGCCGGCTGCCGCTGACGGGCGCGCTGTGGCTGGCGGGTTTTCTCGCACTGACTGGTACGCCGCCGTTCGGCACCTTCGTCAGCGAATTTGCCATCGCCCAGGCGGCCTTCGGCCAGGGGCGGGTGCTGGTGGGCGGGCTGTACCTCGCCCTGCTGGCCCTGGCGTTCATTGCGCTGGCGGACATCTTCCTGCGCATGGCGTACGGCAAGGATGAAGGCGAGGCACAACCGGAACCGCGTTTGGCAGTGGTGCCTGCGCTGGGATTGGGCCTGCTGGTGCTGCTGCTGGGGATCTGGCTGCCGCCGGGGCTGGCGGCGCTGTTTGCCGCTGCGGCCCGCGATCTGGGAGGGTTGCTCTGATGCTGCGCCTCGCGAATGGCGCGGCGGTGCCGCGCGCGGAACTGCCCCAACTGGCGATCTGGGAACTGCGGCACGAACTGCAGGTGGCGCTGGCGGCCGGAGCGCGGCTGGCGGCGCTGTTCGGTGAAGCGCAGGCGGATGGCGCGGTGCGGCTGTATGCGGTGGCGGCTGACCCCGCCACGGAAGGTTTGCTGGTGGCGTCGTCCGTGGTGCAGGGAAAGTACCCCGCGCTGACCACGGGCCTGCCGCAGGCCCATCTGTTCGAGCGCGCCCTGGCGGAGGAGTTCGGTCTCAAACCCGAGGGCCATCCCTGGCTCAAGCCGGTCTGTTTCCCGGGCGGCGAGGTCGGCGTGATGCCGTATTATCGCGTCGCGGACGATGAGGTGC
>CAZFBR010000004.1:0-46354 GCA_964517215.1 uncultured bacterium
TGACCGGACCGAGGTCGCTGCCGCCGATGCCGATATTGACCAGGTCGGTGATGCGCGCCCCGGTGTACCCCAGCCAGCTACCGGCATGCAGCCGCGTGCAGAACGCTGCCATCTGCGCCAGCACCCGGTTGATGTCCGGCATGACATCGCTGCCGCCGACCACAACCGGGCTGCCGCTGCGGTTGCGCAGCGCGGTGTGCAGCACCGCCCGGTTCTCGGTTTCATTGATTGCCTCGCCGCGGAACATGGCGTCGATGGCGGCGCGCAGCCGGCAATCGTCCGCCAGGCCGGCGAGCAGCTGCATGGTATCGGCAGTAATGAGATTCTTGGAATAGTCGAGCAGGATATCGCCCTGCCGGCGGGAAAAGCACTCGAACCGCTGTGGGTCGGCGGCAAAAAGTTCGCGCAGCGACCGGGTTTTCATCTGCGCGGCATGCGCCTGCAGTTTCCGCCAACTGGATGTGGTGCTGGGATTCACGCGGGCAAGCATGGCATCCTCCTCAAGGTGATGCCGCAGTATAGCAGCGGTGCGGGCCGCATGCAAAGCGCAATCAACCGGCGAGCAGGCCGCGCAGCAGCAGCAGCAATAGCTGCAGCGCCGCCCACGGGTCATGCCAGGCGCCGGGCACCGCGTCAGAGGCGCCCATGCTCTGGGCAACATCAAACAGCGGCAGGAAAAAGTACGGGGTATTGAGCAGCAGCCCGCCGGCGAGCAGCACCAGCGCCAGCGGCCGGATCCTGACCAGCAGCAGCGCCGGGAGCAGCAGCACGACGCACACCTGCAGATAGCGCATGTACCCGTAATGCCAGCCGTGCCACGATGAATACAGCAGCCAGGCGCTGATGGCGGCCGCGAGCGCCGGCGCCAGGCGGCGCAACTGCCGCCATTCCGGGAAAAGCAGCAGCAGCGGCAAATTGGTCAGAAACAGGTTGCGGTGCGGCTGGACGATATTGCCGAGCAGACCGTCGGCCGACCAGGAGAACATCCCCTCGCCACTGTCCAGCGGATTGCCGGTGCGCAGCCAGTGCAGGACGGCAGTATAGCCGACAGCAAGTGCAGCCAAACCGCCGACGGTCAGCAGCCCGGGCCATCTGCGGGCACGGGCGGAACGCACCGCCAGCGCCAGCAGCGGCAGCACAAGCAGCACGACCGTTTCCGGACGGGAGATAATCATGCCAGCGCCGGCGAGTGCGGCGAGCCAGCGGGCCGCCGGTCGGCCGGTATCCGCATAGTCGCTGCCCCAATGGCAGCACGCCAGCAGCATCGCCGCGACGAAGAGATGCGGGTAGAGGGTGAACCAGTAGGGGGTGACCGTACTGCCGAAAATGAGGAACAAGGCAGCATAATAGTAGTTTGCCTCCGGGCGCTGCCATTGCCGCTGCCAGCGACGGAGGATATACAGGATAAGCAGAAGCCAGGGGAGGTTGCCGAGAAAAATCAGGCGCGGCTGCACCAAATAGAGCGGCACCAGCGGAATCAGATTGGCAACACCGTGTTTGGAGTAGCCGTACTGGCCGACCGCGCTGCGCGGCAGTGGCCAACGATCGCCAAACTGCGACTGATAGAGCGCCACCCGCGCTTCCGTCAGCCAGACGCTGCCGGTGGCGGCAATATTCTGTACCGTCAGCAGATTGCGCAATTCGTCGTCGACAATCACGCTAAAACCGGCGAAGCGCAAGCCGGTGCCGGCAAACACCAGCAGCACCAGCAGGTGAAACAGCTGGAAGGCGCGGGTCGGTGTCATGGCTGCACGGCCGCAGTGTCCGTGGCAGCGCCGGCCAGGGCGGCGCGCACGGCCGCGGCACCCGGGAGGGCGGCGTTGCGGGCAAGATAATCACTGCCGAGCCGGTATACCGCAACGGTATCGCCGCGCTGTGCGGCGTCGGCAATCTGCGCCTCCTGCCGGGCGATCGGCTGCGGATAGCGCCCGATGACCAGAAGTCCCACGACCGCCACCCACAGCAGCGCCAACACCACGAACCGCGGCATGCCCGCCTCCCGGAGGTGCGCGTTTCGGCTGCTGCCGGCCGGCAGCGACGGCAATCGTCGTGCCGCGGCAGGAGGCGCGCATCCCGCCGTCAGTATAGCAAGCACCGGTCTGGCCAACAACCCGCCAGAGCGGCAACCACGGGAATTGACCGGGCTGCGGCAACAGCCGCAATGCTCCGCTGAACAAAACAGAAAACCGCAACACGTCGCCGGTCGCTGAAGGAGATCGTGACGGTATTCCTCCCGCCGGCCGACAGGCACCCTCAGCGCAAGCTGCGGCACAAATGCATTCCGTGCGGCCGGGCCATTCCTACGGAAGGGACCGCAACGTCTCGACGCTTTTCGTGGTCCCGATGACCTTGTCGCCGTTCTTGCATTCCCTCGCGAACGACAGCATCAGGCAGGCATCGAACCCTTGCCCGATTCGACCTGCACGGCAGTATTCTCACCGGTTATGGACGCTGGCCCTTCGGATCAAACCCCGTGGAACGACATTTGTCGCGGCACCCGCTGACCTGCCTGTCGTCGCCGGGATATGCACCGGGCGATGATTCAGCGTGACCACCACCAGAAGGTCGGACGGTATGGATCGGCCATGCGCAAGAAAAAAGCAACTGGAGGGGGTGGTGCGGGTTGGCCCATGCGGCGGTATTGGGCAAGCAGCGGCGGATAGGGATTGAGGGAAAGCGGATAGTAGCGCCCGATGCCGTACGGCGGGCGCGCAACGCTGAGCGCTGTCATACTGTCGGTGCCGGCGATAAACAGCTGCTGCAGGAGGGAAAGAATTGCCAGTCCGCCCGCCAGCCAGCGCCAGAAGCGCAACGGTGAAAAGAATACCGGCGCAGCCAGTAGCACAAGAAGCGGGACCAGCGGAACGAGAAAACGCGGCCCCCAGCAGAGCCCGCCCTCCCAGCCGGCAAAGCAGGCGAAGAGCATCGTATAAGCAACGATCAGCAGCAGGAGAAAACCGGCATCAAGCCGGTGGTGTCGCCACCACCACCATAATCCGGGCAGGGAGAGGAGCAGCAGCGGTGAGGTGAGGAAGATGCTTTTGCCGGGACTGAATAAATAGCAGAGCAGTCCATGCCAGGGCGGATCGCTGAAATTCTGCGGCACGGTCCGTTCTGTTCCGCCGACGCCGACAGTATATAATTCCGGATAATAAAAATCGAGCCAGTCGCCGGTTCGCGCATAATTATACCAGCCATAGATAATCACCCCCAGCAGCAGCGGAACACCCGGGGTAAGATAATCGGGCCTTCCGGCAGTGCAGTAACGCCGGGCGGCCCACAACAGCAGCAGGGGAATGAACAGCAGGAAGGTGCTCTTGGTGAGCAGCAACCAACCCAGACAGAATCCGAACAGCAGGCCGGTCCGGCGCTCATGCAGCACCGGTCGGGTAAGAATCAGCATGACAGCGGCAAAGAGCAGGAGCGCCTGCAGCGACTCACTAAAATTGCTGCGCGCATAGTGCAAGAGAATGGTGCCAAACCCGAACAGCCCGGCCACCACCGCCGCCCGACGCAATGCACCAAAATACCGGGCCAGCAGCCGGGCGAGCAAGACAAGGAGGGTCGCGGAAATCACCGCATTCGCAGTTTCAATGCTGCCCGCAAGAAACGTCAGATCATGGAAACCAACCCCGCCGGCAATGCTGCGCAACAGCAGATACACGGGCACCGCAGCCAGCGGATACCCAAGGGGAAACCGGGTGGGAAGATAGGGCCCGCCGTCCGGCGTGGGCGCGGCAATAGTCGTAAATTGGGGGACCGGCAGGGTTATTGCCGCGCGGGTCGCCATGGCCTCTGTAAGCAGAAAATAGTGCCATTCATCAAGCACGCGATACTGGCAGTCGCCCAACAGCAAAAAACCGGCGAAATAGACAAGGAACAAGCAGATACTGTTTTTCATCGCTGCCGAAATTGTACAACCCGCACCATTCCGCGTCAATGGTCTGAGTTGCCTCATTTGCCGCCGTCGCGAAAAAGACCCCCGCATGACAGCCGTTGAAAATGGTCACCGGCACAGTATCGATCACCAACCGGACACAAGGCGAAACGACATTCAATTAAGTTGCCGGAACGGCCACAACATCGATGCAGCGCGAACGGCTGCCATATAATTGACACTTGCCGCCGGTATGATACAATTGATTGATTATTTTCCGCGGGTGGAGGTGTGCCCGCAGCAAGGATAACAGTCATGCATATCATATTGCCCAACGGTGAGAAACGCGAAGTGGCGGACGGCAGCACCGCACTGCAGGTGGCACAGGGGATCGGGCCGCGGCTGGCCAAGGACGCACTGGCGGCGAAAATCAACGGGACGTTGGCTGATCTCGCCACCCCGGTCAGGGACGGGGATACCGTCGAGATCGTCACCTTCGCCTCACCCGAGGGGAAGGACATCTACTGGCACTCCAGCAGCCATCTGCTGGCCCAGGCGGTGCTGCGCCTCTTCCCGCAGGCAAAACTGGCCATCGGCCCGGCCATCGCCAACGGCTTTTATTACGATTTCGCGGTGGCCAAACCGTTCACCCCGGACGACCTGACCAAGCTCGAAACCCTCATGCTGGAACTGGCGAAAGCCGACCAGCCGATCGAACGCTACACCCTGCCGCGGGCGGAGGCGCTGGCAGCCTATCGCGCGCGGGGCGAGCAGTTCAAGCTCGAGCTGCTGGAGACCACGATCAGCGACGATCAGATCTCGTTCTACCGGCAGGGCGAATTCTTCGATGTCTGCCGCGGCCCGCACCTGCCGGCCACCGGGAAGATCGGCGCGATCAAGCTGCTGCGCATCGCCGGCGCCTACTGGCGCGGCGACGAGCGCAATCCCATGCTCCAGCGCATCTACGGGATCACCTTCCCGAGCACAAAGGAGCTGGAGGAATACCTGCGGCTGGAGGAGGAGGCCAAGCTCCGCGACCACCGCAAGCTCGGCCGTGAACTGAAGCTGTTCTCGTTCCACGACGAGGGCCCGGGCTTCCCGTTCTGGCATCCCGACGGCATGCTGCTCTACAACACCGTCTTCGACTACTGGAAGCGGCTGCATGCGGCGGCGGGCTACCGCGAAATCAAGACCCCGATGATCCTCAACGAGGCGCTGTGGCATCAGTCGGGGCACTGGGACAACTACCAGGAAAACATGTACTTCACCAGCATCGACGAGCAGGCCTATGCGGTGAAACCGATGAACTGCCCGGGCGGGCTGCTGGTCTACAGAAATGACCTGCATTCCTACCGCGAATTCCCGCTGCGGCTGGCCGAACTCGGACAGGTGCACCGCCACGAGAAATCGGGCGTGCTCCACGGCCTGTTCCGCGTGCGCACCTTCACCCAGGACGATGCGCACATCTTCTGCCTCCCCGAGCAGGTGGAAGAGGAAATTCTCGGCGTGGTCACCCTGATCCGCCGCATCTACGCCGACTTCGGCTTCGACCGGGTCGACATCGAGGTCTCGACCCGCCCGGCAAAATCGATCGGCAGCGACGAAAACTGGGCGCACGCCGAATCCGTCATCTGGCAGGCGCTCGCGCGCGCGCAGATCAGCGCAAAGGAAAACCCGGGCTCGGGCGCCTTCTACGGCCCGAAAATCGACTTCCACATCAAGGACTGCCTCGGGCGCGACTGGCAGTGCGGCACCATCCAGGTCGATTTCTCGATGCCGGAACGGTTCGCGCTCGAGTACATCGGCGCCGACGGCAACCGGCACCGCCCGGTCATGCTCCACCGCGCCTGCTTCGGCTCCATCGAGCGATTCATCGGCATCGTCATCGAACATTACGGCGGCGCCTTCCCGCTCTGGCTCGCCCCGCAGCAGGCGCGGGTGATCAGCATTGCCAGCGAGGTGGCACCGTACGCGGAGGAGGTGCGTGCGGCACTGGCCGCAGCCGGCCTGCGTGCGGCGCTTGACAGCCGCGAGGAGAAACTCGGCTACAAGATCCGCGAGGCGCAGCTCGCCAAGGTGCCCGCCATGCTGGTGGTGGGCAAGAAAGAGGCGGAACTGCGCGCGGTCAACCTGCGGCGGCGCGACGGCAACCAGGCGACCCTGCCGCTGGCCGAGGCGGTTGCACAACTGACGCGGGAGGCGCAGCCGCCCGCGTAGGCGGACCGGCCCACCGCCATGAACGAAACCATCCGCGTCGAACTGCTCGCGACTCTGGTCTCGGCCCTGGTGCTCGGGTTGCTGCTGACCCCGGCCTGCGTGCGGCTGGTGCGCTACATCCGGATTTTCGACTATCCCGACGAGCGCAAGATCCATCAGCGGCCAGTGGCGCTGCTCGGTGGACTGGCGATCTATCTCGCCTTTTTCCTGACCGTTTCCTTTTTCTTTTTCTGGAACCCGTCACTGGGAACCGAGCTGACCTGGGAACGGTTCCTCGGCCTGTATCTCGGCTGCTCCATCATCCTGCTGCTCGGCGTGTTCGACGACCTCTTCGGCTCGGGCGCGCAGCTCAAATTCATCGTCCAGGGCATTGCCGCCGCCGTGCTCTTCTATTTTGGCTTCCGCATCAATTTTATCACCAACCCGCTCGGCGGCGTGCTGGAATTCGACACCTTCACCAGCTTTATTCTCACCATCTTCTGGGTGGCGGCGATGACCAACGCCATCAACCTGCTCGACGGACTCGACAGACTGGCGGCGGGCATTTCCGCCATCGCCGCCACCACCCTGTTCATCGTTGCGCTCAACCGCGGCGACCTCATCTCCGCCTATATCACCCTCGCCCTGCTCGGCGCCCTGCTCGGTTTCCTGCCCTCGAATTTCTTTCCCGCCAAAATCTTCCTCGGCGATACCGGTTCGCTGCTCATCGGCTTCATCCTCGCTGCGCTGGGCATGCTGTCGTTCAACAAGGCGCTGACCGCCATGGCCCTGGTCATTCCCATCGCCGCGCTGAGCATCCCGGTCTTCGACACCACCATGGCCATCGTCCGCCGCTCGCGCCGCGGCACCAACATCTTCAAGGCGGACAAGGAGCACGTGCATCATCTGCTGCTGCAGGCGGGCCTGAACCAGCGCCAGGCGATGCTGCTGCTCTGCGCCATTTCCGCCTACTTCGGGATTCTCTCCTATCTCTGCATCCTGGTTCCCGACAAATACGCCCTGCTCCTCGTCGCCATTTTCGTCATCAGCATCGTGCTCGCCATTCGCCTGCTGCGCTCGCTGCAGATTTCCATCCGGCATCGCCGCCAGCAGGCCACCAACGAGGATGACGGGGCGGATCCTGACCGGCCATGAAGATCCGCCGGCTGACCCGCCCGCTCCTGCTGTGCGCACTATGCCTGCTGCCGGCCTGTTCCGCGCCCGCTCCCCCGGCAAGCCCGGGCATAGAATACCCCGAACACCTGCGCGCGAACATCATTGAGCTTGAGGAACGCCTGCGCCTGACCCCCGATGATGCCGCACGCACCGCACAACTCATCCGGCTGTATACCGCCGCCGGCGTGCCTGATCGCGCGCAGGCGCGCGGCGCATTGTTCCTCGCCGCGGTGGCCGGCCCCGCTTCCCTGCCCGTCCGTTTTGCCCTCGCCGATGCCGCCGCCGCCGCCACCGACTGGCAGGCGGCACTGGACATCCTGCGCGCCGCCGGCCACTTGACCGGCGACACCGTCGCCACCCGCCTCAACTGCGCCATCATCGCCGAACGCAGCGGTGACCGCGACGGCGCGCGCACCCTGCTGGATGAGGCGGTGCTGCTGACGCCGGGGCTGCCCTTGCCGCTGCGGGTGCGCGGCGATTTCCGTCTGCGCAACAGCGATCTTCCCGGGGCCGCCGCCGATTATCATGCCGCCCTGAACGCCCGGCCCGCTGACGCGGCCCTGCTCCTGCGCCTCGGGTTGCTGGCCGGCGCCAGCGGTGATTACCGCGAAGCGGCCCGCTGCTGTCAGGATGTCATTCTGCATGAACAGGAGCGCACCCCGCTGGCGGGCGAGGCCTTTCTGACCCTGGCCCGCATCGCGCTGACCGCCGGAACCGTTCAGGAAACCCGCCATTATCTCGGTCGCGCCGCCGCCCTGCTGCCGGATCAGGCGGAACCGCTGGAGCTGCTGGCGCGGCTGGAACTGCGCCAGGAACAGCCCTACGCGGCCCTGGAACTGCTGAACCGCGCCCTGGTCATCGATCCCGTCAACGCCGCCGCCTGCGAATTGCAGGGTGACATCATGCTGCGCCTTTCCGGCATGAACGACGAAGCCCTGGCCTGTTATCAGCGCGCCGTCCGGCTGGCACCGCACCGCTCCGCGTCACATTTGAAAATCGCCGCATTGCTGCTCGGCCGCAACGATGCCGCCGGCGCCCGCCGCGAGCTGGCGGCCGTGCGTGACGACAACCCGTTCATGGGTGAACTGGTGCGCTTCAACCGCGGCGTATTGGATGCCCTGGCCGGCGACACCACCGCCGCCACGCGCGCCTTTGCCACCGTCGCTGACTTGTCGCCGCTGTATGTCCGCGCGCAATACAACCTGGCGCGGCTGGCAGTTGCCGCCGGCGATGGTGCCGCCGCGGCGCACGCCACCGCCGCCGTGTCCGCGCGCCAGCCGCACGCCGCGCGGGCGCTCAACAATCTTGGCGTGGCCTGGGCGGTGGCCGGCGATACCGTCCGTGCCCGCGGCCTGTTCGTCGAAGCACTGGCCGGCCGGGAATTGCCGGAACTCACCAGCAACCTGCACCGGGTGAAAGGCAGCTGACCATGGGACTGTTTGACAAAATCCGCGCCGGCCTGAGCAAGACCCGGGTGGAACTGGAAACCCGGTTCACCGCCCTGGTCCACGGCTATGAACGCATTGACGAGGATTTTCTGGAGGCGCTGGAAGAGACCCTCATCACCGCCGACGTCGGCGTGCAGACCGCGCTGGCGCTGACCGACAGTCTGCGCCGCCAGCCGCCGGAGGAGAAGCTGACCGATGCCCGCGCCGTGGCCCGCCTGCTGCGCGACCGTTTGCGCGAGCTGCTGCCGCCGCCGGCGGCAGCCCTGCAGCTTGCCGGCCAGCCGGCTGTGGTGCTGGTGCTGGGGGTCAACGGCACCGGCAAGACCACCACCGTGGCCAAACTCGCCGCCCATCTGAAAAGCCAGGGCCGCACGGTCGTGCTGGCGGCAGCGGACACCTTTCGCGCCGCGGCGCTCGAGCAGCTGGTCCTGTGGTCGGAACGGGTCGGGGTGCCCTGCATCCGCCAGAAATCAGGGGCCGATCCGTCAGCAGTCATTTTTGATGCGCTGGCCTTTGCCGTCAAACGCAATGCCGATACGGTGCTGGTCGATACGGCCGGCCGGCTGCATACCGTGGCCAATCTGGTCGAAGAGCTGAAGAAGATCCGGCGGGTGATCGAGCGGCAGCATCCCGGCCAGCCGTGCGAAGTGCTGCTCGTCCTCGATGCGACCTGCGGCCAGAATGCGCTGCAGCAGGCGCGCGTCTTCCATGAGGCAACCCAGCTCACCGGCCTGGTGCTGACCAAGCTGGACGGCACCGCCAAGGGCGGCATCGGGCTGGCCATCATGCGCGAGCTGCAGATCCCGGTAAAATTCATCGGGGTCGGTGAACAGCTCGACGACCTGCGCCCGTTCGATCGTGACGCGTTCCTCAATTCGCTGCTGGGGATTGACGATGCGGACTGACGCTGCGATCATGGACTACTGCCTGGCGCTCGCCGCGCGCGGGGCGGGGCAGGTGTCGCCGAATCCCCTGGTCGGCGCCGCAGTGGTGCGCGACCATTGCGTCGTCAGCGCCGGTTGGCATGAACGGTACGGCGGTCCGCACGCCGAGGTCAACGCGCTGCGCAACGGCTTTCCCGCCGACGCCACCCTGTATGTCACCCTGGAACCGTGCTGTCATCACGGGAAAACGCCCCCCTGCACTGACCTGCTGCTGCGCCGCGGCGTGCGGCGCGCGGTGATCGGCATGCGCGACCCGCACGCGAAGGTTGCGGGCAAGGGGCTGGCCCAACTCCGCCGGGCCGGCGTGCAGCTGACCGTCGGCGTGCGCGAACGCGACTGTCGCGCCCTCAACCGCAGTTTCTGCACGCATATCACCACGGGCCGGCCGTTCGTCATTCTCAAGGCCGGGCTGACCCTGGACGGCGCCATTGCCCCGGCAAACGGCCGGCGCACCGTCATCACTTCCGCCGCCGCGCGCGCAGATGCCGCGCGGTTCCGTGCCACCGTCGATGCGATCATCGTCGGCCGCGGCACCGCTGCCGCGGACAATCCGCGCCTGACCGTGCGCGGGGTGCGCGGTGCCCGCGCCCCCTGGCGCATCGTCATGGATACCTGCGGCAGCCTGTCGCCGCGCCTGCGCCTGTTCACTGACGGTGCCGCCCCGACGCTCTGGGTCACCGGTCCCGCCGCACAGCTGCCGCCGTCGCCGCACTATGAGCAGCTGCGCCTGCCGCTTGACCGTGCCGGTCATCCCGACCTGCAGGCGCTGCTGGCGGAACTCGGCCGGCGCGGGCGCGGTCAGGTTATGGTCGAGGGCGGCGGCACCCTCAACGCCGCTTTCCTCCGCACCGGCCTGGTTGACGCCTGCCGGCTCTATCTCGCGCCGCGGGCGCTCGGCGGGAAACGGGTGCCGTGGCTGGCGGAGAGTGCGCCCGGCATCGTTTGGCGCGAATGGTCGCTGACGCGGCACAATGATTACGCCCTGTTCACGGGCTGGCGGGAGCGGGCATAATGTTCACCGGCCTGATTGAAGCCATCGGCACCGTCAGCCGCCGGCAGGAACAACCGGGACGATTGTGGCTAACGACCCCGCCCGGCTGGTCCGCGCCTGCCGTCGGCGCCAGCGTCGCCGTCAACGGCGTCTGCCTGACCGTCAGCGAACCGGTTGCCGACGGCTTCATCGCCGATCTGCTCGCCGAAACCGCACGGCGCACCAATCTCGGCCGGCTGGCGGCCGGGGCGCCGGTCAATCTCGAACGCGCCATGACCCCGGACCGCGGATTTGACGGACATATCGTCACCGGCCATGTCGATGCCGTGGCAGCATTGCGCCGCTGGCAGGAGACCGCCGCCGGGCGCGAACTGTTCGTTGAGCTGCCCGCCGCCCTTGCGGATTTTGTCGCGCCGCAGGGTTCGCTGGCAGTCAACGGCGTTTCCCTGACGGTGGCGGACGTCGCCGGCCCGGTCGTCCGCCTCGGCATCATCCCGCACACCTACCGGCACACCAATCTGCACGCGCTGCATCCGGGCGCGCCGCTGAATCTCGAAGTCGACATCCTGGCCCGCTATGCGGTCAACGCGCTCCGGCGCACCGCCGGCGGCCTGACGGAGCTGCTGAAACGCCATGACTACCCGGTCTGAATCACCCGCGCTCGCCGCCGCGCTCGCCGCGCTGCGCGCCGGCCGCATGATCCTCGTCGTTGACGACGAAGACCGTGAAAATGAAGGCGACCTGATTGTCGCCGCGGAAAAAGCCACCCCGGCACTGATCAATTTCATGATCACCGAGGGGCGCGGCCTGGTCTGCGCCCCGCTGCCCAAGGAGCGGCTCGACCAGCTGCAGATCGGCGCCATGGTCAGCGACAACCAGGACCGGCGGCATACCGCATTCACCGTGTCGGTCGACGCACGCGACGGGATCACCACCGGCATCTCCGCCGCCGATCGCGCCCGCACCGTGCGGCTGCTCGCCGACCCGGCAACCACCGCCGACGCGCTGGTGCGGCCGGGACACATCTTCCCCATCGCCGCCCGCCCGGGCGGGGTGCTCGAGCGCGCCGGCCACACCGAGGCGGCGGTCGACCTGATGAAACTGGCCGGGCTGCAGCCGGCCGGCGTCATCTGCGAAGTGATGAACGCCGACGGCACCATGGCCCGCCTGCCGCAGCTGCATGACCTCGCGCGCACCCATCAGCTGCCGCTGATCACCGTGCGCGAGATCATCGCCCACCGCTGCCGCACGGAAACCATGGTGGACCGCGTGGCCAGCGCGCGCATGCCGACGAAATGGGGCGAATTCACCATCGTTGCCTACCGCGCCCGCCGCGACGGCAAGGAACACGTCGCGCTGGTCCGCGGCGATATCGCCGGAAAAGCCAATGTCCTGGTGCGGGTCCATTCGCAGTGCCTGACCGGCGACCTGTTCGGTTCGCAGCGCTGCGACTGCGGCGGCCAGCTCGACCTGGCCATGCAGCGCATCGCCGCCGAAGGGGGCGTGCTCCTCTATCTCTGCCAGGAGGGGCGCGGGATCGGGCTGGCCAACAAGATCAGGGCCTATGAACTGCAGGAGCGCGGCTTCGATACCGTGCAGGCCAATGAGGAGTTGGGCTTCAAGGCCGACCTGCGCGAATACGGCGTGGGGGCGCAGATCCTCGCCGACCTCGGGCTTACCTCGCTGCGGCTGATGACCAACAATCCGCGCAAGATGGTCGGCCTGGAGGGATACGGTCTCACCATCACCGAGCGGGTGCAGATCGAGCTGCCGCCGGTACGGGACAATCACGCCTATCTTGCCTGCAAGAAGGAAAAACTCGGACACTATCTCGCGCTCGCCTCCGGCGGGCAACCGCCTGCGGGCGGGAAAGGATAACGATCATGATCAAGGAACTTTCTGGTGACGTCACCGGCAACGGTAAAAAGATCGGCATTGTGCTGTCGCGCTTCAACGATTTCATCGGCGCGCGGCTGCTGGAGGGCGCGCTCGACTGCCTGACCCGGCACGGCGTGGACAGCGCCAATATCACCGTGGCGCGGGTGCCGGGCGCATTTGAAATCCCGCTCATCGCGCAGCGGCTGGCGAAGAGCGGAAAAGTGCAGGCGGTCATCTGCCTCGGTGCGGTGATCCGCGGCGCCACCCCGCATTTCGAGTATGTGGCGGCAGAAGTGACCAAGGGGATCGCCCAGGCAAGTTTGGCGACCGATGTTCCGATCACGCTCGGCGTCATCACCGCCGACACGATCGAGCAGGCCATCGAGCGGGCGGGGACCAAGGCGGGGAACAAGGGCTGGGACGCCGCACTGGCCGCGCTGGAAATGGCCAACCTCAAGGTGTGACCATGACGACCGACAAACACGGACTCAGCCGGCGCAAGGCGCGTGAACTGGCCATGACCATCCTCTACCAGCGGGCCATGGGCCAGGAAGAACCCGATCTGCCCGACGATGAACTGGTCGTCGCGCTCGACACCGCGGTGCGCGAGCATGCCGCCGCCTACGACGCGCTGATCATGCCGAAGCTCAAGAACTGGACCATTGACCGGCTGGCGGTCATCGACCATATCATCCTGCAGATGGCCGTGGCGGAAATGCTGCATTACCGGACCGCGCCGCGGGTGGTAATCGATGAGGCGGTTGACCTGGCCAAGAAATTCAGCGCGCCCGAAGCGGGCGGGTACATCAACGGCATTCTCGACGCCATTATGAAGGACCAGGGCCTTGACGGAAAGTAAGGCACGCCTTTCTCCCGCCTGGCTGCTGGCCATCTTTCTCGTTCTGGTCTTTGTCATCAGCGGCGTGTTGGCCTATCGTTCGTACCGCGCCGGCCTGCACCCGCCGGGCTCTGCCGCCACGGATACCCCTCCTGTTGTCGCGGGCGCGACCGACACAGCATCCCGGCTGACCCCCGCGGTGGAACAGTTGCCCGACCTGGTGGCGCAGCAGTATGCCGCCGACGGCGCCGCCCTGCGCGCTGCGCTGCAGGCCGCGCGCGCGGCCTACGCCGCCGGCAATTACCCCGCGGCGGTCGCCGCCTACCGCACCGTGGTGATGCTCAGCAATGGTGACGGGATTACCCAGGAGGCGTTCTTTCAGCTGGGCGCCATGTACGATGACCTTGGCCAGTACGCCGACGCGGCCTTCTGTTACCATCAGGCCCAACGAATCAGCGAACTGCCGGTTATCCTTGACAATCTCGCCCTGACCGAGCTGCATCGCGGCGATGCGGCGGCGGCGGCCCAGGCCGCGATGCGGGCGGCATATCTCGACCCGCGGGATGGCATGGCCTGGGCGCTGCTGGCCGCCGCCCGCGAACAGCAGCAGCAGCTCACCGAGGCCCTGGCCGCCATCGCCCGCAGTTGCGCCATCGACAGCACCATTGCCAGCCGCGTTGTCAATCGCGCCCTGCTGGCCGCCCGCACCGGGGACACCAATAATGCCCTCCGCTGGTATCAGCAGGCATTGCTCATCCCCGCGCCGGCAGCGGTACATCTGCGCGCCGCGGAAGAAAGCGCGCGCCTGCTGCTCACGCAGCAGCAGCCGGCCGACGCCGTCACCCGCTATAAACAGGCCCTGCGCCTCGCCCCCGATCAGGCCCGGTTGCAGCACCACTACGGGGTTGCCCTGGCACAAACCAGTCTGTGGTCGGCGGCCGTCCCTGCCCTTCGCCAGGCGCTGGCCAGCGATCCCAACCGCCCGCTCACCTGGTATGCGCTGGCCGAATCGCTCGCCGCATTGGGCCGGAATGACGAGGCGATTGCCGCCTGCCAGCGCGGTATCGAACTTGACCCTGAAAATGTCGCCCGTTATTATCAGCTGGCGGTGCTGTTTATCAAGCAGAACCGCGACGACGACGCCCGGCGCACCCTGGAACAGCTGCTGACCCTGCAGCCCCCGTCACCGCTCCAGCTGGCCGCCATCGTCCAGCTGGCCAATATTGCCGCCCGCCGCAATGATCTGGCCGCAGCCCGACAGCACCTCGCCGTTGCCGCTGATCTTGCCGCCACCGAACCCTGGTTGCTGTACAATCGCGGGATCATCGACTGGCGTGCGGGTGAAAAAGAGAGCGGCTACCGTTATATTGAACAGGCCATCGACCGCGAACCGCGCACTGCGCTTTTCCGCCGCACCCATGCCGACCTGCTGTTCCGTGACCGTCGCTATGCTGACGCCATCGTCGCCTATCAGCAGCTGCTGGCGGTTGACAGCGGCACCATGCACGACTGTTTCCGGCTGGGCTGGCTGCTGCAGCAGCAGCGCAACCTGGCAACTGCAGCAGCGTCATTCCGTCAGGCAGACCGTCTTCCGGCCGATCCGGATTTGCCGGACCTGCCGTATGTTACCGCACTGAATCTGGCGGCGGTGCTGGCGGATCTGCACGATTACGCCGGAGCACAGTCAGTCCTGCGCGATGCCAGCCGCCGCGAGCCCGGCCGGTATGAGGCCTATCATAATGCCGCACTCATCAGCGTCGCCCAGGGCCGTCGCGACGAGGCCATGGCCTTTCTGCAGGTGGCCCGCCGGGTGGCGCCGCAGGCAGCGCCGGTGGCACTGGCGGAGGGTTGGCTGTTGTGGGAGCGGGGCTTGCGCGACGAAGCGGCGGCGGCCTGGGAGCGGGCCCATGCGCTGGATCCCACCCTGCTGGCCGCCCGCTATAATCTCGAACTGTATCGGCGCCAGACGGCGCCGTCAACGACTGCACTTGGGGAAGAGGATTGATCATGCGAATTCTGTTGACGTTCGGCTGTATGCTGCTGGCCCTCCTGGCGACCGGCTGTCTCGACTATACCCAGGAAATTGTGGTTCGTCCCGATGGCAGCGGTTCATCCACCGTCGATTTCGGCATGTCCACCACGCTCATGGCCATGGGCAATCAGGAACAGAGCGACGGCTTGGCCGAATCCCGCACCAAATTCACCACGCTCCGTGACCGGCTGCGCGCTCACCCTGCGGTCAGCGACGCACAGTACCGCGAGTATCAGGACGGCGATCTGCAGCATTTTGTGGTTACGGTCGAATTGCCCGACATCACCCGCCTGGGTGAAGTGCAGGCGGACCTGTCGGCCGCACAGGCCAATGAAAACGCGGGCAATGACAACCGCTCTGAAGTGACCCTGCAGCGCCAGACGGACGGTTCCCTGGCCTTCCGCTATCAGCTGGCGCTCGCCGGCCAGGCACAGACCGATGGCGAGGATGCCTCCATGACAGAAGTGACCCGCCAGATGATGCAATCGGCTTTTGCCGGCCGGTACTTTACCGTCCGCCTGCGCGGGCCGCAGGTGACGCTGCCGGATGCGGCAAACGGCGGCGTCTGCTCCGCCGACGGCAGCAGTGTGCAATGGCGGATTCCGTTCACTGATCTGTTCAGCGGGACCGGCGTCAATCGTGACTTCACCGCTGTTGTCAGCACCGCAGCCGCCGGCCGCACGCTTCCGGCCGCCAGCATCACCCCGGTCGGCTTACCGGTCATCGCCGTCTATACCGGTTCGGTCGTACCCACCCTTCCGACCAATTACGCGCCCAATTACCAGTTGAGTCTGCGACCGCTGTGGCTGACCAGGGTGGTGTATCCCCTGTTTCCGTATCAGCAGCACTGTCCTGCGCACGCCGGTTACGGATGCCGGCACTGACCTTCCGGCCACGATCTTGCCTGCGGGCCGCCTGAAGGCGCTGCCCGCACCGCAGTTCTGCAGAAAAACGACGGGGCAGCGAAGATGATCTCTTCGCTGCCCCGCTGGTTAAGCTGATTGTTACTGATCCGCCGCCAGTTCCTTTTCCATATCCGTCAGTTCCTGCTGGTAGTTTGCCTTCGTCACCGGCTGGTACGTCTGGGCCGGCGTATCAATCCGCTGCAGCAGCGCTTCATCCTCGGGCGGCAATTGCACCGCCGGCGCGGCCGCTGTATCAGCCGGCGTCGGAGCCGGGGTCGCACCGCAATTGCATCCCCCCACCAGGGCAAGCATGCTCAAAACAATAACACCCCATCCGGTCAGTTTCATTGCGCACCTCCCGCCGGTGCGGCCTCAGCCGAGGGGGCCGGACCTGCTGCACGTTCTTTGATCCGCTGTTCCATTTCGGTCAGCCGCTGCAGATGCCGGTCGCGCACTTCCTGCGCCTGGGTCAGCAACCGTTCGCACCGCTGCACCGCCTCCTGATTATTTTCGGTCTGCGCGGTCGCCTTAATCTCATTGATGTGCGCCACCCGCTTCTGGTAGTGCTCCTCGACCCGGGTTCGCGCCGCCGCAATGCGTTCCTGCGCCGCCTGCTGGCGGTCATCCCGCCGTTCCTCGCGTGCTGCCTGCCGCCCGGCCTGCTGTTCCTCACGATCCGCCACCCGGCTGTCATGCCGTTCCTCGCGCACGGCCTGCCGCTCTTCCCGCTGCTGCTGCCGGTCTTCACGTGCCGCCGCCCGGCTGTCCTGCCGCTGTTCATGAACCCCCTGCCGTTCTTCCCTGCGCTGTTGCCGCTGCTCCTGCCGGTCTGCCGCCCGCTGTTGCACCTGGGCACGGGCTTCCTGTCGCCGCTCATCCGCCGCCTCCCGCGGACCCGCCGCGTACCCCAGGACCGGCGTCAGCACCAGCGCTGCCGCCATTCCCGCCTGCAACCACAATCCTTTCATAGTCGTTCCTCCTGTGCCGAGTTCCGGCGGTCAGAGGGTAGCATTGCGCCGGCTCTTCGTCAATCATCCCGTTCCTGCCAGCGACAGGCGGCGCGCCTTGACTTTTTGCGCCATTAGTAGTACCTTACAGCGTCGGGAGGGATTCGATGCAGCAGACACCCTTGCATGATTACCATCGTTCCGCCGGCGCGCGCATGGCCGAATTCGGCGGATGGGACATGCCCATCGACTACGGCAGCATCATCGCCGAGCACCGGCAGTGCCGTGAACAGGTTGCCCTGTTCGATATCTGCCATATGGGCGAATTCCTGTTCACCGGTGATCCTGTCGCCAGCGGACTTGATGCCGCGGTCACGCTCCCGGTCACGAAAATTCCCGTTGGCCGCAGCAAGTACGGTTTCCTGCTCAATGACCGCGGCGGGGTCATCGACGATCTGATCATCTTCCGCCTGGCTGACGACCGTTTTTTCATCGTGGTCAATGCGGCCACCGCCGCCAACGATTTTGCCGTGCTGTCGGCCCGCTGCCGCGCCGGTTCGCTGACCGATCTTTCGGCGCAGACGGGAAAAATCGACCTGCAGGGCCCGCTGGCACGCGAGGTGCTGCGCACGCACCTTGGCCCGGCGCTCGACGAACTGAAGTATTTCCAGTTTCGCCATTGTTCCCTGCTGGGCGAAGAGGTTCTGGTCAGCCGCACCGGCTACACCGGCGAGCTCGGGTATGAGCTGTTCATCAGCGCCGGCAAGGTCCGGCAGTTGTGGGACTTGCTGCTTGCCGATCCCCGGGTCAAACCCGCCGGGCTGGGCGCGCGCGACATCCTGCGCCTTGAACTCGGCTATTCGCTGTACGGCCACGAATTGAGCGAGGACATCTCGCCGCTGGAAGCGGGGCTGGCGCTGTTCGTCGATTTCAGCAAGGAATTCGCCGGCAAGGCCGCGCTGCTCGCCCGGCAGTCATGCCTGACGCGCGGCAAGGTCGCATTTACCTCCGCCACCCGCCGGCCGCCGCGCGCCGGCCAGAAACTTTTTGCCGGCGACCGCGAAATCGGCATTGTCACCAGCGGCAGCTTTTCCCCGCTGGTCGGCTGCGGCTTCGGCCTCGGGCTGGCAGCGACCGCAGCCACCAACACCGGCACCACCCTGCACCTGGGCACACCGGCCGGCGATTCGCTGACGGTGGTGGCCTTGCCGTTTTATCAAAAAGGTTCCGTACGAACATAACCGGAGGACAGCCATGGCTACGTATTATTCAAAAGACCACGAGTGGATCACCGTCAACGGCGCTGAGGGCGTCATGGGCATCACCGCCTACGCCGCGCAGCAGCTCGGCGACGTGGTCTATGTCGACCTGCCTGCTGCGGGCAAGAGCGTCAAACAGCACGAGGTGCTGTGCGCCATAGAATCGGTCAAGGCGGCGAGCGATATTTACGCGCCGCTTTCCGGCAGCGTGACTGCGGTCAACGACAAGCTGGCCACCGCGCCCGAGCTGGTCAACCAGAGCGCGGAGCAGGAGGCGTGGATCGCCACGCTGACCCTCAGCAATCCCGCCGAGGTGAGCGCGCTGATGGACCGCGCCGCCTACGACACGTATGTGGCGGGCTTGAAGTAAGTGCAGTTCACCCCGCATACCCCCGAGGAAGTGCGGGAGATGCTGCAGGTCTGCGGCGTATCGTCGATCGAAGCGCTGTTTGCGGATATCCCCGCGTCGTTGCGGACAGCATCGTTCAATCTGCCGCCAGGCAGAACCGAGCAGGAAATCACCGGCACCGCCGCTGCCTGGATCAGTCACACCGCGGTTCATTCCCGTTCGTTCATCGGGGCCGGGTACTACGATCATTTCATTCCCGCCGCGGTTGATGCGCTGGCCAACCGCAGCGAGTTCGTCACCGCCTACACGCCGTATCAGCCGGAATGCGCGCAGGGGACGCTGCAGGCGCTCTTTGAATATCAGACCGCCATCTGCCGCCTGACCGGCATGGATGCCGCCAACGCCTCGCTGTACGACGGCGGCAGCGCGCTGGCGGAAGCGGGGATGATGGCGCTGCGCATTACCAAACGCAACAAGGTCGTGGTGACGGGCGATGTCAATCCGCTGCACCGCCGCATCCTCGAAACCTATTTCCGCACACTCGGCAGCGACGTGGTCACAGTGCCGGCGAAGAACCATGCGCCGGACCTCGCTGCGCTGGCAGCCGCCATTGACGACAAAACCGCGGCGGTACTGGTGCAGAATCCCGACTTCTACGGCGGCATCCACGATTTCGCGCCGCTGGCAGACCTTGCGCATAAAACCGGCGCACTGCTGGTGATGTCGTGCTATCCCATCGCGCTGGGCATGCTAAAAACCCCGGCAGAGCACGGTGCGGACATCGCCGTCGGCGACGGGCAGTCGCTGGGCAACCCGCTCAGTTTCGGCGGGCCGTACCTCGGCTATATCGCCACGCGCAGGCAATACATCCGGCAACTGCCCGGGCGCATCATCGGCGAAACGGTGGACACGCAGGGGCGGCGCGGGTTCGTCCTCACGCTGCAGGCGCGCGAGCAGCATATCCGCCGCGAAAAGGCGACGAGCAATATCTGCTCCAACCAGTCGCTCTGCGCCCTGCGTGCGGTCATCTACCTGTCGCTGCTGGGAAAACAAGGTTTCGTCGAACTGGCGGAACGCCTGTACCGCACGACCGCGTATGCCCGTCAGCAGTTTCAGGCCGCCGGTTTTCCGTTGCCGCAAACCGGCCCGGTATTCAACGAATTTGTGGTGACGCTGCCGCGACCGGCGGCGCGGGTCGTGTCGCGGCTGCACCTGGTCAGCCAATTGTCGGTTGGCCTGCCGCTGGCCGCGCTCTCGGCCGGGACGGAACATGATCTGCTGGTCAGCTTCACCGAACAGCATGACCGGGCGGACATTGACACGCTGATCGCGGCGCTGGCGGAACAGGCGGCGAAAGCATGAACCTGCTCTGCGAAGTGTCGCGCCCCGGCCGGCGCGCGGTCACCATCAGCCCCGGCGCGTTTCCCGAACCGGCGTCGCTGCCGGCCGGGTTGCGGCGCGCACAGCCCGCCGCGCTGCCGGAAGTAAGCGAACTCGATGTGGTGCGTCACTTCACGCAGCTGTCGCTGCGCAATTATTCCGTCGACGCGAATTTCTACCCGCTCGGCTCCTGCACCATGAAATACAACCCGAAGGCAGCCGACGCCATCGCGTCACAGCCGGGATTGCTGTCCGCGCACCCCTTGCAGGCGCTGCTGCCGGGTGCGGCGGCCGCCTGCCGCGGCCCGTTGCAGGTTATCGGGCACCTGCAGGAACTCCTCGCGGAGATTACCGGCATGGCGGCGGTCACCACGCAGCCGCTGGCGGGCGCGCACGGCGAGCTGACGGGGATCATGCTCATCGCCGCCTGGCATCGCGCGCACGGCAGCAAAAAGAAATATGTCATTGTCCCCGACTCATCGCACGGGACGAACCCGGCAAGCGCGGCGATGGCGGGCTACGGCATCATCACCATCCCGACCGCAGCCGACGGCTTCATGGATCTGGCGCGCTACCGGGAGAAACTGACGGACGAGGTTGCCGCCGTCATGATGACCTCGCCCGACACGCTCGGGCTGTTCAACCCGCGCATCAGGGAGATCGCCGACCTCGCGCATGCTGCGGGGGCGCTGATGTACTATGACGGGGCAAACCTCAACGCCATTCTCGGCAAGGTGCGTCCCGGCGACGTTGGTTTTGATGTGGTGCATATCAATCTCCATAAAACCTTCGCCACGCCGCACGGCGGCGGCGGCCCGGGCGCCGGTCCGGTCGGGGTCGTGGAAAAACTCATCCCGTACCTGCCGCTGCCGCGCGTGGTGCGCGCCAAGGATGTTGCGGTCGGTTTTACCATCAGCACGGAAGCGCCGGAGAGCATCGGCGCCGTCTCGCCGTTCTTCGGCAATTTCGGCATTCTTGTCCGCGCCTACGCCTACATCCTCATGCTGGGGAAGGAAGGGCTCATCGATGCCACGGAAAAGGCGGTACTGAACGCCAACTATATCCGGCAGAAGCTGAAGGATGTCTACCACCTGCCGTACGACCGCACCTGCATGCATGAATGCGTCTTCTCGGCGAAGCAGCAGCTGGCGCATGGCGTGCATGCCATTGATATCGCCAAGTACCTCATCGACCGCGGCTATCACCCGCCCACGGTCTATTTCCCGCTCATCGTTCCCGAGGCGATCATGATTGAGCCGACGGAGACCGAAAGCAAGGAAACGCTGGACGCGTTCATTGCGGTCATGCGCGACGCGGCAGCGACGGCGGTTGCCGACCCTGACGCCCTGCATCATGCCCCGACCACCCGCTGTGTCACCCGGCTTGATGAAACCAAAGCCGCGCGTGAACTGCGGGTGAACCATGTTCCCTAACTGTTCCTGCGCGCTGCTGCTCTGGTGTGCCCTGGTGCTGGCATGGTACCCGGCGACCGGCAGCGCCGCCGGCGGACCGGAGGATGTGCAGCTGACCGCCAGTAATTCCGACGAAGGGCTTGCCTTCACCGCGCACAATGCGCATGCGTATGACATCACCATCACCCTGACACTGACCCGTTGCGAAAACCTGCACACGGACGATCCGCTGACCTTTACCGTCCCGGCCGGTCAGACGCTGCGGGCGGTTGCGCTGGCCCGCGACAGTGCCGCCGACACCTGGCAGTGCCGCTATGACTGGCATTGGAACATCGGCAGCACTGCTGCCCGCCATGATGATGCTGCCCGCTATGTACTCCCCTATCTGCCGGGCCATGCGTATCCGATTATCCAGGGATATCAGGGCAGGTTCAGCCATACGGGGCAGGACGAATATGCGCTGGACTGGGCCATGCCCGCCGGCACCCCCGTCTGTGCTGCCCGCAGCGGTCTGGTGGTGGCCGTCAAGGAAAACAGTGCGATCGGCGGCCCGGACCGGTCATACAGCGATCAGGGCAATTATGTCTACCTGCGCCATGACGACGGCACGATCGGCATGTATCTCCATTTTGCCCATCACGGCGTGGCGGTGCAACCGGGCCAGCACATTGCCGCCGGGGAAATCATCGGCTACGCGGGCAATACCGGCTTTTCCACCGTTGCCCATCTGCATTTTTGCGTGATTAGCGGCAAGGATGGCTTTGAGCGTGTCTCGCTGCCGGTGCTGTTTCAACTGCCGGACGGCAGTGTCCGCGCCTTGCACGAAGGTGACTGTTTCACCGCGCCTGCCGTCGCCGATCCCGGCGCGGTATTCTACCCGGAGCCGGCCGCCGTCCCGCCACCGCCAGCTTCATAATTGCGGGCAGCCCGTCTGCACGGCCGTCACCCGGGCGCCGGCCGCGCGCACCAGCATCAGGTTGCCCAGCAGTACCCGGATGCAAACGACCTCCGCCAAACCCGGCGCGGACGGCTCAGGACCTGCCCAGCAGCAGGAACAGCACCGCCTTCTGGACATGCAGGCGGTTTTCCGCCTCATCGAAAACAATCGAATGCGGCCCGTCAACCACCTCATCGGTGATTTCCTCGCCGCGATGCGCGGGCAGGCAATGCATCACCAGCACGTCCGGTTTGGCATGGCGCAGCAGGTCGGCATTAACCTGATACGGCCGGAACACCTTCAGCCGTTCCGCGCGTTCCGTTTCCTGGCCCATTGACGCCCAGACATCGGTGTAGATCACGTCCGCGCCGGCCACCGCTTTTGCCGGATCGCGCTCGATGCGCAGCGTGCCGCCGCTCTGCCGGCAGTTTGCCTCCGCCCACCCCCACACCGTCGCGTCCGGATCGTACCCCTGCGGCGGGCAGACGGTGAAATGCATCCCCAGCTTGGAGCAGCCGACCGCCAGCGAATTGCAGACATTGTTGCCGTCGCCGACAAAGGTCACCCGCACATCCTCAAGCTGCGGATCGGCGGGCTGCCGGCGCTTGTGCTCGATAATGGTGTAGATATCCGCCAGGATCTGGCAGGGATGCAGCAGGTCGGTCAGCCCGTTGATCACCGGAATGCTGCCGTACGCGGCCAGGTCGATCACATCCTGATGCTTGAAGGTGCGGATCATGATCCCGTCGACATACCGCGACAGGGTGCGCGCCGTGTCGGCGATCGTCTCGCCGCGGTTGAGCTGCAGGTCGGACGCGGAGAGGAAGAGCGCATGTCCGCCCAGCTGCAGCATGCCCGCCTCAAACGACACGCGCGTGCGCGTCGATGATTTCTGGAAGATCATCGCCAGGGTCTTGCCCGCCAGCGGGACAAACACCTCGCCGCGCTGCCGGCGCGCCTTGAGCTCCTGCGTCGTCGTGAAAATTTCAATGATCTCGGACCGGTCAAGGTCCTGGATGCTGATCAGGTGTTTTGCTTTCATGGCACTGCCCCCGTCCTTTTCTGCCGCTGGCTATGCGCTTTTGCCGCCGAACAGCCGGTCCACCGCCGCGAGCTCGGGATCGATTACTGTCGGCGTTCCCGCCACCTTCGCGGCGGAGGCCACATCCTTGAGCCCGTTGCCGGTGACCACCGCCACCACCGTCTCGTCGGCCTTGATCACCCCGGCCTTGGCCAGGATCTCGACGCCGGCATACCCGGTCACCCCCGCCGGCTCGCCGAACACGCCGACCCCGCGCGCCACGGTCTTGATTGATTCGAGGATCACCGCATCGTCAACGGTGATCGCCGCGCCGCCCGACTCGGTGACCGCGCGCACCGCCATCGCCCCGTCGCGGGGGATATCGACGGAAATGGAATCCGCCACCGTCGTCGCGCGCACCGGTTCCAGCTTCCCGCCGCGGCGCACCGCATCGGCCACCGCGCTGCTCAGCGTCGACTGCGCCGCCAGCATCTTCGGCAGCCGGTCGATCAATCCCGCCGCCAGCAGGTCACGGAACCCCTTCCACAGCCCGCTGATGATGTTGCCGTCACCGACGGAGACCGCCACCCAGTCGGGAACCTGCCAGCCGAGCTGTTCGCAGATCTCGAAGGCGCAGGATTTTTTCCCCTCGCGGGTGAACGGATTGTACCCCGTATTGCGGTTGTACCAGCCGTACTTCGCCGACGCGGCAAGGCAGAGATCGAACGCCTGGTCGTACGTGCCGCGCACCATGACGATCTCCGCGCCGAAGGTCATGATCTGCGCGATCTTCGCCGGGGGTGCGGTCTGCGGCACGAAAATGATCGTGCGGTAGCCGATGGCGCCGGCGAGGCAGGCGAGCGACGACGCGGCATTGCCCGTCGAGGCGCCGCAGATCAGCGGCGCCCCGTTCTCGCGCGCGTGCGCCAGCGCCACGCCCGAGGCGCGGTCCTTGAACGACGCGCTCGGATTGCGCCCGTCGTCCTTGACATAGAGCCGGGACAGGCCGATCGCCGCGCCCAGCCGCGGCGCCGGGTAAAGCGGCGTCCAGCCGATCTGCTGCGGCGGGATCATCTCCAGGCCGGCGAGCGGATAGAAGGGGGCATAGCGCCAGACGGAGAAATTGCGGTCCTGTGCCAGCGACGCCCGCGAAATGCGCTGCTTGATCAGCGCATAGTCGTACACCACTTCCGTGTTCGCCCCGCAGGATGTGCAGACATACTGCGTCTCGCGCAGCGTGTGCTCTTTGCCGCACTGCGTGCATTTCAGTCCCTGCACCTGTTCCAGACCCATGCTGTCCGTCCTGTCCCGGCGTTCGCGGCAGTGCTAACCGCGCACGATATGCGTGCCGGTTTCTCCGGCCAGCGCTTTGCACAGCGACGCGGGGTTGGTGATGATCGCCTGCTCGCCGCCATTCTCGACGAAGCGAACGCAGGCGCGCACCTTCGGCTCCATCGAGCCCTTGGCAAAATGGCCCGCAGCCAGATATTCCTTCGCCTGCGTCAGGGTCAGTTTGCCCAGCGCCAGCTGGTCGGGCTTCTTGTAGTTGATGTAGACCTGCGGCACATCGGTCGAAATGATGAAATAGTCCGCCTTGAGGTTGGCGGCCAGCACGCAGGCGGCGTTGTCCTTGTCAATCACCGCCGCCGTCCCCTCGAGCATGCCGTCGGGTTTGACAATGACCGGCACCCCGCCGCCGCCGACGGCGATCACAATCACGCCGGCATCAACGAGCTGCTCGATCACCTTGCGCTCGATGATCCGCTGCGGCTGCGGTGACGGCACGACCCGGCGGTAACCGCGGCCCGCGTCCTCGATGATCGTCCAGTCGGGGTTTTCCGCCTTCTTTTTGTCCGCCTGCTCTTTGGTGAAGAACTGGCCGACCGGCTTCGTCGGATTCTTGAACGCCGGGTCGGCGGGATCGACCGCCACCTGGGTGATGATCGTCGCCACCTGCCGCTTGATGCCCTTGGCGTACAGGATGTTTTCCAGCGACTGCTGCAGCATATAGCCGATGCCGCCCTGCGAGTCCGCCACACAGACATCCATCGGCATCTGCGGGATATGATGCAGTTCCTCGCCTGCCGCCGCCCGCAGCAGGATGTTGCCCACCTGCGGTCCGTTGCCGTGCGCCACCACCAGCTGATGCCCCATCGCCACCATCTCCGCGAGATGGGTGCAGGTTTCATGCGCGGCCGCGCGCTGCTCATGGATGAAACCCTTCTGTCCCGCCGAAATGAGCGAGTTGCCGCCGACTGCCAGCACGATCTTTTTCATCATCTGCCTCCGAGGGTAGTGGACGCGGCACCGCAAACCGTCACCGCCGGCGCAATCGTAGTACCTTTCCCCGTCGATTGTCAAGGTGCGCGCGGCCGCGGTTGCTGGTCGGTCGCCCGCAAGTGTGCTATGCTGCCTCCATGAATGCACCGCGCATGGTCTATTTTGCGCTGGCCGGACATGGTGCAACCGGACTGCAGCATCTGCTGACCCGCGGCTGCCCGCCGGTGCTGGTGGTCACGGATGGCCGGGTGACCGCCGGGGATCCTGCCGTGGCGGCATTGAATCGCCGGCGCGATCAGCTGCTGGCCGCGTATCCCGATCTGCTGACCGTATGTCATGAGCACCGGGTGCCGGTATACCTCGACCGCCCGGACCGGCCCCAGACCGAACTGGCCGCAGCGATAGCCGCCCTCCAGCCCGAGGTGGCGCTGATCAACACCTATTTCCGCATCCTGTCGCCCGCGGTCTTCACGCTGCCGCCGTGCGGCACGTATAATCTGCATCCGTCGCTGCTCCCCGCATATCGCGGTCCGCAGCCGCTGTACTGGGCAATCCGCAACGGCGAACCGGAAACCGGCATGTCCCTGCAGCGAATTGACGCGGGGATTGATACCGGACCGGTGTTTGCCCAACACCGCATCCCCATCGGCAGCAGCGACACCTTTGCCGATGTGTATCATCGCCTCACCCCGCTGGTGGCGCCGCTGCTTGACGAGTTTCTGCTGCGCTTCCGCGGGCCCGGCACACCGTTGCCCGCAACTACCCTCCCCTCCGCTCAGGGCCTGCCGGATACGGCGGAATGCTGTCTGAACGATCAGGACCTCACGCTGCGTGAAGCTGTCAACCTGATCCGGGCCGGCAATCCGACCATGCCCGCCTTTGTTGCCGGGAGCGGTTACCGCTGCCTGGTCTGGCAGGCACATCCAGTACCCGCAGTGGCAAGTGAACAACCGCTGGTGGTGATTGATGACCGGGTTTTTCTCTGTTTGCGTGATGGCACGCTGGCTATCACCGAATTCGATTTCCTGCATCTTCCTGATTAAAAATACTTGACTAATAATATTGGATATGCTAAAATCACCTATATAAATGGGAGGGGAATTGTTTGCGGTGTCGTCAATGGTTTTGCAGATACACCAAAACCATCCCCGCATTTTTGTTCCCTTATTTTTATATCATGCCGAAATTGATGGATGAATTGACCATCAGCGGCAATTGTGGATAATTACCCTCCTATTATGGCATAATTTTGTTATTTCTTTATTTGTAAGAAGATATGCTTATTATTATTGTGGATGATATTGTGGATAACTGCAGTTTCATAACTGAATGATGGATTGACACTTTTACCCGATTTGCCATGGGTTAGCAGAACGGATATGAACGAAGAACTGTGGACGAAACTGAAACGAGGGATTGAGCAGCGGATTGGCGCCGATGACTTTCGGGTCTGGTTCGGTTCGCTGGATCAGCCGGAATGGAACGGCAGCGTTCTGTCCCTCTATGTTCCCAACCAGTATTCGCTGGACAAGCTGACGGACAAGTTCTACCCGCAGGTCAAGGAAGCGCTGCAGGCGGAAATGGGGATCCAGGCAAAAGTTGAGATCATGATTCGCGCCCGGGCGGCAGAGACCATCATCCCGCCGGTCCGGGTCGTCACCGCAAGCCCGGAAGTGGAACCGGCGGCGGCGACCCTGCCGGGGAGCGCCCTGTTCCCGCGCTACACGTTCGACAATTTCGTCAACGGAGAGAGCAACCAGCTCGCCTATGCTGCGGCACTGGCCGTGGCCAATACGCAGGGCGATCCGCCGCGCGGCTATAACCCGCTCTTCATTTACGGCGGCACCGGACTGGGCAAGACGCACCTGATGCATGCCATCGGTCATGCGCGGCTGGCGCGCAACCCGTCGGCCAAAGTGGTCTATGTCACCAGCGAAACCTTTCTCAACGAATTCATCGAGTGTGTGCAGCAGAAGCGCATGGGTGATTTCCAGGCGCGCTACCGCAGCGTGGATGTGCTGCTGATCGATGATATCCAGTTCCTGTCGGGCAAGATCCAGACGCTGGAGGAGTTCTTTCACACCTTCAATTCGCTGTACGACCTGCGCAAGCAGCTGGTCTTCACCGCCGACAAGCCGATCAAGGAGCTGGTCGGATTCGAGGAGCGCGTTCTCTCGCGGTTCCAGTGGGGGCTTTCCGCCGACATTCAGCCGCCCAACCTCGAGACGCGCATCGCCATCCTCAAAAAGCGCGCCGACGAGATGAATGTGCGTGACATGCCCGATGAAATCATCAATTTCATCGCCCACAACATCAAGACCCATATCCGCGACCTGGAAGGGGCGCTCAACAAGGTCGTTACCTACGCCCAGTTCACCCGCCAGGATCTCACCATTCCCACGGTCAAGGAACTGCTCAAGGATATCATCGGCGACAAGTGGCAGACCCGGGTGATCACGGTGAGCACCATTCAGAAGGAGGTCGCTGATCATTTCCATCTCAATGTCGCCGATCTCAAGTCGAAAAAGAAAGCCGGCTCGGTCAGTTTTCCCCGGCAGATTGCCATGTTTATTGCGCGTGAGATGACGGATCTCTCGCTCCAGGAAATCGGCGCGGAATTCGGCGGTCGCGATCATTCCACCGTATTGCATGCCTTTCATAAGATCAGCGATGAGCTGGAGAAAGACCAGAATACCAGCCGGATCGTCGCCACCATCAAGGAGCGTTTGTAGGATGTGGATAACGTACGGACAGACACCGGATGCCCGGAGTGTGCGGCTCATGCTGACCGTTGTCTCCGGTACACCGTACCCGGCATGTGCACCGGTTATCAACAATATCCCCACGGTAGCGGCCGGTGAATCACGCCGGCGGACAACAGGTTATGCCGTTATCCGCACCATCCCCGCCACTACGACGAGTACCACGACATATCAAAGATATATCTTTGTAAAAAACGGGAGGGAGAACCGATGAAAATAACCGCCAAGAAGGAAGCGCTGCAAACCGCATTGCAAACGGTCAGCGGACTGGTCAATCCTCGCAATCCGCTGCCGATTCTGACTCACGTCCGCTGTGAGGCCCGGGCGGAGACCCTGGTCCTGGCAGCCACGGACCTGACCGTCAGTGCCTCGCTGTCGCTGCCGGTGCGGGTGGCGACCGAGGGTGGGGTAACCATTCCGGCACGCAAGCTGCTTGACATTCTGCGGTCGGTGGAACAAGCCGACGTTGACATTACCATCACGGCGGACAGCAAGCATCATCTGGTTATCGACATTGCCAGCCGGTTCAAGACCAGGCAGAAGCTGATTGGCGGCGCGCTGGACGAATTTCCCGCGCTGGAAGCGCAGAAGCCCGCCCATGCCTTTGCCCTGCCGGCGGCGGCGCTGCGCACGATGATCAACAATACCGCGTTTGCCGCCAGCACGGTTGACGAGACCCGGGCGTACCTGACCGGGATCAATATGGTCAGCAAAGGCGGGCAGCTGGCATTTGTCGCCACCAACAGCCACAAGCTGGCCCTGATGCGTCAGAACTGGCCGGGCAAGGAGAAGGTCGGTGATTTCAACATTATCGTCCCGGCCAAGGCGCTGCAGGAACTGATGAAGAACATCACTGCGGATGAGTCCGCGGTGAACGTGGCCATTGCCCCCAATCATGTTTCGTTCACGCACGAGACGCTGCAGCTGACCTCGCGGCTGATTGACGAGGAGTATCCCGCGTTTGAAAAGGTGATTCCGGCCAAGGCGCTGGGCAACCGCATCGGCATTGATCCGCTGGCGCTGCATGCGGCGCTGGTGGAGGTCGGTCCGTCCTGCGATGACAAGACCCGGCAGATCTTCCTGCGGTTCAGCGGTTCGCGGCTGGGATTGTCGGCGGCGTCGGGGATCAGCGGCAGTGAGGGGGATAACGGGTTTGAAGTTGAAGGAAGCGGATTGAGCATTGAGGTGTCGTTCAATATCGATTATCTCAAGGAAATTGTTGCCCGGTTTGCCGAGGGGAAACTGGAATTTCAGATTAATGACGGCGCACATCCGTGTGTGTTTGTCAGTCCGGAGGATGGCGGCTTTCTCTGCCTGCTGATGCCGGTGCGCAGCTAAGGCGGCGGCCCAGCAGTGCAGCTGACGCGGCTGGTCCTGCGCGATTACCGCAATATTGTCGCGGCTGATTGCGCCTGCCATGCCGGCCTGAATGTGCTGCTGGGGCGCAATGGCGCCGGCAAGACCAATGTCGCCGAGGCGGTATTGCTGCTCAATATCGGCCAGTCGTTTCGCGCGCGGCGGCTGGATGAACTGGTGCGGCAGGGCGCAGCCCAGGCGGTGGTGCAGGGGGAAGTGGCGGGCCGGTCGGGGAGCGATCAGCTGCTGGTGGCGATTGCCGCCGACGGGGAAAAAAAGATGCTGCGGCAGCGGAAGCCGGTGACACAAGGCGAGCTGGTGCGCAGCTGGACGGTGATTCTCGCCAGTCCCGACGATCTGGCGCTGGTGCGCGGTGCGCCGGTGGTGCGGCGGCGCTTTCTTGATCTGTGGCTGGCCCGTCGCGAGACCGGGTATTACGAAACCCTGCAGCGTTACTGGCAGGTGGTCAGGCAGCGCAACCAGATCCTGGCCGACCTGCGCAATCCGCGGCGGGAGACGGCGCTGGCGGACTGGGATGTGCAGCTGGTGCAGCAGGGCGCGGCGCTGATCACCGCGCGCGTGCGCGGGCTGTCGGCCCTGGCCCCGGCGGCGGTGCAGCTGTATCGCGCCCTGCACGGTCAGGCGGAGCTGGGACTGGCCTACCGCTCGGGGATCGAAGCCACGGCGGACCTGGCGGCGGTGGGACCGCGGCTGGAGCAGAAGCTGGTGCAGGCGCGGCCGGCGGAACTGCGGCGCGGCCTGACCCTGGTCGGACCGCATCGCGACGAGCTGGAACTGCTGGTCGACGGCCGGCCGGCGCGGTATTTCTGCTCCAGCGGCGAGCAGCAGCTGCTGGCCCTGGTGTTGCGCCTGGCGGAATATGATGATTTGCGGGCGGTGCACGGCGAAACGCCGGTGCTGGTGCTGGACGATCCGTTTGCCGCGCTGGATCATGAGCGGCGTCGGCGGGTGCTGCAGGCGGTTGCCCGGGCGGGGCAGTGTTTTCTGACGGCCACGGAGCTGGATGCGGATCTGCCGGCGCCCGGGTGCGTTTTTCGCCTTGGCGACGGCGCGGTGTCGGTCGATGGCTGAGCGGCGGAAATTTTATCGTGCCGCGCCGCAGGCCGCGCGCGAGGTGCTGGCGGTCATGAAACTGACCGCCGATGCCGGCCGGCAGCGGGTGTTCGACGGTTGGGAAACGCTGCTGCCGGCGCGATTGCGCGGGCATGTTCGGCCGCTGCGCTGGGAAAAGACGACGCTGTGGCTGACGGTGGACGGGCCGGTGTGGGCCCAGGAAGTCAGGATGCTGGCGCCGGAACTCATGCGCACGCTGAATGCGCTGACCGGCGCGGTGCTGGTGCGGGATGTGAAAACGAAGGTACTGCCGCCGCGCGCGGCGGCAGGTGGGACGGGAAGGACGGAGATCCATGGTTAGTGACAAGGCACAACAGGAATACGGGGCGGACAAGATCCAGGTGCTCGAGGGCCTGGAGCCCGTGCGCCAGCGGCCGGCGATGTATATCGGGTCGACCAGTTCGCGCGGGCTGCACCATCTGGTTTACGAAGTGGTGGACAACGCCATTGACGAGGCGCTGGCGGGTTTCTGCACGGAAATCACGGTTACGATCCACGGGGATCAGAGCATTTCCGTGCAGGACAACGGCCGCGGCATTCCGGTTGATCCGCATCCGAAGCTGAAGATTCCCGCGGTCGAGGTGGTGCTGACCAAGCTGCATGCGGGCGGCAAGTTCGACAACGACAGCTACAAGGTGTCGGGCGGGCTGCACGGCGTCGGTGTTTCGGTGGTCAATGCCCTGTCGACCTGGCTGGAAGTTGAGGTCAGTCGCGGCGGCAAAATCTACCATCAGCGCTACGAACGCGGCAAGGCCGTGAGCAAGCTGACCGTAACGGGCGAGCGCGCGACCTCCGGCACCCGGGTGACCTTTCTCGCCGATGATACGATTTTCGAAAAACTCGAATACAAATGGTCGATCCTCGCGCAGCGGGTGCAGGAACTGGCCTTCCTCAACAAGGGGCTCCTGCTCATCATGCTGGATGAGCGCAACGGCCAGCGCGAGCAGTACCAGTATGCGGGCGGCATTGTCGAGATGGTGAAGCACATTAACGAGAATAAGAAGCCCTCGTTTGCCAATGTCATCTATCTCGAAAAGCAGAGCGATGCGGTGCAGGTCGAAATTGCGATGCAGTACACCGAAACCTATACCGACAACATCTTTTCCTTCGCCAATAACATCAACACGCACGAGGGGGGGACCCACCTGACCGGATTCAAGGCGGCCCTGACCCGCGTGGTCAATGATTACGGGATCAAGAATAACCTGATCAAGCAGGGCAAGGATGAGCTTGAGGGCGACGATATCCGCGAAGGGTGCACGGCCGTGGTGTCGGTCCGCCTGCCCAATCCGCAGTTCGAGGGCCAGACCAAGACGAAGCTGGGCAACAGCGAGATCAAGGGGCTGGTTGAATCAATTGTCGCGGATGAGCTGTCGGTCTTCTTCGAGGAAAATCCGGCCAGCGCCCGGTGCATCATCAACCAGGCGCTGCTGGCCTCACGCTCGCGGCTGGCGGCGAAGAAGGCGCGCGAGCTGACCCGGCGCAAGGGCGCCCTGGAATCGGGGTCGCTGCCGGGCAAGCTGGCCGACTGCTCCAATTCCGATCCGACGCTGTGCGAGCTGTACCTGGTGGAGGGCAACAGCGCCGGCGGTTCGGCCAAGCAGGGGCGCGACCGCAGTTTCCAGGCCATTCTGCCGCTGCGGGGCAAGATCCTCAACGTGGAAAAGACGCGTTTGGACAAGGCCCTGGGCAACGAGGAAATCCGCACCCTGATCACCGCCATCGGCTGCGGCGTGGGTGAAGATGAGTTCAATATCGACAAGCTGCGCTATTACAAGATCATCATTATGACCGATGCCGACGTGGACGGGGCGCATATTCGTACGCTGCTGCTGACCTTCTTTTTCCGCTATATGCGCCCGCTGGTCGATAACGGCAACATTTTCATCGCCCAGCCGCCGCTGTTCCGCATCAAGGCGGGCAAGCGCGAGGAATATGTGTACAACGAGAAGGCGCTGGAGCTCAAGCTGAAGGAATACCAGGGCGAGAAGTACGCGATCAACCGCTACAAGGGTCTGGGCGAAATGAATCCCGAGCAGTTGTGGAACACCACCATGGACCCCAGTGTGCGCACCCTGCTGCAGGTCAAGCTCGAGGATGCGGTCGAGGCGGACGGCCTGTTCACCATTCTCATGGGCGATGCGGTGGAACCGCGGCGCAAGTTTATCGAGGAAAATGCGCTGGAAGTGAAGAATCTCGACGTGTAAACCGGAAGTGTTGCGGCACCGCGGCGGACGCGCAGGGGCGCGCGCCTGCGGCCGGCAATGAGCGGGCGATGGCTAAAGGAGCAGGACGATGAGTGGCGAAGAGCAAATAACCGGGCAGCATCTGGTCCCCACCTATCTCGAGGACGAGATCAAGGGATCCTATATCGATTACGCGATGAGCGTCATTGTCGGGCGGGCGCTGCCGGATGTGCGGGACGGGCTGAAACCCGCGCACCGGCGGGTGCTGTATGCCATGCACGACATCGGCCTGCTGCCGGGGAAGGCCTACAAGAAATCGGCGGCGGTGGTGGGTGAAGTGCTGGGGAAATACCATCCGCACGGCGACGCGTCGGTGTATGACACGATGGTGCGCATGGCGCAGGATTTCTCGCTGCGCTATCCGCTGGTTGACGGGCAGGGCAACTTCGGCTCCGTCGACGGCGATTCGGCCGCCGCCTACCGCTATACCGAGGCGCGGCTGGCGCCGATTGCGGTGGAAATGCTGCGCGACATCGAGAAGGAGACGGTTGATTTCATTCCCACGTTCGATGAGTCGCATCGGGAGCCGACGGTGCTGCCGTCGCTGCTGCCCAATCTGCTGGTCAACGGCTCGGCGGGGATCGCGGTGGGGATGGCCACCAATATCCCCCCGCACAACCTCGGCGAGATCTGCGATGCGCTGGTGGCGATGATCGACGACCCGGAAATCGACACGGCGGGGCTGATGCAGCATGTCACGGGGCCGGATTTTCCCACCGCGGCGTTCATTTACGGCCGGTCGCCGATCAAGGACATTTACGAGACGGGCCGCGGCCATCTGACCATTCGCGCCCGCACCAATATCGAGACCACCAAGACGGGCCGCGACCGCATTGTGGTCAGCGAGATCCCCTATCAGATCATCAAGACCACGATAATCGAACGCATTGCCGACCTGGTGCACGAGAAGAAGATCGAGGGGATCAGCGACCTGCGCGACGAATCCGATCGCGAGGGCATGCGCCTGATCATCGAGCTGAAAAAGGGCGCCATCCCGCAGATTGTGCTCAACCAGCTCTACAAGCACACCTCGCTGCAGACCACGTTCGGGGTCATCATGCTGGCGCTGGTCGACGGCCGGCCGCGCGTGCTGACCCTGCGGGAGATGCTGGGGTATTACCTCGAGCACCGCAAGGTGGTTATCGCCCGGCGCACGCGCTATGACCTGGCGCGGGCGGAGGAGCGCGCGCATATTCTCGAGGGATTGAAGATCGCGCTGGCCAATCTCGACGAGGTGATCGCGATCATCAAGCAGTCGAAATCGCCCGAGGTGGCGCAGGCCGCGCTGATGCAGCGCTTCCTGCTTTCCGAACTGCAGACCAGGGCCATTCTCACCATGCAGCTGCAGCGGCTGACCAATCTCGAGGTGCGCAAGATCGAGGATGAGTACAAGCAGCTGATCCAGCTGATCGAGGAGCTGAAGTCGATCCTTGCCAGCGAGCGCAAGATGCTCGCCATTATCCGCGCCGAGCTGGTGGGGTTGAAGGAAAAGTACGGGGATGACCGCCGCACGGAAATTGTCGATGCCGAGGGCGAGTTCGCCATCGAGGACCTGATTGCCGACGAGAATGTGGCCATCACCATCACGCATGGCGGGTACATCAAGCGCATGCCGATCGACGCCTACCGCTCGCAGCGGCGCGGCGGGGTCGGCCTGAGCGGGATGGACACCAAGGAGGAGGATTTCGTCGAGCACATCTTCACGGCGACGACGCACAGTTACATCCTCATCTTCACCGACAAGGGCAACTGTTTCTGGCTCAAGGTGTACGATATTCCGTCGGGCGCGCGGGTGGCGCGCGGCAAGGCGATTGTCAACCTGCTGCCGCTGGGCAGTGACGACAAGATCACCGCGTTCGTGCCGGTCCGCCGGTTTGTCGATGGCCGGACCCTGTTCATGGTGACCAGCGGCGGCGTGGTCAAGCGCACCGACCTGATGGCGTTCAGCAATCCGCGCAAGGCGGGCATTCGCGCCATCACGCTGCGCGAAAACGACACCTTGGTCGAGGTGGTGCAGACCGGCGGGGGCGACGAGGTGCTGATTGCCACCCGCGGCGGGCTGGCCATCCGCTTCCCCGAGCAGAAAGTGCGCCTGATGGGACGCACCTCAACGGGGGTGCGCGGCATCCGCCTGCAGGCGGGGGACTGTGTCGTCGGCATGGTGCGGGTGACACCGACGTCCAACCTGCTGACCGCCACCGCCAACGGGTTCGGCAAGCAGACGCCGCTCACCGCCTATCGCATCACCGGGCGCGGCGGCCGCGGGGTGAAGAACATCGCCACCAGCGAGCGCAACGGTGAGGTGGTCGCGGTGCGCGAGGTGATGCCCGGCGATGAAATCATTGTGGTAACGAAGGGCGGGATCACCATCCGCACGGTGGTCAATGACATTCGCCTTTCCGGCCGCGCGGCGCAGGGGGTGCGCCTGATCCGCCTGGCGGACGACGACGCGGTTATCGACGTCGCCCGGGTGGTGGGCGAGACGCGCGAAAAGCAGGAGATCAACGGTGAGAGCGCGCCCGCGGTGGCCGCGCTCAGCGCCGATGAACTGGACGACGAAGTCCCGGTTGATGATGAGGAAATCGCGGACGACGCCGAGGATGAGGGCGATGCGGCCGACGCTGATGATGCGGCCGATGATGACGGGGGGAAAAACTGATGCTTGACCCCCGCTGGCTGCGCGAGCATGAAGATGAAGTGACGGCGATGCTGGCCGCGCGTAATGCGAATAATAAAGCATATCGTGAATGGTTGCATTGGGATACAGAATGGCGCAATGCAACGGCGGCGGCGGAATCGCTGCAGGCGCAGCGCAACGCGCTTGCAAAGGAAATTGGGTTTTGCAAAAAAACAGGACAAGATGGAACACAATTGATGTTACAAGCATCTGGTCTTGTGGAAGAATTAGAAGCAAAAATATGCTATCGTAAAAGTACAGAAGAAAGTCGCGATCGGGAAGCATACATATTGCCCAATCGGCTGCTGCCGGAGACGCCGGCCGGCGCCGACGCGACGGCCAACGTCGAGGTGCGCCGCTGGGGGACGCAGCGTACGTTTGATTTTGATCCGCTGCCGCACTGGGATCTCGGGAGCAATCTCGGGATATTCGATCCGGAGCGCGCGGCGAAGATCGCGGCGGCGCGCTTTGCCGTGCTGAGCGGCCCCGGGGCGCGACTGGCCCGCGCGCTCGGCGCGTTCATGCTTGATCTTCACACGCGCGAACACGGCTATACGGAAATCGCCCCGCCGCTTATGGTCAACCGCACTGCCATGACCGGCACCGGGCAGCTGCCGAAGTTTGCCGCTGATCTTTTCCGGCTGGCTGACCAGGAACTCTACCTGATTCCGACGGCGGAAGTGCCGCTGGCCAATCTGTACGCCGGCGAGATCATTGATGCGGCGAAACTGCCGCTGCGTCTGACCGCTTGCACGCCCTGCTTCCGCGCCGAGGCGGGCGCGGCGGGCAAGGATACGCGCGGGCTGATCCGCCAGCACCAGTTCGACAAGGTTGAACTGGTGAGCATCACCCGGGCGGAGGATTCCGCCGCGGAACACGAGCGGCTGACGGCGGCGGCGGAGAAGATCCTGCAGCTGCTGGAGCTGCCGTATCGGGTCATGGCCCTGTGCGGCGGCGACATCGGCTTTTCCGCGGCGAAAACCTATGACCTGGAAGTATGGCTGCCGGCGCAGCGGGAATACCGCGAGATCTCCAGCTGTTCGAACTGCCTTGATTTCCAGGCGCGGCGCATGAATCTGCGCTGGCGGGCAGGGAAGGACAAGCCGCAGTTCTGTCATACGCTCAACGGCAGCGGGCTGGCGGTCGGGCGCACCTGGATTGCGGTCCTGGAGAATTACCAGCAGCGCGACGGCAGCATCGCCGTCCCGACCGTGCTGCAGCCATATCTCGACGGGCGCACGGTGCTGGCGCGGGAATAACATAGTCGGTAGTGGTGTCCCGGCGGAACCGGCCGGCCCTGCTGCGTGAGCTGGGCGAGCTGCTGGTCCGCCGGCAAACGCCGGACTACAGCGCCCTTGCGGAGAAGCACGGCTTTTCGACTGGCGAGGTGCGGAACTACGCACAACAGGCGTACCTCGATCTGGTTGAGCGCGGCCTGCTCGGTCGCACAGGAGGGTCTGACAATGGCACTGATTAACTGCCCGGAGTGCGGTAAGCAGGTATCAGAGCGCGCGGCAAGCTGCCCGACGTGCGCATGCCCAATCAACCAGCAGCCGGCCCAGCAGGTGCAGGTTGTGCATCAGGTCCAACCCGCCCTGCCGGAGAGCGGCCAGGTCTGCCCGTCGTGTGGCGAACGGCACCGGGTGGTCAAGGCTAGCGTGGTGTGGGAGCAGGGGGCCGGCAATAGCGCGGGCACAATCGTCATGGGTGGCGTGGTGGGCAGCGACATGGCGTTCGGGGTCGGCTCACAGAGCGGGGTCAACGCAAGCGTTTTGGCGCAGCGGCTGGCTCCGCCGGCGCAACCGGTTAATCCAACCAATCCCTTGGGCATGATTTTCTATATTGGCGTTTGCTTGTTATTCGGGACCCCTTTTTTGGGAGCCGCTTTGATGGCACTGGCTGAAATTATTGATAAAATAAACCCACTTAGGTTGTCTACTGGGGAGATCGTTTTATTTCCGTTGATTGTGGTGGGATTTTTTGTTTATGTTGTTGTGGTGGTTGCCATCGGTTGGTTTGCTGTTTGGTCTAATCGGTCGATATATCGTGGTCGCTTCGCTCAATGGGAAAAACAAATTGCCGCCTGGAACGCGACTTGGTATTGCGGCAAGTGCGGCAATACGTTCTACGAAGAAGGATATGCCGGGTAGGCAGCGTTATTTTTTGCGGGGGATCCCCAAATCCCGGCAAATCTTGCCTGCTAATTGGTTAACAATTTCAGAGTGACGCGGGACTGTCGATGTTTGCCGGTTGGCCGGGTTCCAGTAAACGGTGTGCCGCGTCCCCTCGCGTAGTAGTTCGCAACCGTGAGCTTTGAGGTATCGCAGCAGCTCATGGCGCTTCATTGGTTAGGCGACCGCGAGTTTTTCCCGAACAATATTGCGTCCGCCAGTGCGGCGACATAGCGCGCGGTTGGCCTGCAGGATCAGCTGTACCGCCTCCTTGAGGTTTTCGCGGGCCTCGTCCAAGGTCGCGCCTTGGGTGTTGGCGCCAGGCAGCTCCTCGACATATCCCATCCACATTTTGCCATGCTTCTTGAATACCGCCGAATATTGTGTCATTGCGCCCCCCTGGGTAGCCGTCAGCATGATTATACTATGGCGTAGGCGATACCGCAATCAGTTTCATTACCCGTGCTGTCGATGTGTTGTTTGGCAGGATTACTTCAAAACCGACCGCAGCACAGGGAACAGCCGCCAGCGCTTGCCGCCCAGCGTTGCCTCGTCTGGTGCGCCGATGGTTCTGCCCATGTCGTACTCTGCAATTGCGAGGACGGTCTGGGCCCGGGTCATGATAAATCGCGTGCAGGTTGTTTATCCGGGCTGCTGAAACGTCACGCTGCTGCAGTTGTCAAAGACAATGATAGACCCGTAACTTATCGCGTTTCGCGCGTTGACGGTGAGACGCGATAAGTGTATAATTAATAAGGCAAATTTCGGTTAAAAGCCAGTGACAGGACGGGCGCGGATGCGGTTGTTTCCCGGTGGTATTCATCCTGATGATCGTAAGGCGGCAACTGCGGCCGCCGCCATTCAGGCGGCGCCGCTGCCGGCGGTTGCCACGGTGTTTTTCAGCCAGCATATCGGCAAGCCCGCCCGTCCCGTGGTCAAGGTCGGCGACGAAGTCCTGACCGGCCAGTTGCTGGGCGAACCGGACGGATTCGTATCGGCGGCCGTCCATAGTCCGGTCACTGGAAAAGTCACCGCGCTGGCGGAAGTGCCGCACCCCTGCGGCGAACCGCGCCTCGCGGCCGTCATCACCCGGGCGGCGGAGGAACAGCGGGCGCCCGGCCGGGGAATCGACTGGCAAACGGCATCGCGTGACGAATTGCTGGCGCAGGTGCGTGCCGCCGGCGTGGTCGGTCTGGGCGGCGCCACCTTCCCGACGCAGGTCAAGCTTTCCCCGCCGGCGGATAAGAAGATCGACTGCCTGATCATCAACGCGGCGGAATGCGAGCCGTACCTGAATGCCGATGCGCGGCTGCTGACGGAAGAAACCGCGGCGGTGATTGCAGGAATCGCCATCCTGCGGAAGATCCTCGGTGATGTGCGGACGATTATCGGCATCGAGGACAACAAGCCGGCGGCGATTGCCGCGCTGCAGGCGGCTGCCTCAGGGGTGGCGGAGGTCGTGGTGGTGCCGACCCGCTACCCGCAGGGCGCGGAAAAGCAGCTGATTTATGCGCTTACCCGGCGCACGGTGCCGTCGGGCAAGCTGCCGATGGATACCGGCTGCGTGGTGCAGAATGCCGGTACGGCGTATGCCGTGCGGGCGGCGGTGAGTGACGGGACGCCGCTGATCGAGCGGATTATCACTGTCGCCGGCGGGGCAGTCAATGCGCCGGGCAATTTCCGGGTGCGGATCGGCACCCCGATCAGCGAGCTGTTTGCCCTTGCCGGCGGACGCGAATGCTGCGTGCGCAAGATCATTGCCGGCGGGCCGATGATGGGGCTGGCGCTGACCGGCATGGAGTTCTCCACGGGCAAGGGGACCTCCGGGCTGCTCTTCCTGACGGAAGATGAAGCGCGCGAACCGCGGCAGTATCCGTGCATCCGTTGCGGCCGCTGCGGCGAGGTCTGCCCGATGGGGCTGTCGCCGCGGGCGCTGGAATTGGCCACGGACACGAAGGAACCGGAACTGCTGCAGGCGGCGGGGATCATGGACTGCATGGAATGCGGCTGCTGCGCGTATTCCTGTCCCGCCCGGCGGTTCCTGGTGCAGAAAGTGCAGTTGGGCAAGAAACTGGTGCGGGAGATGGGCAAATCATGAGTTCCCTGGATCTGCGGTTCGGCCCGGCCCCGCACCTGCACAGCGGCGACAGCGTGCCGAAGGTCATGACCGATGTGGTCGTGGCCCTGATGCCGGCGGTGATCTGGGCGGTCTATATCTTCGGGCCGGGCGCGGTGATGACGCTGGTGACCGCGCTGGTCGGTGCGGTGGCGGTCGAGGCGATCTGGCAGCGCTGCGTGGGCAGGCCGTCCACCATCGGCGACGGCAGCGCCCTGGTCACCGGCCTGATCCTGGCCCTCAATGTCCCGGCCAATCTGCCGTGGTGGATGACGCTCAGTGCGGTGGTGATTGCCATTGTTTTCGGCAAGCAGGTGTACGGCGGGCTTGGCCATAACCCGTTCAATCCGGCGGCGGTCGGCCGCGTGTTCCTCCTGCTGTCGTTTCCAGTCGCGATGACCGCGCAGTGGCAGGATGCGTTCGCGCCGCTGCGCACGGCGGCGACGCCGCTCGGTATCCTCAAGAATCACGGGGCGGCGCAGCTGCCGTCATGGGATCTGCTCTTTTTCGGCATGAAGGGCGGCAGCATGGGCGAGATTTCCGTTTTCCTGCTGCTGCTCGGCGCGGCGTACCTGCTGTGGCGGCGGCGGATCGGCTGGGAAGTGCCGGTGTCGTTCCTCGGCACGATGGCGGTGGTCGCGTTCGTCTTCTGGCGGCATGACCCGGCGCGCTTCGCGTCGCCGCTCTTCCATCTGCTGACCGGGGGCGCGGTGATTGGCGCCTTCTTCATGGCGACAGATATGGTGACCATGCCGTTGGGGCGCAAGGCGCGGCTGGTGTTCGGCTGCGGCTGCGGCCTGATCACCATGATGATCCGCCTGTGGGGCGGCTATCCCGAAGGCGTGTCGTTTGCCATCCTGATCATGAATGCGCTGGCGCCGATGCTGGAACGGTACCTGCATTCGCCGCGCTTCGGGGTGGAGCGGGTCGTATGATGAAAAACGAAACGGTGAAGTTTGCCGTGCTCCTGTTCCTGTTTGCCGGTCTGGCCGGCCTCGCGCTGGGTGCGACCTATCAGCTGACCCGGGAACGGATTGCGGCCAACGACGACGGGGTGCGGCGCACGGCGCTGGAAGCGGTGCTGCCGGTGCATGACAATAACCCGTTTGCGGAAAAATTTGCCTGGGAGAAGTATCGGGAGGCACTGCTGGCGGCCGCGCCGGCGGAATTCCCGCCGGCCGGCGACGCCTTCTGGCAGAGCGAAGTGTTTCCCGCCATGCAGGGCGGCACCTGGAACGGTGCGGCGCTGCAGGTGGAGCGGATCGGGTACGGCGGGCCGGTGCAGACGGCGATCGGCGTCGACGGGGCGGGCAATCTGGTGAATATCCGCGTGGTGGCCTGTGCGCAGGAAACGCCGGGATTGGGTACGAAAGCGGCGGAACGCGCGTTTCTCGACGGGGTGCAGTATCAGGATCCGGCGGCGCGGGTATGCCGCTCTCTGGCCAATACCGCGAATTTCAGCGTCAATAAGGACGGCGGCGACATTGCCGCCGTGACCGGCGCCACCATCTCGTCGCGGGCGGTGATCAACGCCGTGGCGCAGGGAATGCGGCGGCTGGCGGCGCTGCAGCAGGTGTGGTTGGCGGCAGCGGCCTCGGCGGTCGCGACGGACGCGCAGACCGGGGCCACGCGGCCGGGGGGATATCGATGAGTACGCCGACCTTCCGCAGTGAACTGACCCGCGGCTTCTGGCGGGAGAACCCGATCTTCGTCATTGTGCTGGGGACCTGCCCGACGCTGGCGGTGAGCACCTCGCTGCAGAATGCGGTCGGCATGGGCCTGGCGGTGACCTTCGTCACCGCCTGCTCGAACGCGCTGGTGGCGATGCTGCGCGGGATTATTCCGAACAAGATTCGCATTCCCTGCTTTATTGTGGTGGCGGCGACCTTCGTCACCATCACGGACCTGTTCATGCATGCCTTCACCTTCCCGCTGTGGCAGGCGCTGGGCATTTTCATACCGCTGATCGTGGTCAACTGCATCATTCTCGGCCGCGCGGAGGCGTATGCCTACAAGAACACGGTATGGCATGCGACTGCCGACGGCATCGGCATGGGGCTGGGGTTCACGCTCGCCCTGTGCGCCATCGCCTCGATCCGGGAAGTGCTGGGGAACGGCACGCTGTGGAATGTGCCGCTGTTCGGCGACGGGTTCCAGCCGATCCTGATCTTCATTTTGGCGCCGGGCGCGTTTTTCGTCTTCGGGTCGCTGATGGCCATCAGCAACTGGCTGAAGGCGCGCCAGGGAGGTGCGGCATGAGCTATCTGCTGATCCTGATCTCGGCGGTGCTGATCAACAACTTTGTCTTGATGCAGTTCCTCGGCATCTGCCCGTTCCTCGGGGTGTCGCGCCGCATCGAGACCGCGCTCGGCATGGGGATGGCGGTCATCTTCGTCATGGTGCTCGCGGGCGGGGTGACGTACGGCATCCAGCAGCTGCTGGTGCCGGGCTACGAATACCTGCAGACGCTGGCGTTCATTCTGACCATTGCCGCCCTGGTGCAGGTGGTGGAAATGGTCATGCAGAAACTCTCCCCGATCCTCTATCAGGCGCTCGGGATCTACCTGCCGCTTATCACCACCAACTGCGCGGTCCTGGGTGTGACCCTGCTCAACATCAAGCGCGAATACAATTTCGTCGAGGCGGTGGTTTTCTCGGGCGCGGCGGCGGTCGGTTTTACGCTCGCGCTGCTGCTTTTTGCCGGCATCCGCGAGCGGATGGAGCGGACGGGACTGCCGCAATACGTGCAGGGTCCGGCGATCGGCCTGATTTCCGCCGGCCTGCTGTCGATGGCCTTCATGGCGTTCAGCGCGTTCCGCACGGAACAGATGCTGCAGGATCTTGCCGCGCTGGTGGGGTTGGGCTGACATGCTGAACGTCCTCTATGCGTGCGCGGGCATGGGCCTGCTTGGCGTGCTCTTCGGGGTGGTGCTGGCGGTGGTGTCGAAGAAGTTTGCCGTCGAAACCGATCCCAAGGTTGCGGCAGTCACGGACGCGCTCCCCGGCGCCAACTGCGGCGCGTGCGGCGCGCCCGGCTGCGCCGGCTATGCCGCGGCGGTGGCGGGCGGAACCATGGCGCCCGACCGCTGTATTCCGGGCGGGAATGCCGTGGCAAAAACGATCGCCGGCATCATGGGTGTGGCGGTGGCGGAAACGGAGCCGGTCCGCGCCCAGGTCATCTGCCAGGGGTTCGACCCGTGCGCGACCGACAAGGCGGCATGGACGGGGGTGCGCACCTGCGCGGCGGCGGCGGCGGTCGGCGGCGGGCCGCGGAGCTGCCGGTTCGGCTGCATCGGGTTCGGCGATTGCCGGCGCGCCTGCCCGTTCAATGCCATTGCAATGCACGGACGGACCCCGGTGGTTACCGACCGCTGCACCGGCTGCGGCATGTGCATGGCGGCCTGCCCGAAAGGCGTGATTGTGCTGCGGCCCAAGGACCGGCCGGTGCATATTCGCTGCCGCACCGGCGAACCGGCGAAAGTGTCGCGCACGCAGTGCCAGAAATCATGCATCAAGTGCAAAATCTGCGTGAAGGCCTGTCCGCAGCAGGCCATTGTCTGGATGAGCGATCCGCACGACGCGCTGCTGCTTTGGGCGGACGGCAAGTATCCGTCGCTGGCGCTGGAACGGCTGCACGACCTGCCGGTGATCAATTACGCCAAATGCACGAACTGCGGGATCTGCGCGCAGAAATGTCCGCGGAAGGTTATCGTTGATCTGCGTGCTGCCGCAGCTTCGGCGCCCGCGCTGCCTGTTGCCCGCTGACGATCATGACCAGCGCGCCTGACGCGCCGTTGTCGCCGCTTCCCGCCTTCCTGCGCCGTTATGGCTGGCTGCTGATTTTTCTCGTTGCCCTGCTGCTGCGCTGGTGGGGGAACGGGTTCGGCCTGCCGCACATCTACACTTCCGACGAAGCGGTGACGGTCAACCGCGCGGTGCGGTTCGGGACCTTCGACTTCAATCCGCACTGGTTCAACTACGGTTCGCTGAACATGTATTTTCTCTTCGTCAATTACGGCGCGTTTTACGCCGTGATGCGCGGCCTGGGATATATCCATTCGTCGGAGCAGTTTGCCCGGCTGTTCATCAGCGATCCGACCGGCTTTTACCTGATCGGGCGGGCGTGGAGCGGATTGTGGAGCGCACTCTGCGTGATATGGACGTATTGCCTCGGCCGGCGCTGGGGCGGCGAAGCGCTTGCATGGGGCGCGGCGCTGCTGCTGGCGGTGAATGTCACCACCGTCGACAACGCGCACAGCATTCTCAACGACCCGCTGATGGTGTTTCTCATGCTCTGGGCGGTGGCGGAATGCGACGGGATCCGGCGCACCGGCCGCACCGGCGCCTATCTGCGCGCCGGCCTGGCCATCGGCCTGGCGGCGTCAACCAAGTATATCCCCGTGCTGCTCTTTGTTGCGGTGGTGATTGCGCATGTGCAGCGGGTGCGGACGCAGCGGCTGTCGTGGCTGGCGCTGCCGGGGTGGCGGCCGGTGATGCTGGCCGGCCTGCTGGCGGGTTGCGGCTTTCTCATCGGTACGCCGTATGCCGTGCTCGATGCGCCGACCTTTCTCGACTACATGCGGGAATGGAAGGCGCGCGGAGCAACCGGGGTCGCCTATCTGCCGCCGGATGAACCGTCGGCCATGGCGCGGGTCTGGGGTGAGTATTTGCCTGATGCGCTCGGCTGGTTGGGGTATGGTCTGGCGCTGGCCGGCGCGCTGCTGGCCGCGTTTCACCGGCCGGCTTGGCTGGCGCCGTATGCCGGGTATGCGGCGGTGCTGATCCTTTTCCTGAGTGCCTCGAAGCAGATCACGCCGCGTTATCCGCTGCCGCTCTATCCGCTGCTGGCGCTGCTGATGGCGTACGCAGTGACGGAACTGGCGGCGTGGTTCGGCCGGCAGGGGTACCGGTATGCCGCCATGGTGACCGGTTGCGGTGTGCTGCTGGCGGCGCTGGCCGCGCCGGCAATCAGCTGCGTCGAAAATGATGTGACGCTGACCCTGCCGGATACGCGGACGCTGATGAAGCAGTATATCGAGCGCACCATCCCGGCGGAAACGAAGATCCTCATGGATCCGTTCTGTCCGCCGCTGGCGCAATCGCGCCGCAAACTGACAGAACTCTACGCGCAGGCGCTCGCGGCACAGCATCCGAAAGCGGACAAGTACCGCCTGCAGCTGCTGACCCTGCCGCCGGTCACCTACGAATGGTACTGGACCAAACACGGGAAGAATACCGCACTGCCGCGCGATCAGCAGTGGAGCGACATGACGATTCCCTATATCGCGATTGCGGACGGTATCGCCGCGGTGCGGGCGCAGGGGGTGCGCCATGTGGTGCTCTCGTCGCTGAATCGCGATGCCTATCGTGCCGCCTGGCTGCGCGGGTATTTTCCCGAGATTGCCGCGTTCTACGATGAGGTCGAACGCACCGGCACACTGCTGCGTCGCTATGCGCCGGCGCGCGGGTATGCGCAGGGGCCGCGTCTGGAATTGTACGATATCGGCGCCGGACGATGAGCAGGCAAATCGGCCGCCCGACGGCGGTGATCGGGTTCATGACGGTGCTCAGCCGGGTCAGCGGCCTGCTGCGCGACAAGTGCATTGCCTTTGCCTTCGGGGCCGGGGCGCTGACGGATGCGTTTTTCGTCGCCTATCGCATCCCCGACCTGCTGCGCGGCCTGCTGGCGGAAGGTTCGCTCTCCGCCGCGTTTGTGCCGCTCTTTGCCGCCGAGGACCGGCAGCATGGCCGCCGGGCGGCGTTCATGCTCGGCAGTGCCGCCCTCACGGTGATGGCGGTGGTGCTGGCGGTAGTGGCGCTGCTCGGCGTGCTGGTGGCGCCCTGGCTGGTCCAACTGTTCACGCTTGAATTCGGGCCGGTGCAATCGCCGCAGTTCGCCCTGACGGTGTCGCTGACGCGGCTGATGTTCCCGTTCATTATCTTTATCGAACTGGCAGCGCTGATGATGGAGATGCTCAACACCTATCGCCGGTTCGCTGTACCTGCCTTCACCCCAATGATG
>CAZFBR010000005.1:0-41108 GCA_964517215.1 uncultured bacterium
AAGCGCCTGAAGAGCGGCCTGGTCGCGCGGGTGGCGCTGATCCCGGCCAGCGCCTCGCGACACAGCGCATGGACCTCGTCGGCCCGGCGGAAGGCCTTCTCAATCGCCGCCAGCGGCTTGCTCCGGTTCAACACCTGGTTGTTGATCTGCTGCAGGACATCGACGACCACAATGGCCGCCTTCTCCCGCGCCCGGTCGGCCGCCCACGCGGCATACGCGCGAATATACTCGACCGTGAACATCCGGTTTTGAATGCTGATCCCGAGATAGGGATTCCATTGCCGCGCCTCGATCTGCTCGACCGTCGTATTGAAACAATCCTCGATCCGCATCGGTCAACCTCCGCAATGCGCCGCCACCCGGCCGGCGCAAGACGCCGTGCCCAGCCAGGTGTGCGGCGTATTTTCCCAGCACCAACCGAGGCGCGGTCGGCCGAAACTGATCCACATCGCCGGCACGCGCCGGTCGCCCCGACGCGACCCGGCCATCCAGAAGCAGTTGTACCGCTGCTTGTCCTGCAGCACCTCGGGAAACTGCACCGCCAGCGCCACCCCTTCATCGATGGTCAACGGCAAACGCCGCTGACGCCTGAGACGCGGCAACGCCCGGGCAACCGTCACATTCAGCGTTTTCCGGCCGGTAGCGACATTCAGCAGCAGGTAGGCCGGGGCGTCCGGGACCGGCATCCCGGCGATCAGCGCAAACTCCTCCGGTACCACCGGGCGCATATCGACCAGTCCGGTCTTGCCTTTCACCGTCACGAGCGGCATCACCGCCGCGGCCGCGACCACGCCGGTCTTCACCACTATCACGAACGGGATCCGGCCGCGAGCAGTGCCCGGCGCAATCGGCACCTGCGCCGCCAGTCGGCGCAGCGGCGCGACCATGGCAGTGAATCGCCGCACCGGCATCCGCGCGCGTTGGGGATAACCGAACGCCAGCATCTGCCGCAGCTGCCGGTCGAATTCGGCCACGCCCGGACAATCCGTCATTGCGGATGCTCCGTGCGCACCGCGGCACTCGGGTGCGCCGGACGGTCAGCCACCGGCGGCAGCGCCAGAAAATCATGCAGCGCCGCCCGATAATCCGGGAAATCGTCCATGTCGTTATGCCCGCAGCCGGGCAGTTCCAACACCCGGGTCGGGCCGCGCCAGGCGGCGAGCAGCGCTCGCGACCGTTCCGGCGCGATGGTCGCATCGGCCAGGCCGATCACCGCCAGCAGCGACGCCGTCGCCCGACGCGCATCGTCATCGGCATCGATGTTATGGCGCAGGATGAGCCGGACCGGCAGGAACCACATATGGTCCTGCGCCACCGCGCTGAACCGGTCGTACGGCGAGACGAGCACCACCCGCTCCACCGGCCGGTCGGCCGCAACGCGCGCGGCAATCCCGGTGCCGAGGCTCCGCCCCATCACCGCGATATGCCCGGTATCAATGCCCGGCTGCGCCGCCACCGCGTCATAGACCGCCAGCGCGTCGGCGAGCAGTTCCGCCGCCCCCGGCACGCCCGCATTGGCGCCGTATCCGCGATACGGCACCAGCGCCAGCACCCGCCCGCCGAACGCCGCCTGCTGCTCGACCCGCGCGGAAACCTCCTCGGCATTGCCGCCGAAGTAGATGACTGCCGGTTGCGACGCGGCGGCAACCTGCATCCCGACCAGCCAGCCGCGGAGCCGCGTGCCGTCAGCGGCGGTCACAGTCAGTTCCCGCACCCCGGGCCGGCGCGGCAGCGCTTCCGCCCGGCCGGGCGCCAGCGGGCGCGGATGGAAGATTATGCTGCGCTGCCACGAGCAGCTGGTCAGCAGCAGGCCCAGCGCCAGCAAACCCGCCGCGCAACCGACCGCAATAATCATGCGCCTCCGCATACCACTCAGTTTTTCTGCCAGCGCTTGAGTTGGCGGATATGCGAGGTGTAGAACCAGCGCTTCCACCAGGGCATCCCCTGCCCCTTGAAGATCTGCCGGCAATGCGCGATCATTTCGTCGGCGCTGGCGAAGCTGCCGAGGAACGCGCCAGCGCGGTAGCAGTGGCTGCAATAGAGCGCGCTCCTGCTGCCGTCCGCCTCCGTACCGCCGCCGTTCGGATCCATCGTCATCGGCATGCCGCAGCTCTGGCAAAACCCGTCAAATCTCCCCATCGTCTTCCTCCTCAGCGGAAATGGCGCAGCACCGCACCCGCCAGCAGTTTCACCGCCAGCAATACGCCGGCGATAATGCATCCGCCCGCCGCCCAATTGGCATATCGGATGTGCTGCCGCATTTCAGTGTTGTATGCCGGATGGTTCAAATTGCGCAGCATCTCATCGCGATCGCGTCCGCTCTGCACCCGGACCAGCTCGGTATCGTCGCGATCGGCCACCAGGAGCAGGGAATCATGCGTCTGCTTCTGCCGGCGAAAAGTCAGCCCGTCGATTGACAGCGGCTCCGTGACGCCGTACGCCGCGGGTTCGACCGGTACCCACGCCGGTGAGCAGGCGATACCGGTATCCGCCTTGAGCGCCGCAAACATCTGCAGCATGTCGCCCTGAAGCGCCCCCATCTTGCTGTACCAGACGCTGCGGATCAGCGCGGGTACCGCAACTGATGCCGACAATCCACACCCCATCAGCGCCACCGCCACCAGCCAGGCCAGCATTTTGCCGCGCATGCGCGCCTCCGGTTTCATGTTATGTCCGCCAGTATACCACAGGCAACCGGCGCGTGCCCGCAGGCACGGTCAGCGGGCGGGCAGGGTCGGGACGAGATCCTCGCGGACGATATAGCCGCGGCAGTTCGCCGCGCCGCAGCGGCAGGGATGGTCGGTCAGGTCGCCGCTGGCGAAGCAGTAATCGTAGGTCAACTCCTCGCCCGGCGCGATATCGCGCACGGCATGCAGCCAGATGCAGTCGCCGTAATTGATCGATTCGCAGTTCGGGTCGCAGGAATGGTTGATATGGCGCGCCGTGTTCCAGCGCACATTGCCGTTGATATCGAAGCGGCGGTTGAGCTCGAAGAGATAGACGCACCCCTCCGCCTCGCGCGCGCCGATGCGTTCCGCCTCGCGCTTGGTCACCCGCGTGCCCGTATACTTGATGATCCGCGTCCCCTCCGGGATCGCGAGCTTCGCGTAGATGCCCGTGCCGTGGATGCGCGAGGCGCGCACCTCGACATACGGCGATTTCGTCGGTTGCGGCATGACATTCTCTCCCCAGCGGCACCCGCATTCGCGTGCGCCGGGCAGGAAGGTAGCAGACGAGTTTCCCGTTGTCAATAACCCGCTACCGGTTCCTCGCGCAGCCCGCGTCGCACCGGGCCTTCTCTTCGCCGCACAGCCGCAACCGCCCCGACAACCGTGCACCCGTCCGGCGCGCGTCAGCGGGCGGCGGACTGCGGTAGCGGACTGGCCTCGGCCAGCTGCCGCACCGCGCGGGCCGCCAATTCAGGCGGGGTGATGACCCCCGGCCCGGCGATGCAACCGCCGGCGCAGGACATTACCTCGATAAAGTTGCCGGGCGCCTTGCCGGTCTTGGCATAGGCGCGCAGCGCGGCGAGCGCCTTCTTGTCGAGCCCGTTGACCTGGCAGGGGGTGAACGGCCCATCGTGCACCAGCGGGGCGATGCCGGCCGCCACCCCGCCGGCAAGCGCAAACCCGCGCCCGCCGCGCCCGGCGGGTTCGGCCGGCGCCTCGTCGGCGCAGGCGGCAACGTCGATATCCCGCGCCACGAAGAGCGCGCCCAGTTCCTCGAAGGTGAGCACATAATCGACCAGCGGATCGTCGATCCCCTCCTTGCGCTTGGCCACGCACGGCCCGATAAAGACAATCACCGCATCGGGGTACTGCGCGCGCGCCAGTTCCGCGGCGTAATGCATCGGCGTGCGGGTGGCGGAGACCCGGTCCGCCAGCGCCGGGAGGTGCTTGCGCACCGCCTCGAAATAGGCGGGGCAGCAGGACGAGGTCATGAACGGCGCGCCCGCGCGCATGCGCTCGTCGAACTCCTCCGCCTCGCGCTGCGCGGTGATCTCCGCGCCGTGCGCCACCTCGACGACCGCAGTGAAACCGAGGTCGCGGCAGGCGCGCATGATCTGCCCGAAGGCGGCGGGGAACTGTCCGGCAATGGCGGGCGCCGCCAGGGCGACAACCGGGCGCGGGCGCTGCAGCGCACCGATCACATCGACGATCTGCGATTTCTCCATGATCGCCCCGAACGGGCAGGCCTGCTTGCACTTGCCGCAGTAGATGCATTTGCGGTAGTCGATATGCTCCTTGCCCGCCTCGTCCTGGCTGATGGCACCGACCGGGCAGGCCTCCTCGCAGGGGATGGGGACGTAGATAATGGCATGGTACGGGCAGACCTTCTGGCACTGCCCGCAGCTGATGCAGGCGGCGGGGTCGATCACCGAATGGCCGTGCTGCACGGTGATCGCCTGGCGCGGGCAGACGGTGGTGCAGGGGCGGGCGAGGCAGCCGCGGCAGGCGTTGGTGACGAAGTAGTTGGCGCGCACGCAGGCGCTGCACCCCTCGTCGACCACGGTAAGGATCGGCTCGCTGACCGCGGGTCGGGCGAGCGCCTCGGCGGCGAGATCGGCGAGCGGACGCAATTCGTCCGTGCTCTCGCAGCTGAACCCGAGCAGCGCCTGCAGCCGCTGGCGGACGATGGCGCGCGAATGGTGGACGCAGCAGCGGTAGGTCTTCCCGTTCTTCGGGTAGCGCTCGACCGGGATGCGGTCGACCTGGTCGCGCAGGGTCCCGGCAAAGGCGAGCTTCGCCACCCAGACGAGCAGCTCGCGCCGCTTCAGCGTGGCGTTGTTGTCGCGGGCCATGGCGTCACTTCCTCCCCGCCAGCCGGGCCAGGATGAGCTCGCGCACCTTTTCCTGCGTCGCCGCCGCCACCAGCTCGCCGTCGATGACCACGAACGGGGTCTTGCCGCATTCCGGCCGGCGGCAGTTGTCCATGCAGGCGCGCCCGACCAGTTCCAGCCGGTCGTGCAGTTCCGGCGGCAGCTGGGCCGCCAGCATGAGCAGGTCGGCCCCGCCCATCAGGTAGCACGCCGTCCCGGTGCAGATCTCCAGTTTCACCTTCGTCGCCATCGTCCGCTCCTTTCACCGCAATGCTCGTCGTTCCTCGCGCTCTCCCGTCCCGATACGCTTGCCTGCTTGTGCCGTCTGCCCTTGCGCGTTGTGTCGGCGGGGTGTCTGCTTTTTCTGGTGACTGCTCACCGTCATGGCACTGGTTTCTCTCCCGCCAGAATCGGTGCAGCGTGAGGACAACGAACTCTCCGCCCCTCACCTGCCGCTTCGCGGCTTCCTCTCCCGTCGGGAGAGGAACAACAAATTGCATCCCTGTCTTTTCCTTCCTGCTTTTCTTTCCCGCTTTTCTTTCCCGCAGGAAAAGGCGGCGGACTCCTTTCTGTTCCTGCGCCTGATATATCCCGCCCGCGCCCGCGTCACCCCTATCCACCCGCATTCGCGTCACACCTCTCCGCCCGCGTTCGCGTCGCACCTCTCCGCCCGCTCCCACATCACGACCGATCCCGCCCGCGCTCGCGTCGCACCTCTCCGCGCGTGTTCGCGTCGTGCCTATCCGCCTGCGCCCGTGTCACAAGTAGGTGATGCGCACATCCTTCAGGTGGCGGTTCTCCAGCGCCAGCCGCATGCGGCGGATGATCGTGCGGCGGATCTCGAGGTCGGCGGGCACGCTCGGGTCGTAATGCCGGTCGTTGATCCGCGTCCCGACGACGAAATGCACCCTGTCGCTGTCGAGCAGCTGCGCCACCAGCTGGGTCGCGCCGTTGACCCGCCCTGCGTCGCGCCCGCCCGTTTCGAGCAGTTCGCAGGCGCGGGCGAGGGTGAGGATCCCCTCGGTCACCAGCGCGAACCCGGGCATCGCCCCGCAGGGGGGGACCTCGGGATCGAGCCGCCGCAGGTCGACGGTGACGGTGCGCTGCAGCTCGCGCGCGAGGATGGCAGCGGTCGTCCCGCCGCAGACGACCTTCGTCCCGGTAAAACGCTCGGTCATCGCCGCCAGCTCGCGGTCGCGATCCGGGGTGATCGGCGGCCCGCTGACCACCAGCAGCTCGCGCGGCTCGCGCAGGTAGACGACACCGCAGGTGATGTCGTCCCGGCACTGCATGCGGTCGTGCCGCTTCGCCTCGCCGGTGACCAGCCGCGCCAGCGCGCGCGCGGAGAGGTCGGGCCGGTCGGCCACCGCCTGCGCGGCGAAGGCCTGCACCCGGTCGGCGCCCCAGCCGAGCGGGGTCGCCGCCCCGCCCATCCCCGCCTGGGTCACCCCGTCGGAGCAGAGGATGATGCGGTCCTCGCGCTGCGCGGTGAAGGCGGTGACGCGCAGGGTGCGGCGTTCCGGCCCGGCCACCGTCAGCGTTTCCGCCGGCGGGGGGAGCGGCAGCGCGCAGCCGCCGCGCAGCAGCATTGCCGGCGGATTGTCGAACTCGATCAGTTTCGCCTGCCCGTCGCGCCGCAGGTCGAGGATGGTGAAGGTGGCGTAGCTGATCTTCCGCTCGCGGCAGACCGGCAGGGTGCGCATGATCGCCTCGACCGACCGCAGCAGGTGATTGTCGTCGGTGACGAAGCGGCGGGCCATGGTCGCGGTCAGGGCGGAAAGGACGCGCGCCTTGATCCCGCTCCCGAGCCCGTCGGAGAGGACGGCGACGATGCGCCCGGGTTCGGGTGCGCGGGCGGACAGGAAGAAGTCGCCGCTCACCCGCTGCGCCCGCTTCTGCTCCTGGTGACTCCCCACTTCGAAGAAGGTGGCCATGCGTCAGCGCTCCATCCCGGCGTCGGGCGGATCACACAGCCCGTTCACCGTCATCAACCGCAGCGCCCTTCCCGGCAGCATCGCCACCGCGCGCGCACTCTGACCCGGCGCCGGGCGCAGATCACACAGCTCGTGCACCTTCATCAGCTGATTAAACAGCCCGTTCACCGTCATCAACCGCAGTGCCCTTCCCGGCAGCGTCGCCACGGCATCAGCGCTCCGTCCCGGTGTCGGGGAGGTCGAACGATTCGATCACCGACTGCAGCAGCATTTCCGATTCCGCGGCGTTCTCCCCCAGCAGGCAGGCGATCTGCTGCACCGTGCCCAGGTTGCGCTCGATCACCGCCTGCGCCTTGCGCACGATCTCCTGCTTCTGCACCGCCGGCTCGGTCACATCCTGCACCACCGCGCCGACCAGCCAGCCCGGCTCGATGGTGAAGACCGAGATGCTGAGGATGGCGGCGTGATGGCGGATCTGCCGCGCGGCGATATCGGGCGCGCCCTGCAGCACCTCCTCGCACCAGCCGGCGAAGGGCATGACCCGCGCCAGCTGCGCCCCCTCGAGGCTGCCGGCGGTGGCGTAGACCGCGGCGCAGTCGTCCCCCATGAGCCGGGCGAACCCGCGGTTGCACTCGACGATGGTCAGGTCGCGGTCGACGATGACCACGCCCGAGGGCATGGCCTGGATGAGCGCGTTCGCCTTGCGGTGCGCCAGCTGGCGCATGTAGGAGACGCACATCGCCTTCTCCGCCTTGCCGGCAAGCAGGCCGCGGCAGAAATCGCGGCAGGAATCGTAGCCGCAGCCGCTGCAGTTGAGCTCGTCGCGCTCGCTGTTCTTGCCGATGGCGCGCAGGGTCGCGCGCACCTGCTCCTCGGGAAAGGTGCTGTCGGAATCGATCCCCGCGCCCGGATCGAGCGGGATCGGCGCCTGCGGAACGCGCAGCTTCTTTTCGTCGTGGTAGGCAACCGCCACCACCAGGTCGCGCCGCTTGCGCGCCAGCGCGCCGCGGGCCTGCATCATCGGCCCGTTGATGCATCCGCCGGGGCAGGCGAGCAGCTCGAGGAAGACCGGCTCCGTGAGCCCGGCCGCATCGAAGTCGCGCACCGTCTGATCGATGGCGTCGATCCCCGACACCGCCATGGGGAAGAACGCGGGCGCGGCCAGGTTGGCCTTGATGCCGGCGATCATCCCGCCGTCGACCGGATAGAGCCCCCCCTCCTCCGCGCGGTGCGGCACGAAGCTGTCGGCGCCGGGCTCGCCGGCCAGCGGCACCCGCTCCTGCTGCAGCCAGTCGCGCAGCTCGCGGAAGGTCAGGGCGACATCGACCAGATCAGGAAAGCGGTCCGCCTCGAGTTTCTTGGCGATGCAGGGGCCGATGAAGACCACGCCGGTCTCCGTCCCCAGCGCGCGCCGCAGCATCCCCGCATGCGCGAGCAGGGGGGAGCGGAGCGGGGTCACCGCCGAGAGGAACTGCGGATGGCGGTGGCGCAGGTACTCGACCGCGGTCGGGCAGGCGGACGAGATGTGCAGGCGCGGCTTCCCGTCGGCGAGCAGGCGGGCGACATGGGCGGAGACCTCCTGCGCGCCGAGCGCGGTCTCGGAAACCGCAGCGAACCCGAGCCGGCGGAGCGCGCCGATCAGCTGCGCCGGCGCAACCCCGGGGAACTCGGTCAGCCATGAGGGCGCGAGCGACACGACCACCCGCGCGGTGCGGGCAAGGAGCTGGCGGGCGCGAGCGACATCATCGCGCACCTTCTTGGCCCGCACCGAACATGCATCGACACAATGACCGCAGAGGATGCACGCCTCGGGCATCACCTCCGCGCTCGACCCGGTCACGCGGATCGCCTTGACCGGGCATTCGCGCACGCACTTGTAGCAGTCCTGGCACTCCGTGCGTTCGGTATAGACCGGGTGAAACCGGTTCATGCCGGCGTCCCAGCGAAGGTGCGGTCGAGCAGTTCGAGCAGGGCCGGCCCATTGATCCCGGTATACTCCGTACCGCCGATTTTGATGCGCGGCCCGCGACTGCAGTCATTCACGCAGAGTTCGCCGCGCAGGACTATGTGCGCGTCGAGGTTGTTGGTTGTTATGTAGTTCTTGACCAATTCGACATTTTCACGATTCCCGCGCAGATAGCAGGCACTCCCCATACAGAGCTCAATCGCCATTTTATCAGCCATTGCAATCATCTCCCTTTCCCGCCGACCTTAATCGCGATATATATATCGCTATGTTTTTCACGATTATAACACATTGCGGTACATTTGTCAATAACTTTTAGTTGAATTTATGTAACGTTCTGATTTCGTTTCAAATGTGGTGATTGGGTAATGCCATTTTGATGAATAATTCTCTCTTTGATACTGTACGACGAAATGGAATACGGGCGTGACATTGCCCGCTTTGGCTTTTAGCCGCAGCCGCTGACCAGATTATTCGTCACACTCATTTGCTTCCACTGCCAACTTCACTGTTAACCGCCACGCTCCGTCTCCTGCGCCCCTCTTCTTCCGGTCACACAGCCATGCATCCGCCAAAAACTATTGGCACATCATTCCCCGCGCAATTCAGCTTGCAGCGCTGTCACCATCTGCCGCAGCGCGCGGACAAGGATGACCCGCGGGCAGGCCAGATTGAGGCGCTGAAACCCGGCGCCTTCACGCTCACTGAACATGCGCCCGTCATTCAATGCGACTTTGGCCTTGAAGCAGAGCACGCGATGCAGCTTCTCCGGCGACCAGCCCAGCCGGCGGAAATCAAGCCAGACCATATAGGTTGCTTCCGGCTCCATGACCGTCACCGCCGGCAGGTGCGCCGCCAGATAGTCGCGGAGGAACACGTAATTCCCCTCGATATAGCGCATAACCGCGCGCAACCACGGCCCGCCATGGCGATAGGCCTCCGCTGCGGCAATCCCCGCAAAGATATTCGCCCCCTCGACCCCGCCGTTATGCAGCTGCGTTGCGAGCGCGCGACGCAGCGCCGGGTTATGGGCGACGATATGCGCCAGCTGCAGGCCGGCCAGGTTGAAGGTCTTGCATGGCGCCATGAGCACGACAGCATTCATCCGGCAGGCGCGCGACACCGTCGCAAATGGAACATGCCGATACCCGGTGAAGACCAGGTTGCAGTGGATTTCGTCAGCCACCACCAGCACGCCATGCCGCGCGCAAATGCGCCCGACCCCCAGCAGTTCGCGCTTCGTCCAGACCCGTCCGCCCGGATTGTGCGGACTGCACAGAATCAGCATTTTCGTCCGCGGCCGGCGTGCCAGGCGTTCGAGGCCGGCGAAGTCCATCCCGTATTTTCCATCAACAAGACGCAGGTTGTTTTCCAGCAGCCGCCGCCCGTTATCGAGCACGCTGGTATAGAACGGTTTGTAGACCGGCGGCTGGATGATGATCCCGTCGCCCGGCCGGGTAAAGGTCTGGATGGCCTGGCGCAGGGCGAAGACCACGCCCGGGGCATAGAGCAGTTCGTCGGCACTGATCGCCCACCCGAACCGGCGACGGTACCAGTCGCGCACCGGCTGATAAAACGACCATGGATACACGGTATATCCGAAGATCCCCTGCCGAGCACGCCGCTCCACCGCGCGCACCACCGCCGGCGGCGCCGCGAAATCCATGTCCGCCACCCACAGCGGCAGCATGTCGTCCGTCGGGAACCGCAGCGCCATGCGGTCCCATTTCAGCGAATGGGTATTGGTCCGGGGTATGATCCGGTCGAAATGGTACGGCATCCTGCGCTCCTTGCCCGTCAGCACTATTCCCGGATACTACATCCCGCCGCCGGTACGGTCAAGAATTGCCGGGCTGCACGTGCGCAGCCGGGCAGGCGGCCACTGACCCGAACGTGGGCCGCACACCGGCGAGCGCCTGCGTCATCGGCAGGCGTCCAAGGAAACCGCCGGTTCTACCGGCGCCGGGACCCGATGCTGCATCAGCCCCGGCGCTGTTTGCCGGTCGCTTACCGGATATAGCCGAGTCCGCGCATCACCTGCCGGCTGGCAGCGTCCGGTCGCGCCGGATCAAGGGCTACAGGGATGAGAAACGGCGACAGGATCGCGCTGCACGCGGCACTGCGCGACAGTAGCCCTTCACGCAGCGGCTGCATTTCACCGGGATCGCGTTCAAGATCGTAGCGCTCACCGCGGGTGAAATAGACGCTGTGCGGATGCCGGGCGAAAACGGCACCGAACGGCAGCCGGGCGAGGGCATGCAGGTAATTGTTCATCTCATTATGCACAATGGTCTTGTCCGTGCCGGTGCGCAGGCAGGTGGTGGGAAAGAGCGACACCCGGCGATACCCGGGGTCGAGATTGTCCATTTGCGCAATCACCGTGCGCGGCCGGGCGGCGGTATCGAGCAGTTCGGTCAGCGCCGCGCCGTCCGCCGCCGGTACCGGCAGGCCCAGCACTGCGGTCACCGTGGGGAAGATGTCCACCGTCCGGGCCGGCAGGGCAATCCGTCTGCCGCCGGCCGCATGGCCGGGCAGGTGCACCAGCAGCGGCACCCGCAGCAGTTCGTCGTGCAGCGAGTGCGAATGCCAGCCCCAATGCCCGTGCTCGCCGAATTCCTCGCCATGGTCGGCGGTAATGATGATCAGCGCCTGGCGCAGCTGCCCGCGCCGCGCCAGATACTGCCACAGGCGCTGCAGTTCACGATCAACCGCATGGATCGATTCATCGTACAGGTCGACCATATGCGCTGCGTCGGCCGGGGCAAGCGCCGGCGCATCCGCCAACCCGTCGTTCAGCCGGGCCAGGACCGCGGGACTGAAGCCATCGCGATAAGGGCCGGCATAACGCGGGTCGGTGAACACACGGTCAGCCGGCGGCGGCTGCAGCGGGGCATGGGTCTGGTATGTGTGCAGGAACATGAACCACGTGTCACCCTGCGTGGCTTCGCAAAAGGCGATGACGCGGTCGACCTGCGCAGCGATCGGATCGGGACTTTCGTAAAAGGAATCGAACCCGCGGCGGAATCCCCACCCGGCGCCGACCTGCCCGCCGCCCACCACGCCCGCGGTGGTATACCCGGCCGCCTGCAATGCCGACGGCAGCCAGGGGACCCGGGCATTTACCGCGGTCTGCAGCGAAAGAAACGCGCCGTGCCGGGCCGGCCAGCAGCCGCTGAGCAGCGAGGCATTGCCGGGCAGCGACGACGGTGATGCGGTGAATGCCTGCTCGAAAAGCACGCTTTCCGCGGCAAGTGCCGCCAATCCCGGGGCAGTCGGCCGTGCATACCCGTACATGGGCAGATGGTCGGGGCGCAGCGCATCGATGCAGATCAGCAGCACCGGTCCCCGGGTAGCCGGCGGGTCCGCAGTCAATACGCTCCCGGCATCCGGCAGGTGAACATCGTTCACCGGCGGTACCAATGGTGCCAGCAGCGCCAGTACCGCCGGTGCCAGATACAGCGGCGCCAGCCCGAGCACCAGCACCATCCCCACCGCCACCAGCAGCAGCCAGCGCCGCTGGCGCAGCAGATTCATCCCGGTACGACCGGGAACCGACGAGGTCATGGTCTCATTCTCCATCGGGCGCGAGTGTAGCACCCGCCCGCGCCAGCGTCAACGACAGCACAACACCCGTTGACGCCATCTCCGCCGGCTGTTATGCTGGCTGCAGGATACCGTGCATGACTGATAAACAACCTGCATCCGCCGGATCGGGCCGGGCGGCACGCTGGCTGGCCGGCGCTGCCCCCCTCCTGCTTGCTCTCTATCCGCTGGCGCATCTCGCCGCAGGCAACTGGTCGCTGCTCGACCCCGGCGTGATGCTGTGCCTGGCGTTGCTGCTGGGCCTGCTCACTGCCGCCGGCCAGTTGGCGGCCGGCCGTTTTCTGCGCGACCGCGCCGCCGGCCAATGCTGGCTGGCGCTGGCCCTGGGTTGGCTTGCCTTGTATCCCGCTTTCCGCGCCGGCTGCACCGGCGTTTGGCCGGCACTGACCCCGGCGGCGATAGCGGCGGCCCATGGCGCGAGCGGACTGCTGCTGCTGCTGCTCGCCGTCTGGCGGCTGCGCCGCCCGACACCTTCCGCCGCGGCATTCGCCGCCATTGCGGGCGCTGTCGGCGCCCTGCTCCTTGGCACGCTCCTGATCGCGATGCTCTTCGACTGGTGGGGCCGGCAGCGGGATTTCGCCGCCACCTGCGACGCCTTCACTGTGCCTGTACCGGCCACCGCGCCCGCCGCCGCCGCACCCGACATCACCCTGCTGATCCTCGATGAATACGCCCGCGCCGATACACTTCGCCGGCTCTTTGCCGGCGACAACGAGCCGTTCATCGCGGCGCTGCGCGCGCGCGGTTTTACCGTACCCGACCTTGCCCGCGCCAATTACAATCAGACGATGCTGACGCTCGCCAGCGCCCTGAACCTCGCGTACCTGCCACCCCTGGCTGACCGCGGCGACAACTGGCCCGTTGCCCGGCTCGTGCGCCACAGCCGCCTGGCCGCGCTGCTGGCCGCCCGCAACTACCTGATCCGCGACTGCGCCGGCGGTTATGCGGGGGTCGCCCTCAACCCGCCTTCGCTCGCCGCCAACATCCTGTATCATCATCAGGACATGCTGCTCGCCTGGCTGGACCTGACCCCGGCGAGCGCGCTTGTCGACAGCCTGCTCCGCCCGCAGTCGGTGCAGGGTCATGCGCTGCGCGCGGCAACGCGTGCCGCCTTCGCGCGCGCCGCCCTGCCGCCCGACCCGCAACAACCCACCTTCACCTTCGTCCATTGCGTGGTGACCCATCAGCCGCTGGTCTTCGCCGCCGATGGCGGCTGGCCGGAAGCGACTGATACCGCAGGGCAGTATCGCGGCGCCGTGGCCCACGCCAATCGCCTGGTCCTGGAACTGGCCGACCGCTGCCGCCGTCAGGCGATACGCCCGCAGGTCATGGTGATCATGTCCGACCACGGCACGGGGACACGTTTGGACTGGGCCAGCCCGGTGCGCACCGACTTAGACGAACGGTTCGGCACCATCAACGCGGTCTGGTATTCGTCCGGGAACTATGCCGCCCGCCCGGCGGCACTGACCCCGGTCAATACCCTGCGGCGCATCGCCAGTGACTGGCTGGGCGCGGATTGTCCGCCGCTGCCTGAACAGTCATTCTTCTCCACCCTCAAACAACCCTATCACTTTACCGACATCACCGAACACCTTCTATGAAAACGCTTGTCAACATGTTTCCAAGCACACCCATAACACTTCTTGCCAAAGCAAGACCCGTCGGTCATCCTTCTATCCGTGCCCGCAACTGCCGCCACACACACCGTATAAATGGGACCCGCGGCTCCCTAACCTCTCCCGAGGGGCCTTACGCCCAGAGGGATACGAGGGCAGCCGGGGTCCGCCGAAAATCTATCATAAATACCACCTCATCGCAGTTCTGCGAAAAGACGCTGCTCAGTCCATATCGTCCAAATCAATTCTGCCAACTTCCGCGCTGTGGCGACACGCGCTTCTTTTACTCCACGCCGGCGTCGCAATCGTTCGTAGAAACAGCGCAACGAAGGTGAGCAGCGAATTGCCGGTTGAACAGCCTCGACTAACGCCCAACGCAACCACTTGTTGCCTTGCTTCGTCAGACGACCATGAGTAATCCGCGCCGCCGACGCATAGGTCGAAGGCACCAACCCGGTATAACTCGCAAACTTCTTTGCGCTGGGAAAACGCGTGATATTATCGACTTCGTAGCGAATCAGCACCGAAAAAAACGGGCCAATACCGGGCAAACTCTTCAACCACGCCACAGCAGGGTCACCGGCAGCCAAATCAGCAATTACCGAATCTGTCGCCGCGATGCGCTCGTTGAAAACCGCCAACAGTACCAAGTTCTCCGCCAGCAAACCCTGATCCGGTTCAGGCAGGCACAATTCATTCAACCACGCCATGCCGCCTTTACCAAACAGGTCACGTACCTTTGGCTGCTCCAGCGGATGCTGCGCCACCAATGCCTTGATCCGGTTCTTCACCTGGGTACGCATGCAAACCAGATACAGACGCTGCCGCAGCACTCGCTTTCGCGCCCTGATTTCCGCTGTCGGCGCATAGGCTTCAGGAATGTAATCCATGCGCAACAACTGGGCCAGGGTGATCGCATCGATCGAATCAGTTTTGATTTTCGCGTCGGCTATCGCCCGAACACGCGCCGGATGCGCCAAAACCACCTCCTCACAGATTTCCGACAAGCAGTCATACATAACACCCCAGTTGTAACTGGCCTCTACCACGGCATGCTTGGTACCTTTGATCCCGCGCAAGGCCTCACCAACCGCTGCACGGGTGCTGGCAACGCGTGCCTGATGCACGAGTTTGCCGGCACTGTCGATCACTGCCAATTGCGTCACTGTCCGATGCGCATCCACACCAACAAAGAACGTCTCCATGCTTGTGCACCTCCTGTGACGGATTTTCTGCTCCGTCATTATAGAATATCTGCACAAGCGTTTTCATTATACCTCTCCCAGCCGGACACGACAACCCCTCCGCTTTTACCGCGCATACCATAGCCTTCAGTGCGCAGCCGCATTTTCGCACCTGCAAACAACTTGCCCGCATCCAATTATTTGGGTATGATAGCAATAATATGGGTGAGTTGGGTGATACCTCCACGAAAGCCACCGCACCTGCGCCTGCCGGGCAGCTGTGGGATCAGGTGTGGCAAGACCCGCATACGGGCGAACCGGAACGCTGGAACTACCTGGCGGAACTGGTGTATCGCGCACTGGCCGACCGGCTGCCAGCCGGCGGCCGTCTCGCCGAAGCGGGCGCCGGCAGCGGCCGGCTGGCGGCGGCACTGGTGCGCGGCGGCGGACAGGCGGTGTATCTCGACTTTTCCCGTGCCAGCCTGCGTTTCCTCGCCGCGCGCGGCGACGGGCTGACCGTCGGCGCGGATGTGCGCGCGCTGCCGCTGCGCCCGGGCGTGCTCGACGGCTGCTTTTCCAGCGGTGTGCTCGAGCATTTTCCCGAACCGGAGCAGCGCGCCATCCTGGCGGAAATGGCGCGGGTCGTCCGGCCCGGCGGCAGTGTGGTGCTCATCACCCCCTATCGCACCCAGCTCTTCCTGCTGGGCCAGAAACTGCTGCGCGCACTCAACCGCTGGCCATTCGGCTATGAGGAGCCGCTGCGCACCTTTCGCCCGCTCTGGCCAAACCACATAATCAGTGGCGCGGAAACGCCATTCGGGTTTTTCATGCTCTACCTCGGCTTGCTGAAGACGCTGCGCCTTGGTTTCCTCTACCGTCCGCTCGATATCGTTTGCCTTTGGTTGTGGCAGTCGCCGTTCGGCCCGTCGCTCGGCGCGCTCGACCGCGCACTCGCCCGGCTGTGCGGCGGCTACCTGCTCATCGGCTCGGCCCGGGTGCGCTGATGCGGGTTTCCTGCATCGTCCCCGTCCGCTGGTCGGAGCCGCGGGTGCTGACGCTGCTCGAGGCGCTGCGCGCGCAACTGGCCGCCGCCGGCCCTGCCGCCCCGCCCGCTCCCGACACAGGCGAAGCTGCCGGCGAGATCATCGCGGTGGTCATGGACGGCGGCAACGGTCGTGACGGCGGCGCCGGGCTGCTCCCTGAACTCGAGCGCCGCGCCCGCATCATCGCCGCCGCGCCATCGACTCCCGCCGCGGTGCGCAATCTCGCCGCCGCGCAGGCGCAGGGCGATTTTCTGGTCTTCATCGATGACGACTGCGTCCCGGAAGCGGGCTGGCTTGACCGGTTGCTGGCAGCGGCGACCGACCCCGCGGTCGGCGCGGTCGCCGGCGGGGTGCTCCCCGCCCCGGCAGTCACTTTCACCGAAAAGTACCTCGGCGCCTACGGACTGCCGCTCCCCGAAGACGCGGCGGTCTATGACCGCGTCCTCCCCTTCGTCTCCTTTGGGCACAGCGCCAACCTGCTGGTGCGGCGCAGCGTCTTCGCGGCGCTGGACGGGTTCGCAGCGGACTGGCCGACCGGCGAGGATCACGATTTCTGTTACCGCCTCATCACGGCGGGGCATAAACTCGCCTTCGTACCAACGGCCGCAGTGCGCCATTACCACCGCGCCACCGTCGGCGGCATGCTGCGCCAGGCCTACGGCTACGGCCGCGGGCAGATCCGCCTGCTCAAACGCCACTGGCCAAATCATATCTATTCAGCCAGCCCTGGACATACGCCAACGATCCGTCCGGCATTGTGCACAATCTGGAAAGAGACCGGAACCGCGTGGCGGAAATTCTGCATATTCGCCATCTTTGCGCTGGGCGCAGCAATAATTCAGCCAGCAGCAGCTGCCGTTATTGCCGGTTTATTGCTGCTGTGGTGGCTGCGGCTCGCCGGCCAGCTGACGCGGCGGGTGACGGCAGCCGGCATCGCGCTTTCCATTGGCGAACGCTGTGCGCTGCCCGCGCTGCACATCACGCGTGAATGCGCCCTCGCGCTGGGCCGACGACGTCAGGCACATTATTCCGGCGAGTTCGTGCGGATCTTATGAAAATCCTCGTCACGATCGACTGCGATTTCGCCGGCTACGATCCGCTTTATGGCCATACCTGCGCCCTGGACGAGCCGCAGTTCCATGCCGATCTCTGCCGGACCCGCGACCTGGTGCGCGAGGAAACCGGCACGGGCGGGCTCTGCTTCATCCATACCTCGCCCTTCATGCGCCGGCATCATCATGACCTTTTCTACACCGACGACAAGTACCTGGCGTTTTGGCGCGAGCATTGCCAGGCCGGCGGGCAGGTCGGCCTGCATCCGCACGAAGATGAGCCCGACGGCAGTGCGTACTACTACTACTATCCCGACCATATGCGCGCCGTGCTGGTGCGCGCGCTCGGCCGCCTGCATGCGGCCGGCCTCACCACCGACAGCGTGCGCTGCGGCTATTGCGCGGGCAATGAACGCCTCTTCGGCGTGCTCGATGAGCTGAACCTCCGCTTCCTGCACGATAACATGGGCGGCGACTGGCCGGAAGCGTATGCCTTCTGGTCGAACGCGCCCACGGCAATCTATCATCCCGATCCCGCAGCGCGCACGCGCCCGGGCAATGCCGCGGTCAGTATTGTCCCGATCGCCTTTGCGCCCGGAACGCCGTACACCGGCTGGCAGGCGCTGATCCCCGAAGCGCTAACCATCCGCCAGACCGGCCGGCTGTGGGATATCGTCGCCGCCCGCAACGACGGGCCGGCCACGCTGCTGATCCACGCATATGCCGTGCAGCGGCACGAGCGGAAACTGCGCCGCGCCCTGCGCCTGCTCGCCCGCAACGGCTGCGCGTGGCTAACCACCCTGACCCCACCGCCGGAGGTTGCACATGGCTGACTGTCCGCACGACCCATGGGCGGGCGCACGCGCCCTGACCCGCGCTGACGCCGACGGCGAGCTGCTGGCCGATCTGGTCCGCTGGCTGCCGCGCGGGTTCGGCCATTACGGCTGGGGCAACCGCCTGCGCACCGCGCTGCTGCGCGGTGGCGGCATGCGCCTCGGCGCCGGCAGCGTGGTCTATCCCGACGTCACCCTCGTCTGCCCGCAGCGCATCATCGTCGGGTCGGACAGTTTTCTCAATCGCGGCTGCCTGCTCTCCGCCTACGGCGGCATCACCATCGGCGACCACACCGCGGTCGGCTACCGCGTGCAAATCATCACCGAGACGCACACGCGCGCGGACGGCGGCGACCGCATCCGCACCCTGCCCGTGGTCGTCGGCAACAGCGTCTGGATTGCCAGCGGGGCCATCATCCTCCCCGGCGTCACCATCGGCGACGGCGCCGTGATCGCCGCCGGCGCGGTTGTCACCCGCGATGTGGCGCCGGGCGCGCGGGTCGGCGGCGTCCCGGCCCGGGAGCTGGCGACGCGGTGAACATCCTCTTCGTCGCGCCCTTCGCCCCCTATCCGCCTGATGAAGGCGGCCGGCGGCGGGTGCGGCACCTCGTCGAGCAGCTGCGGACGCGGCACCATGTGACGCTGCTCGCCTACGACCGCGGCGAAACCGGCGCACCGCCACCCGGCGTGCGCTACTGCCGGATACCATTCGCCACGCGGCCGCGCCGGCGCTGGCGGCGCGCGTTGCGCCTGCTGTCACCGGTCCCGGATCTCGCCGCCAAATACGCCCGTCCGGCCATGCGGACGGCCATCGCCACAGAACTGGCGCGCCGCCCCGACCTGGTCTGGATCGAGGAATCGCCGCTGGCGATCAACCTGCCCGCCACCCGCATTCCGCTGGTCATCGGCGAGCAGAACGTCGAATCTGAGCTGTGGCGCGGCAGCCAGGGCGAGCATTCGCTGCGCGCCCGCTACGAACTGCGCCGGTTGCGCGCCGGCGAAGACCGGTCTTGGCGACAGGCGGCCGCCATTGCGGTCGTCAGCGAGGAAGACGCGCTTCTGGTGCGCTCGCGCGTCCCGTCCGCCCGGGTCGCCGTGATCGCCAACGGCGTCGATACGGCGGAATTCAGCCCGCAACGCGATCCTGCCGGTCCGCTGCTGCTGGTCGGCTCGCTCGGCCATGCCCCCAACCGTCTCGGCACCGCCTGGTTCTTGCGCGCGGTCTGGCCACGCCTGCGGTTATTGCTGCCGGAAGCGACGCTGCTGATCGCCGGGCCGGGCAGCGATACGCTCACAGCCTTGCCAGCGGGCGTGCAGACGGCCGGACGCGTTGACGACATCCGGGACATCTACCGGCGCGGAGCCCTGCTGCTGGCGCCGCTCCCGACAGGCGGTGGCAGTCGGCTGAAAATCCTCGAAGCCTGGGCCTCTGGCCTGCCCGTGGTCAGCACCACCGCCGGTGCCGCCGGACTGCAGCAGGCGGACCGGCACCTGATCATTGCCGATCAGCCGGAGGATTTTGCAGCAGCGGCGGCACGACTCATCAGCAATCCGCTGCAGGCGGAAGTGCTGGCGCGCCAGGCCCGGCAATTCGTCGAGCAGCATTACTCCTGGCAGGCCACCCTCGCGCCGCTGGATTCGCTGCTGCGCAGCGTCACCGGTGGCCGGTCATGAATCTGCTGTTGCTTCGCACGCGTTTATGCGCACATACCCGCCGGCAAATCGACCGCTCTCCGGCAAAAGTTAATACGTTATGCTCCGTCCCTTTGTCTAGCACGACGCTGTCTCCACACCGCACCGGCATTTCGGCAAAAGTTAATAAGTTATGCTCCGTCCCCTCTGGTGCGCGATGCTGATTCGGGGGCGGGAGCAGTGCCTGGCGCGGCAGTCGGCGGCGGGGCGGCTCTACTACCGCTGGTGCGGCGTTCCCGACCTCGGACTGCAGCTGCGGTCGCGGCATGCCTGGCGCGCCCTGTGCCGGCTGTCGCCGCCCGCCCGCCTGCTCGATTACGGCTGCGGCTCGGGACGGTTTGCACTCTTTCTGGCACGCCACTGGCCGCAGTGCGCCATCACCGGCTATGAACCCGACCCGGCCACGTTGGCCGCAGCCCGGGAACGGCAGGCGGCGGCCGGATACACCAATCTCGCCTTCACCGGCTCCTGCCCCGACGGTCCGTACGACTGCATTCTGCTGCTCGACGTGCTGGCTCACGTCGATGATCCCGAGCAGCTGGGGCAGGCGCTGGCCACCCGGTTGCGTCCCGGCGGGGCACTCGTACTGCACACTCCCAGCGGCGCGGCCCGCGCGCATTTCGCCCGGCATCGCGATTTCGACAGCCGGCAAACCGACCGCACACGACCGGCCTGGCCGCCCGAAGAGCTTGGCACCTGGCTTGCCCGCCATGGCTTTTCGTCGTGGCAGGGAACGCCCACGTTCCGGCGCTTTGCCGGCGGGCTGGCCTGGGAACTCGACCAGTGCACCACCATTCCGTGGCTCACACCGTGCTGGCACCTGCTCACCGGCCTGGATGCATTCATGCCCGCAGCCGGCGGCGGACTGCTCGTCGTCGCCCGACGGAGCGGCACATGAACGTTGCCCTGGTCAACCTCCCCGGCGAGGACGTGGCCGGCGGCTGCGAGGTCGTGGTCGCCCATACCACCCAGCTCCTGCGCGCGGCGCGCCATACGGTAACCGTGTACGACCACCGGCATCCCGACGCCGCCTTCGCTGCCGCCGCCATGCAGGCGGATGAGGCGGCAACCCGGCACGTGCTGGCCGCTGCGCTCGCCCGCACCGCGCCCGATGTCATCCATATCCACAATCTCGGTTCGCGCTTGATCCTGGAGGACCTGATCGCTACCGGTCGCGCCGTGCGCACGCTGCACGACGTCGGCGGCGCCTGCCCGACCGGCAAACTGCTCCGCCCCGACGGCACCGTCTGTCCCGCACAGTGCTGCCATGCCGCCTGCGCGCTGTGGCGGCAGCCGCGCCGCTGGCTGCGCTGGCAGCGCCAGCGCGAGCGCAACCGTCAGCTCCCGCTCATTGTCCCGAGCGAATTCATGCGGCAGGCGTATGCGCGCGCCGGGTATGACCTCACGCGCATCACGGTCATTCCGCACTGTTTCCCCGGGGCGGAAATCAATGTGCCAACCCCGCAGCGGCCGCTGGCGCTCTTCGTCGGCCGACTGCAACCGGAAAAGGGGCTCGACGATTTTCTCGCGCTGCTGCCGCTCCTGCCCGCCGGCGCGCAGCTGGCGGTCTGCGGCAACGGCGACCTGGCCGGCCGGGTGCGCGAGCTGGCGGCCGCACATCCCGCACAGCTCACCTGGGACAGCGGGAAAAACGGCGTTACCCGCGACCGGCTGCTGCGCGCCTGCTGCTGTCTGGTCATGCCGTCGCATCAGCCCGAATCATTCGGCCTGGTCGGTTTCCTCGCCGCCACCTATGCGCGTCCGACCGTCGCCTACGACGTCGGTGCCGTCGGCGAATGGCTCGACGGTGACGATCTCATCCCTGCCGGCAACCGTACCGCATTCCATGGCCGCGTCCGCCACTATCTGGATGATCCGGCGGCAGCCGGACAGGCCGGCTTGGCGCGGCAGCAGCGCTATATCACCCGCTTCCCGACCGACCGGTATCTGGACCAGCTGCTGGCGGCCTATGCGCAGGTGGCCCGACCATGAGCCTCCATTCCCGGCACACCGACCACCCGGCCGGCGGCCCGCATTGCCTGATCGCACCAGTCGAACCGGACGATGCAGGGCGGCGACAGCGCGCCACGCTGCTAATCGCGCTCTGCGCCATTGCACTGGCCACCATCACCCTGAACGGCCAGATCGGGCCCAACGGCGACGACGCCGCCTATGTCGAGTTCGCGCAGGGAATCATCGGCGGGCACGGTCTGGCCTGGATGCATTTCCCCGTCCCCGAACCGAGCGGCTACCGCACCTTCACCCTGCCGCTGCTGCTGCTCCCGTTCGAGCGGCTCGTCCCCGGGAGCTACCTGCTCTACAAGCTGGTTCCGTGGCTTGCGTTCATCGGGCTGGCGCTCTTCCTGCGCCGGTTCGGGCAGGTCCGCGACCGCGCGCTCTGGCTGCTGCTGGTGCTGTTTAATCCTTATCTCATCGATTACACCAACCAGATTCTGACGGAAATCCCCTTTCTCTTCCTCTCGCTGCTGCTGCTGCACGGCCTGCACCGGTGGTCGCGGCGCGGCGGCTGGCACTGGCTCCCGCTCGCGCTCGGGCTCTATCTGCTCATTCACCTCAAGGAGCTGGGGTACGCCCTGCTGGCGGCCCTGCCGCTCTGCGCCCTGCTGTACCGCCGCCGCCGCCGGCTGCTGCTCGTCTTTGCCGCAGTGCTGGCCCTGCTGGCCTTTGATCTGCTGGTGCTCAATCTCCACGAAAACATCTATTTCAGCCTGACGCGCATGCATAACCAGTACGATCCGGCAGCCGGCAGCGTTTCCCCCGCGGAATTCGCGCAGCGCTGCGGCAAGCGAGTGCTGGAATACGCGCTGAACCGCCTGCCCGAGTTCTTCCTCATGCCCTATTTCCACGGGATCGACCCGCACCGAGCCGACGGCACCCTCAATCCGCAGTTCATCTTCAAGGCCGTCCCCGGTGCACTGCTGACCCTGCTGCTGCTGCGCGGTTTCCGGCGGCGCTGCCGGCAGTGCTGCGCCCTGACGGAGATTTATGTCGCCCTGTATGCGCTGATCCTCATCGCCTGGCAGTCGGGCCTGCCGCGCTATCTCATCCCGCTCACCCCGCTGCTCTACGGCTACCTGTTTGACGGCATGCACGGTGTCCCGCGCCGGCTCCCGTGGCGGCTCGCCTGGGCCGCGTTCTTCATCCTGACGCTGGCGACGACGCTGCAGGTAAGCTATACTGCGCGCACGCAGCCGCTGCTGCCGCACTGGCAGGCGTATTACGCCGCATCGCGCTGGGCAGGGGAGCATCTGCCGCCGACGGCGGTCATCGCCTGCCGCAAGCCGGGGCTCACCTACCTGCTTGCCAGTCGGCATACGGTGGAGTATCCGCTGCTGGCGGACAGCGGACCGCTGACCGCCCTGGTCGCGCAGTACGGCGTCACCCACATCCTCGTCGACGAGCTGATGACGGGCGGGCCGCTGGCGAACCGCTATCTGCGTCCGGCCCTGGCGGCCAGCGGCCTGCAGCCGCGGGCGGTCTTCCGCGCCGGACAGCATACGGAACTGGTGGAAGTGCAGCAGCCATGATCAGCGTCATAATTCCCGTCTACAATGAGCGGGAGACCATCCTGGAGATCATCCGCCGGGTTCGCGCCGAGGCGACCCCGAAGGAAATTGTTGTCGTCGACGACGGTTCGACCGACGGCACGCGCGACCTGCTCGCCGGCCTGTCCGGCGACGACGTGCGCGTGCTGCTCCAGCCCCGCAATCGCGGCAAGGGCGCCGCCATCCGCGCGGGGCTGGCAATGGCCCGGGGCGACATCGTCGTCGTGCAGGACGCCGACCTCGAGCTTAATCCCGACGATTATGCGGCCCTGCTCGCCCCGCTGCAGGCGGGCACGGCCGAGGTCGTCTACGGCGCGCGCTTTCTGCTGCCGCAGAACCGCGAGGGCTATCGCCTGGTCAGCTGGCTGGGCAACACCCTGGTAACCGGCTGGACCAACCTGCTGTTCGGCGCGCGACTCACCGATGAGGCGACCGGCTACAAGGTGATGCGCACCGCGCTGCTGCGCTCGCTCAATCTTGCATGCGACGGGTTCGACTTCTGTGCGGAGGTCACCGCCAAGCTGCTGCTGCGCGGCATCACCATCCATGAAGTTCCGGTCCGGTTCAACCCGCGCACCTACGTGGAAGGCAAGAAAATCGGCTGGCGGGACGGCATCATCACGCTGTGGGTGCTGCTGAAGTTCCGCTGCACAGGAGCATGAGCGCATGCGGCTGCTGATGGTGGTCCCCACCTACAATGAACGTGAGAACATTGAACGGCTGGTCCGGGAGCTGCTGGCCCAGCCGGTCGACCTGCATGTCGTCGTAGTTGACGATGCGTCGCCCGACGGCACCGGTGCGCTGGTCCAGGCGCTGGCGGCGCAGGACCCGCGCGTCCACCTGCTGTCTCGGGCGGGCAAACTCGGCCTGGGCACCGCCTACGTCGCCGGCATGACCTGGGGCCTGGCACGCGACTACGCATTCATCGGCACCATGGACGCCGATTTTTCACATGATCCGAAATACCTGCCCGCCCTCGCCGCGGCCGCACCCGACGCCGACCTGGTCATCGGGTCGCGCTACGTCCCGGACGGCGGCACGGTCAACTGGGGCGTGCACCGGCAGCTGCTTTCGGGCGGCGCCAATGCCTTCGCCCGCGCCATGCTCGGGTTCACCACGCACGACAATACCGCGGGCTTCCGCCTCTACCGCGCCGCCTTCCTGCGCGGGCTCGATCTGGCCGCCATCCGCTCCAACGGCTACTCGTTCCTGCTCGAGTTTCTCTACCGCTGCCGGCAGGCGAACGCGCGCGTGCGTGAAATTCCCATCGTATTCGTCGACCGGCGCGAAGGAAAATCGAAAATCTCGCGGCAGGAGATTTTCAAGGCGCTGGCCACCGTGGTGCGCCTGCGGATCCGCGGCTAAGCCATGTGGCAGCCGGTTCTCTGCCCGCTCTGCGGCGCCGAAGACGCCATCATCCGCTGGCGCGGCGCCCTGCGACCCGATGATGCGGCGGAGGCCTTCGCCTGCACCAATATTTACTGGAGCGATTACCTGCAGGTGGTGCAATGCCGGCGCTGCGGCATGATCTACAGCAATCCCTGCGAGACCGCCGACACCCTGTTGCAGCATTACACCGCGGTCGTCGATCACACCTATCTGGCCGAGATCGCCGGCCGGCAGCGGACGTTCGCCGGATTGCTCGCCCGGCTGCGGCGGCTGGCGCCGCCGCCGGCGACCGTGCTCGACGTCGGCTGTTATACCGGCCAGTTTCTGGCGCAGGCCCGGGCCGCCGGCTACACGGTAACCGGACTGGAACCGTCGCGCTGGGCGGCGGAACACGCGCGTACCGCACACGGTCTGACGGTTGCCGGCAGTACGCTGGCCGACCTGCCGACGGGGCAGCATTTCGACCTCATCACCCTCTGGGATGTGCTTGAACATCTGCCCACACCTCACGAAACCATCGCCGCCATCGCCGCGCACAGCATGCCGGGCGGCTGGCTGGCGTTGTCGACGCACAACCTGGCCGCGCCTGCCGCCCGCCTGCTCGGCGGACGCTATCCCTTTCTTATGCGCATGCATGTCGCGCACTTCACCCCGGCCACGCTCGCCCGGCTGCTGGCGCACCACGGGTACGTCATCCGCCGGCGTGAACCGCATGTCCGCTGGCTCCGCGTCGGCTATGCCCGGGAGAAGCTGGAACGCTATGCCCCGCGCCTGCATCGGCTGCTGACCATGGCCGGCGGCCGGCAGGCAGACGGACTGCTGATCCCGATCGCCGGCGTCGGCCTGATGAATGTCTACGCCCGGAAGGAAACATCCTGATGCGCCGCCGCACCCATGCCCTGCTGCTCGGCGCCATCCTCATCGCGTGCATTGCCGCGCTCTTTGCGCCCTATTTCCGCGCCGGGCTCTACCTGACCAACAACGACTATGCGAGTTTTTCCTATCCCTTGCGCCAATTTCTTCAGGAATCGCGCCTGGCCGGGCGCTATGATTACTGGTGTCCGTACAACTACGGCGGATATCCGCTGTATGCCATGCCCTTGTGGAGTCCGTTCTATCCGATTTCCCTGCTACTGGGCGGGTTGACCGTGCCTGACCAATTTGTCTGGGGCGCCATGCTGCATCTGCTCGTCTGCGGCCTGTTCATGTACCTGTGGCTGCGCCGGATCAAACTACCGTACAGTGCCGCGCTGTTCGGTTCACTGCTGTTCACCTTCAGCCCGTTCGTCCTGATCCACGTCAACGATATCGATAACGTCATGCGCACCGTCGTCTGGATCCCGCTGATCTTCTATGCCGGCCAGGTGGTTGTCGACGGCACGGAAATCGCCGGTTCGCTGCTGCTCGCCCTGGCCCTGGCCATGATGCTGCTCGCCGGGCATGTGCAGTTCACGTTCTATACCATGGTCAGTTTCGTCCTGTTCTACATGTTTTCCTCGCTGCAACTGCTGTGGGCCGGCCAGCGCAAGCGAGCAGTGAAGATCATGGCGAGTTTCGGCGCCGTCATCGCCCTGGCCGTCGGCTTGAGTGCGATCGGCATCTTCCCCGCCTGGTATGCCACCCAGCTCTCCACCCGCACCGCCTCGCTCTCCTGGCGGTTCGTTACCAGCTTTTCCCTGACCCCCGACCAGCTGCCCCAGTTGTTCAGCCGAACCCTGCTGAACGGCTGGGCGCCCAATGCCGATGTCCCCTTCCTGTTTCTCGGCACGCTCACCCCGCTGCTGCTGCTGGTCGCCCTCACCCGCCGCCGGGCGTTTCCCTGGTTCTGCGCCGGCATGATCCTGCTCTCCCTGCTGATTGCGCTGGGAAAATTTTCGCCTTTGTTCACCCTGCTGGTCAAGGTGGTGCCCGGCTTTTCCCTGTTCCGCGGGCCCAAGCGCTTTCTGCTGATTTACGTGTTCTTCGCCGCCACACTCGCGGCCAGCGCGCTGCCGCTGCTGCTCGACCGCACCCGCCGTTTCCGCTGGCTGGCGCTGCTCGCTACCGCCGCCACCACGGGCAGCGGTCTGCTCTACGCCCTGCTTGCCCTGCGCCCGGCGTGGTTCATCAGCTGGTACCGCACGCTGTTTATTCACGCCTACCGGCACGGCTACGGGCAGTCACGGCCGCTGGCATTTTATCTCGAACGCCTGCAGACCGGCAATTTGGCGGCAGCCCAACAGGCGCTGCTGGTTATGCTACTGCTCTTCGGGGGATTCACCCTGCTGCTATTCCTACGCCAGCGCCTCCCCACACGGCTCTGGTTACTGTTGCTCCTGATCTTCCTGCTTGGCCCCTATCTCACCGGCAACACCGGCATCCTGCGTTTCCGCGACACCACCCACTACAACCCGCAGCGCCCGCTGCTTGACCGCCTCCGCGCTGACGCCGCCGGCTTCCGTGAACATTACCGTCTGGCCCAAAACTGTTACCTCTCGTTCAATCAGGGCACCTCGCAGCAATTGCCCTGCATCGACGGGTACGGTGGCATCATTATCATGCCTTTTGGCGATCTTGCCGGCGTCATCGATGGTGCGCAACCGGGAGACGCCGTTGCCCGCTCCAGCGTTGCCGTCCACAACCTTGCTTCCCCGCTGCTCAGCTTGATGGCAACCCGCTATCTGATCGCCCGGCCCGGCCTGCCAATCGACACCACCACCGCCCTCCCCCTCGCCCGGGACGGCGAGTTTACCCTGTACCGCAATACCGCCGCCTGCCCGTTCATCACCGCGCTCGCGCGGCGCGAGCTATGCGAACTGGCGCCCGCCGTGGCGCAACTGCGCGACCCGCAGTTCTACGCCGGCAACCGGCCGGCCGCGCTCCTCCTGCCGCCGGACACCGACCTCCCGCCCGGCTTGGGTGAGCGACTGCCGCCAGCAACGGTCACCATCCAGCCGCGCACCTTCCTCCCCGACCTGCGCACCTGGGAAATCACCGCCAGCGGACCTGCCTACATTTCCGTAGCGGAAAACTACTATCCGTTCTGGCAGTTCGAGCTTGACGGCAGGCCGCACGCCACTTGGCGCGGCTTCCACTATTTCCTCGCCACCTGGGTGCCGGAGGGCCGGCACACGCTGACCCTCCGCTTCGTCCCGCGCGACCTCCATCTCGGCATCGTCACCACCCTGCTCACGCTGGTCGTCATCCTGCTCGCCTTCTACTGGACCGTCAAGCGCCGGCTGATCCACAACATCCGCGATGACGAAAACGTGCTGTTCGACTACCTTGAGCACACCTCGGCCGCACTGGCCCTGGTGCGCAGCATGGAAGGCCGCCTGTTCCGCCGCAGCGAGCTGCAACCGCCAATCCTCGATATCGGCTGCGGCGACGGGCTGTTTGCCTCGATTGTCTTCTTCCAGGATATCGATGTCGGGATCGACCTCGACCTCATCGAGCTGCGCAAGCGGTCGCTCCCCGAGCGCTACCGCGCCCGCGCCAACGCCAATGCCAGCCGGCTGCCGTTCCGCAGCGGGCATTTTGCCACGGTAATCAGCAACTGCGTGGTCGAGCATGTGCGCGATCACACGGAACCGCTGCGCGAGATCCACCGCGTCCTGCGCCCCGGCGGCAAATATGTTCTGACCACGCACTCGCACTTGTACGGCTCGTATCTGTTCTGGTACGCGGCCTGCACCCGGCTCAGCCTGCCGCGACTGGCGCAGTGGTATGCCGACACGATCAACCGCGTTTTCAAGCATTACACCATGCTGACCCCGCAGGAGTGGACCACCATGCTGCAGGCGGCGGGGTTCCATGACGTGCGCATCAGCTTCTACCTGTCGCGCCGGGCGATGTGGCTGTTCGACCTCCTGCTGCCGATGAGCGTGCCGTCGCGGCTGAACAAAGCGCTCTGGGGCCGGTGGGCGGTGCTCCCCCGCCGTTTCCTTGCCGCCGTTGAAACGCATGTGTTCAAGCGAATCTACCGCGAGGATCCCGCCATCGGGGCGGGCATGTGCATCGAAGCGCGCAAATGAGCCGCCTCGCCACCTGCCTGCTGGTGCTATTCATCATCCTGACCCGGGCCGCCCTGCCCGAACTCGATCCGCCCTACCTGAGCTTCAGCCGCGGCGAGTACACCGATCCCGGATTCTACCTCAACAACGCGCGGTCGCTGGTACTCACCGGCGAGCCGCTGGTCGGCGACTGGGACAACCGGGTACTGTTTCCGGTCACCCACGCCCTGGTATGGCTCGCTTGGTCGCTGTTCGGTTATGCGCCCGCGGTTACTGCCGGGCTCTGCGCGCTGCTCGCCGCCCTGACCGGCATCCTGCTGGCGACCGGACTGGCCCGCCACGCCGGGCCGCGCGCCGGCGTGCTGGCGCTGCTCTGGTTTGCAGTCGCCGCACCGCTGCTCCTGCTCGGTCGCGTGCCGCTGCTGGAAAACACGCTGCTCCCCCTGTTCGCCGCCCTGCTGATCGTGCGCCTGCAGCCCGCCACCGTCCGCCGGCATCTGCTGCTGCTGGTCCTGGTGCTGCTGGCAACCGCCGCCAAATATTCCGCACTATTCATTCTCCCGGCGCTGGCCATTGTATCGCTCGCCGAATGGCGGCGTAACCGCCACGCATTGGCGGGCGAGGGCTGCTGGTTCTGGCTGCCGCTGGCGCTGCTGCTGCTGGCCGCGGCGGGCATCGTCATCGCCGTGCGCCCGCCCGCGCTGCTGGCGACCTTCGCCGACAAGATGACCCGATATGACCACCCGCAGTTCGGCCTGCACGAATTGCTGCTGCCGGTGGAAAGCAACTTCTTCTGGCGCATGCCGTTCCTGACCCTTTCCGCCTGGCTGGCGGCCGGGTTGCTGTTCTGGCAGCGGTCTGTCGCATCGCGATTGCAGCTGCTCGCCGGCTGCTCGCTCGCCGCCTGGTACTTGTCCATCGTCTTCATCCGCTATAATCCGCTGCGCTACCAGCTGGTCACCGCCCCGTTCCTGATCGCGCTGGCGGTGACGCTGTGGCTGCCGCGGCGCAGCTTTGCGCCGCGTCCCGTGGCCTGGTTCCGCCTGCTGGCCTGGTTCGCGGTCAGCACCGTCACCGCCTATTCGGCCATGTTTGTGGGCTGCCGCTCGCTGCTGAATATCGCCGCCACCCGCGGGCAGTTGCTCGCCGTCGCAGCCGCGTTCGGCGCATTCAGTCTGGCGCTGGCCCCCGTCCTGCGGCGTTGGCGCTGGTCGCCGACGCCGGCGACGCTGACCCTGCTCATGTTCGGCATCCTCACCGTCAACGGGCTGCAGACAGCGCAGGCCTGGCAGGCGCGCGACAACCGGCTGGCCGTCATCGGCAGCGAACTGGCCCGACTGGTGCCGCCCGACGCCACTATCGGCGGCTGGTACGCCCCGTCGGTCAACCTGCACAACCGGTTGCGCACCTACACCACCTATCATCTCACCCCGGAGTGCATCGCCCGGCAGCAGATCGGCTTTCTGCTGCTGGAAACCGCCGGCCCCGGCGCCGAACCGTATATCCTCGCCGGGGAACTCGCCCCGCTGCGCGGCCGGTTGGTCCGGCTCGGCGACTGGGCCATTCCGCGCACGCGCATCCAGCTCGGGCTCTTTGCGGTGCGGCCGTGAAGAACATCCTGACCATCGACCTTGAGGATTCATACCACGGCACCCAGTTCGACAACCGGTCGGCCTGGGCGGCCAGCGCCGCGCAGGGCTGCATCATCGACGGCACTGCCCGCATTCTCGACCTGCTGCGCACACAGCAGGTCCGTGCCACCTTCTTCGTCCTCGGTCCCGTTGCCGAGCAGCATCCTGCGCTGATCCGCGCCATTGCCGCTGCCGGCCATGAATTGGCCGCGCACGGCTGGTCGCACCGCCGGCTGTGGCTGCTCACCCCGGACGAGTTCCGGGATGAACTAACGCGCACCGACGCCGCCATCAGCGCCGCGCTCGGCCGCCCGCACCGGTCACGCGGTTTCCGCGCGCCGTTTTTTACCCTTGACCGCCGCAGCGAATGGGCGCTCGACGTCATGCGCGATTACGGCATGCACTACGACTGCTCGTCCTTTCCCATCGTCAACTATCTGGGCGGCGCGCCCGGCTGGCCGCGCTTCCCGCACGACCGCTGCGGCCTGCGCGAGATTCCCGTCTCGACGCTGCGCTGCGCCGGGCTCAACCTGCCCTTCTCCGGCGGCCTCTACCTGCGCTGCTGGCCGTACCCGGTCGTGGCGCACGGCATTCGCGCGTGCAACCGCGCCGGCCGGCCCGCAATCGTCTACCTGCATCCGCGCGAGGTCGTCCCGGAACAGGCGCGCCTGACCATGCCCTGGTGGCAGGCGGCGACGTATTATTATAAACTTGACGCTATGTTGCCGAAGCTGGCCCGCCTGGTGCGGGAGTTCCCGTTCGGCAGTGTAACGGAGGTCCGGCCGTGAGCCGACAGGTCAGTGAATACTTCCACCGCACCGCAGCCGACTTCGACGCGATTCATGATCGCCGCGGCGGTTGTGCCGCCCTGATCGACCGGGTGTTCCGCCGCGGCATGCGCGAACGTTATGCCTATGTCATGGCCGCGGCCGCCGCCGCCCGGCCGCCGCTCACTTCCCTGCTCGACGCGGGTTGCGGCGGCGGCAAATACTGTGTCGCGCTCGCCGGGCGCGGGCTCACCGCCCTCGGCGTCGATTTTGCCCCGGCCATGGTCGATCTGGCCACCCGGCGCGCGCAGACCGCCGGCGTCGCCGCGCGCTGCCGTTTTCTGGCCGGCGACCTCATGACGCTCACCCTGCAACCGGCGGATCTGGTGCTGGCGATCGGCTTGTTCGATTATGTGGCCGTGCCCGGCCCGCTGCTGGAACGGTTGCGGACACTGGCCCGGCGCGAACTGATCGTCAGTTTTCCGCGCGCCGGCACCTGGCAGGGCTGGCTGCGCCGGCTGTGGCTGGCGAGCAAACGCTGCCCGGTGTATTACTACACCCCCGCGGATCTCCAGCAGCTGACCGGCACCTGGCCGGGCCGAACCGAGATCATCCACAGCATCCGGGGCGACTGGCTGCTGCACTGGCGGCAGCCATGAGGCGACTGGCCAAGAAGCTGCTCCCCGGACGCCTGCTGCGGGCGACCCGCCGGCTGCGGACGCGCGCCGCCTGGGTGCGGACCTTGGCGGGGCCGTATGCGCCGCGCCCGCGCGAGCGGACTGCCTTTGCCCCCGCCTCGGTGCTGGTCATCGCCCCGCATATCGACGATGAAATCATCGGCGCGGGCGGCACCCTGCTGCGTCTGCACGATGCCGGCGCCGAAATCACCGTTGCCTATGTGTTCTGCGGCGGCAATGCCGTGCGCTGCCGCGAGGCGGAGGCGGTGCGCGACCGCGCCGGGTGGCGCGACCTGCGCTTTGCCAATCTGCCCGACCGGGAGCAGGTGGCGGCCGGGGCCGCGCTGCCGGGCGGCCTGCTCGCCGGCGACTGGGACGAGGTCTATCTGCCGCATCCGCACGACAATCATCCCGCCCACCTCGCCCTGCCCCGCCTGCTGCTGCCGCAGCTGCAGGCGCTGCCGCAACCGCTGCCGCTCTACCTGTACGAGGTCTGGACCCCGCTCATGCCCGGAGTCATCGTCGATATCAGCCCGGTGCTTGAGCGCAAGCTCGCGCTGCTCGGTCTGTTTGCCAGCCAGCTCGCCGCCAAGGATTATGTGGCGGCGACCGAGGGTCTGGCCCGCTATCGCGCACTGGGCCTGCCGCGGCGCGGCGGCGCAGCCGAGGTTTTTTTCGAATCGACGGTATCCGGATACGCCGGGCTCGCCGGCATAGGGGAATGACCATGCGCCTGCTGTACCTGACCCGTGACTATCCGCCGGCCATCGGCGGCATGGAGCGCAACGCCGCGGAAATGACGGCCGCCCTGGCGCGCGTCGGCCATTCGGTGCGGGTGCTGGCGCCGCATGGCGCCCACGCCATGCCCGGCACTGAATTCCATTCATACCGTCTGCACCGCAACTGGCGGCTGGCCGGCGCCCGGCTGCGGCTGACCATGGTCAGTCACGCCTTTTCCTTCCGGCCCGACGCCATCATCGCCAACACCTGGTCGCCCTGCGGCTGGGCCGCCCGCGCGGCGGCGCGGCTGGCCAACGTGCCGCTGTTCATCGTCGCCCACGGTCTCGATGTGCGCGAACCGCTGCAAAAACCGTCCGTCGCCCAGTTCGAACTGGCCACCCTGCGCCGCTGCTCCGCCGTGCTCGCCGTCAGCCGCTACACCAAGGAGCACCTGGTGCGCGCCGGCCTGTCACCCGATCACATTCGCGTAGTGCCCAACGGGGTGGATAGCGAGCGGTTCCAACCCGAACTGCCCGGTCATACCGCATGGCGCGCCGCACTCGGCCTGCCGGACGGGCCCCTGTTCCTCACCGTGGCGCGGCTGGTGCCGCACAAGGGCCATGCCGCGGTGCTCGCCGCCCTCGCTGCCCTGGTGGCGCGCGGGACCGGCTGCAGCTGCTGCCTGGTCGGTGACGGTCCGGAATACCCGGCGCTCGCCGCCCAGGCGCAGGCACTGGGGATTGCCGATCGGGTGCGCTTTATCCGCAATCTGCCGGAGTCGGAACTGCCGCTCGCCTACGCCGCCGCTGATGTCATGGTCATGCCCAGTGTCCCCGCACCCGACGGCTCGGTTGAAGGGTTCGGCATTGCCTATCTGGAGGGTTCAGCGGCAGGGGTGCCGGTGATCGGCTGTTCCGGCACCGGCGCCGAAGACGCCATCGTCAACGAGGAAACCGGTTTTCTGGTGCCGCCGGGCGATCAGGCCGCGCTCGCCGCGCGGCTGGCCCTGCTTGCGGATCAACCGGCCCTCAGCCGGCAGTTGGGTGCCGCCGGCCGCGCCCGCGCCATCGCCGAATTCAACTGGGACGCCCTCGCCCGCAAGCTGTCCGGCATTATTGAAAGCGCCCGATGAACATCCTCTACCTCAACCACCGCGCCGGACTGGGCGGCGGCGAGATCAGCTTTCTGCAGTTTCTCGACCACGCCCCGGATACCCTGGTCCCGCACGCCATCCTCGGTGCGGACGGTCCCCTGGCGGTGGCGCTGCGCCAGCGCCGGCTGCCGGTCACCATCCTGCCGCTGCCGCCGCTTGATCCCGGCACCGGCCCGATTACCGCTGCCGCCGGACTGCGCCGCTATTGCCGGACCCATGCCATCGGCCTGCTGCACGCGCAAACGCCGCGCGCGGCCGGCTATGCCGCGCTGGTGCGCACCGCCGACCGGCCGGTGATCTGGCACCTGCGCACCGTCGGCCCGTGGGGCCTGAAGGAGAAGTTCTCCGCCGCCCGCGCCGATGCCATCATCTGCATTTCACACGCCGTCGCCGGCTGTGTGCCTGCGCGGCTGCGCGCCCGCACCGTCATCATCGACAATGGCGTCGTCCCGCCGGCCGCGATAACGCCGGAGCAGCTGGCGGACTGCCGCCGCCGCTGGCAGCTGCCGGCGGATGTGCCGGTGATCGCCGTGATCGGCCGGCTCGACCCGGGCAAAGGCCTGCAGCTGCTGATCGAAACTGCTGCCGCCCTGCAGACCCTGCAGCCCGCACTCTGGCTGATCGCCGGCGACGGACCCTGCCGGGCGGATCTGGAGCAGCAGGCCCGCGCACGACTGCTCACCAATATCCGCTGGCTGGGGCATCTCGACGACATTACCCCGGTGCTCGCCGCCGCCACCGTGGCCGCCAGCGCCAGCGAAAGCGAGGGGTTCGGCCGCACCGTGGTCGAGGCGGTGCTCGCCGCCTGCCCGCCGCTCTTTTTCCCCGTCGGCGGGCTGGCTGAGCTTGGTTTGCCCGCCGCCTGCCACTTCACGGAACGGGAACCGGCTGCCATCGCCACCCGGCTCGCCCGCGCCCTGCGCGAGCCGCAGCTCCTGCGCGACGCCATCGCCCCGTTTACCGCGTCGTTTCGCGAGCGCTTTGCCCCGGCCCGGCATGCCGCCGCCGTGCTCGCCCTCTACCAGCGCCTGCTGCCCCGGCTCTGACCGTTCTCCTTTTTGACCGCACCCCGCCGGCGGTGTATAATGGCGGCATCACAGACAAAGGCGGAAATCTGATCATGGGCAAGAAAGTGCTGTTCAGCGGCATCCAGCCGACCGGCGAATTGCATATCGGCAACTACCTCGGCGCCATCAAGAACTGGGTAAAAATCCAATCGGACTACGACTCGATTTTCTGCGTGGTCGACCTGCATGCACAGACCATCGAGTATGACCAGAAGGAAATGCCGCGCCGGGTGCAGGAGACCGCCACGGTGCTGCTCGCCTGCGGACTCGACCCGGAACGCTGCACCCTGTTCAAGCAGTCGTATATCCCCGGGCACAGCGAGCTGATGTGGCGGCTGACCACCATCACGCCCATCGGCGACCTGGAACGCATGACCCAGTACAAGGACAAGGCGCAGCAGCATCGGGACAACATCAATGCCGGACTGTTCACCTACCCCGTGCTCATGGCTGCGGATATCATGCTGTACAAGGCGGAAGTGGTCCCCGTGGGCGACGATCAGGTCCAGCATCTCGAACTGACGCGCGAGATTGTGCGGCGGTTCAACCACCGTTTCGGCGAGGTCTTCCCCGAGCCCAAGCCGCTGCTCTCGACCGCTCCGCGCATCCGCGGGCTCGACGGCAAGGCCAAAATGTCGAAATCGCTCAACAACGCCATCGGCCTGACCGAGAGTCCCGACAGCATCCGCAAGAAACTGGCCTCCGCCTTCACCGATCCGGCGCGGTTGCGGCGCAGCGATCCCGGCCATCCCGAGGTGTGCAATATCTTCACCCTGCACGGACAGTTTTCCCCTCCCGCGCGCTGCGCGGAGATTGCGGGCGCCTGCACAGCGGGCATGCTCGGCTGCGTCGACTGCAAGCGCGAGTTCGCCGACCGGCTCATCGCCGAGCTGGAACCGATCCAGGCCCGGGCCGCGGAGCTGCGGGCGAAACCGGAACGGGTGCAGGAGATCCTGCGCGAGGGCGGGCGGCGCTGCCGCGCCCGGTCCGAACGCACCATCGCCGACGTTAATCGCGCCATGGGCCTGTGAGCCGGCGCACCCCGCGCGGAGGAAACTGTCATGGCCTATAACGAGAACTTCGCCACCCTGGTCCGCCAGGGGGTGCTCATTCGCGTGGCGCGCGCCATGTTTGACGGCACCCTGGTCGAGACCGTCGACCGTCTGCCGTTTGAGATGCGCCCGCGCCGGGCGCAGTCGCTGACCTGCTGCACCTATCACGACCGGGCGGTGCTGCGCTACCGCGTCCTCGCCGCGCTGGGCTTTGCCGCCGGCGAAACCGACGACGACGCCACCCCGCTGGCCGACTATGCGCGCCGCGCGCTGGCCCGCGAGCGGCCCGAGGGCCCGACGCTGTCGGTCATCGACGCCGCCTGCAGCGCCTGCGTCCAGAGCAGGTACGAGATCACCTCGACCTGCCGCGGCTGCATGGCCCGCCCCTGTCTGGCCAACTGCCCGAAGCATGCCATCAGCATGGTCGGCCGACAGGCGCGGATCGACGCCGAGCAGTGCGTCAGCTGCGGCCGCTGCCAGCAGGTCTGCCCCTTTCATGCCATCGTCCGCATCCCCATCCCCTGCGAAGAGGCCTGCCCCGTCGACGCCATTAACAAGGACGCGTCGGGCAGGGAAATCATCGATCCCGACCAGTGCATCGCCTGCGGCAAATGCGCCATGGCCTGCCCGTTCGGCGCGGTGGCGGAGAAATCGCAGCTGGTCGATGTTCTGCGCCACCTGCGGGCCGGCACCCCGGTGGTGGCGCTTCCCGCCCCCGCGGTCTACGGCCAGTTTCCCGGCGGTTTTGCCCGGCTGGCCGCCGCCCTGCGCCGTCTGGGTTTCGCCCGCGTCGCGGAAGTCGCCGAGGGCGCGGACCTCACCGCCCTCGCGGAGACGCAGGAATTCGCCGAGCGGGTGGCGCAGGGTGCGGCGCTGATGACCACCTCCTGCTGTCCCGCATATGTCAGCGCGGTCGAACGGCATGTGCCGGCGCTGCGCCCCTGCGTCTCCCACACCCCGTCGCCGATGCGCCTTCTCGCGCAGGCGGTCAAGCGCGACACCCCCGCAGCGCTCACGGTCTTCATCGGCCCCTGCACCGCCAAGCGGCAGGAAGCCCTGACCCATCCGGAATGCGATTACGTCCTCACCTTTGAAGAGCTGGACGCCATTTTTGTTGCCAGTGACATCGCCGTTGAACTCGAGCCGGCAGCCGACGAAACGGCGGCCGCCAGCGGCGCCGCGCGCGGTTTCGCCGCGAGTGGCGGGGTGACCGCCGCCGTCAAGGCCATCGCCCCGGCCGGTCTGGATTTCCGCCCGGTGCTCATCGATGGCCTGTCCGCCAAAAACATGCGCCTGCTCAAGGCCTATGCCAGCAAATGCCCGGGCAACTTCCTCGAAGTCATGTCCTGCGAAGGCGGCTGCGTCGCCGGGCCGCGCACGGTGGTCAGCCCCCAGGAAGGCGCCACCGCACTCAAGGCCGCGATCGCCGCCTGCCCGCGCGCCGCGAGCAAGGACTGACCCATGGACATCGAAATCGCCGCATTGTGCGACGCCGCCACCGAGCAGGCGGGGAAACTGAACCTGCTCGGCACCTTTGACCGCATCACCACCTCGCAGTTTCCCTTCATCCATCCGCTCTGCGCGGTGGTCTACCGCATCCGCTTCAACTGGCCGGAGCAGGGACCGCATGCGGTCAAGGTCAACTTCATCGACGCCGACGGGCGCTCCATCGTCCCGCCGCTCGAGAACACCATGGAGATCCGCGTGCCGCAGGGGCGTGAATCGTCGGTCGCGAATCTGATTCTGCTCATCCAGGGCCTGCGCTTCACCGCACCCGGGTTGTATGCCGTTGACCTGACCATTGACGGGAACAGCATGCGTTCGCTGCCGCTGACGGTGGAGCGCGGGTGAACGCGGCCGACCGCGCCCGCCTGCACGCCCTGCCCAAACTCGACCTGCACCTGCATCTCGACGGATCGCTCCGCGTCGCCACGGCACGCGACCTGGCCCGGGCCTGCGGCCAGCCGCTGCCGACGGAAGACCTCGCTGAACTCCGCCGCCACCTCCAGGTGCAGCCCGACTGCCGTTCACTCCCCGAATTCCTCGCCGTCTTTGACTTCTTTATGCCGCTGCTGCGCACCCCCGCCGCCATTGAACGGCTGGCCTATGAGCTGTGCGAGGACTGCGCCCGCGAGCATGTGGTCTATTTCGAGACGCGGTTTGCCCCGCACCTTGTTGCTACGGACGGTTTTACCCCGCACGACGCGGTGGCGGCAGCCCTGCACGGGCTGGCGCAGGGCAATCGCGCCTTCGGCACCGATTCGCGGCTCATTCTCTGCTGCTGCCGCCATCTGCCGCAGCATTCGCTGGCCGTGGCCAAGCTGGCGGCGGCGTTCCGCGACCGCGGCGTGGTCGGCATCGATCTGGCCTGCGATGAACGCGAGCCGGCCGCGCCGCACCGCGCGGCATTCGCGCATGCCGAACAGCATGCGGTGCATCGCACCGTCCATGCGGGCGAAGCCGGACCACCAACGCTCATCCGCGAGGCGCTTGACCTGCTGCATGCCGAGCGGATCGGCCACGCGGTCGCCCTGCAGCATGACCGCGAACTGTATGCGCGGGTCAGGGATGAAGGCATTGTGCTTGAGTTAAACCTGACGTCAAACCTGCAGACCTGTGCGGTACCGTCGCTCGCCACGCATCCCTGTCCGCACTACCACCGGGACGGGCTGCGGATCACCCTCAATACCGACGACCCGGGCGTCAGCGGCATCACGTTGACCGGCGAATATGCGCTGGCGGCGGATGCCTACGGGTTCACCGACCGCGATTTCCACGCCCTCACCGCAACCGCGGTCGATGCGGCCTTCCTCGACGACAGCGAACGCCGCACGCTGCGCGCGCGGATTGACCGGGCCTGGCCGGCGGCGTGATTCCCACCACCACGCCGCAGCAACCAGTCATTCCGACCCAATCCGGCCATGTTGCGGACACCGGCCGGCGAACCGCCGCCATTGCCCTGGTCTGCGGACTCGCCGCTGTTCCGCTGACACTGGCCTGCGGCATCTTTGGCAGCATCGCTGCCGTCGCCGGTATCGTCCTGGCCCGCCGGGCCTTGGCCGCTACCCGGGCCGCCGGTCGGCCGCTCACCGGCTGGCCTGCCGCCGCCCTGCCGGTCGCCGTGGCCGCGCTCGTTGTCAACCTGTTCATCATAACCGCTGCCGTGGCGTATTTCGCCCGGCTGGCTTTCACCGGGCAGCTCAATTACTGCTGGTAGGATTCAGCGGATCACCGTTCCGGCCCGGACAACTCCGCTGCGCGGCACAGTCAGGCCGCAGGCGCGGACGACTCCCCAGTTGACAATCAATTGCACGCGGATGGCGCGGCGTACCCACAGTCGCTCCCGTCGGTATTCTCAGCGCCACTAGCAAACCCGCGGCCAAGCCGCCGCGAGCAAACCGCCAGCAACAGATTGGCGGGTCAGTGGCGGTGCTGGTAATCGAACACGTACTGGATCAGCGACTCCTGCAGTGGCTGGGCGATGCGGGTAATGACAAACACCGACTGTCCAGGCGCCACATCCTTGAACCGGGTAACGGTGAAATCCTTGTACAACGGCGCCGCCGGCAGGCGCAATGCAGCGGGAATTTCGCCCTCCGGCACCGGCCGGTCCGACCGGCAGAGAAAGCTCTTGATGCTCATATCCAGCACCGGCAACTCCCGCTGTTCGCCGCCAAGCTGCAGGATGAGCGCCGCCGCCGGCACGCGGATGCGCGCATAATGCCGCTGCGTCTCGCTGCGGTAGGCATACAGCTGCACCACCGCCTTCTCCGGATCGAGCACCTTGGCCTTAAACTTCAGCAGCCGCTCCTTGCCGACAAATTTGAGGCGCAGTTTCTGGTTTTTCTTCACCTGCCAGCCGATGAGGCGCAGGGTCAGGGTATCACCGGCGCGATGGTCGATGCGGGTCAGCTGCTCTTCCTCATGCTCGATGAGGTGCACCGGCATGTCCGGCGCAATGAAGGCCATGGCGCGCAGCAGCCGCTCGCGATCGTAGATGAACGGATGGGTGATGGCGTCATGGTAGCGCTGGTAGAACTCGGCGAAATTGCGCAGCACCGCGCGCGAGACGCCATAGGACTCCAGATGCTGCTGGCTGATGGTATGGGCGAAATTGATCATGTCGTACAGTTCGGCATTGGTGTTGTCCGGCCATTTCTTCAGCATGGTCACAAAGGCGCGCACCCGGGAACTCGACTGGCGGCGGACGGAAACCACCATGGCCAGCATGAGGCCCGCCATGGCGGCGATAATGACCCCGACCACCGCCGGGTGGATGGTAAACGCCTCGCCAAAGGCCTTGCCGAACGCCGCAAAATCATCGGTTCCCTGCATGGGCTCACCTCCGGACGGGCGGCATCAGATCCGCCCGTGACAATGCTTGAATTTTTTGCCCGAGCCGCACGGGCACAGATCGTTGCGTCCGACCTTGGGCAGCGCCCGCCGCTGCGGCGCCAGCTTCGGCCGGTCCTCCGCTGCGGGCGCTGCCGCCGCATCCGGCTGTTCACCGGGCGGCGGCGGGGCAAACCCGCGCAGCGGACCGCGCTCGAATGACATGCGCCGCTCCGGCTGCGCCATGGCCGGCGCCTCGCTCACCACCTCGACGCGGAACAGCGTGGAGAGCACCTGGCGGCGGATGCCCTCGATCATCGCATTGAACAGCCGGGCGCTCTCGTTCTTGTACTCGACGAACGGGTCGCGCTGGCCGTAGCCGCGCAGGTGGATCCCCTCGCGCAGGTGGTCCATACCGAGCAGATGCTCCTTCCAGCGCTCATCAACCGTGTGCAGCAGCACCATCTTTTCGAGATAACTGGCGCGCGCGGCGCCGAACCGGGCGCGGTGGGCCGCGTAGGCCGTGCGCACCGTGTGTGCCACCAGGTCGGCCGGGCTTTCCTGCGGCCCGCTGTCGCGCGGCACCGGCGGCAGGCTGAATGACGCCTTGAGTCCGCGGTTGAGCCCGTCCCAGTCCCAGTCGTCGCTGTGCTTGTCCGGCGGGCAGTAATAGGCCAGCAGATCCTGCACCTCGTCGTCGAGAAACCCGTCGATTACCTCGCCGATCTCCGCGCGCTCCAGCGCCTGCCGCCGCTCGCGGTAGACAATGCTGCGCTGCTCGTTCATGGTGTCGTCGAACTTGATCAGGTTCTTGCGGATGTCGAAGTTGCGTTCCTCGACCTTGCGCTGCGCGCGTTCCAGCGCGCGGCTGATGAACGGATGGCTGATAACCTCGCCCTCCTCGACCCCGAGCCGGGTCATGAACCCCGCCACCCGGTCGGAGCCGAACAGGCGCATCAGGTCGTCTTCCAGCGAGACGAAGAACTGCGACTGGCCCGGGTCGCCCTGGCGGCCGGC